>NZ_JABAFB010000010.1:0-228416 GCF_012843405.1 Rhodococcus sp. BL-253-APC-6A1W
GGGGACTTGAACCCCCACGTCCGTTAATAGGACACTAGCACCTCAAGCTAGCGCGTCTGCCATTCCGCCACTCGGACCGACGTCCACGAGGGACATGCCGGTAGCACCCGCTCCCGCGGGCGCTGAAGAAACAGTAGCGCATGCCGGGGCCGATTCCCAAAACGCCTCGACATCGCGGAGGAACGGCCGTCGGGGCCGATCGGGAGCCACGAACGGGAGCTGCCGGCCCCACGACAAAGGCCCCGAACCTTGCGGTTCGGGGCCTTCATCGTCTGTCTCAACGCAGAGTGTCCGAGGGGGGACTTGAACCCCCACGTCCGTTAATAGGACACTAGCACCTCAAGCTAGCGCGTCTGCCATTCCGCCACTCGGACTCATGCTTGCGCCCGCTCCGGCGGGTGCTGTGAAAGACTATCCCACCGAGGCGCCCGCCCCAAATCGGCACCCTCACCTGCACTGATCCAGGACCGGGGCAATGGTAGACATGCATGCATGGCCACACATCCGAGTGCTCACCGTCCCTCCCGGGCAGAGTCGGAGGTCGTCGACCTCGTCTCCCGGTTGATCCGTTTCGACACGTCCAACACCGGCGATCCCGCGACCACCCGCGGCGAGCGCGAGTGTGCCGAATGGGTGGCCTCGCTGCTCGAAGAGGTGGGGTACGAGACCGTCTACGTCGAGTCCGGTGCGCCGGGTCGCGGCAACGTCTTCGCTCGTCTCGCGGGCGCCGACCCTGCCCGCGGTGCGCTGCTGCTGCACGGGCACCTCGACGTCGTGCCGGCCGAACCCGCCGACTGGAGCGTGCACCCGTTCTCCGGTGCCGTGGAGAACGGCTACGTCTGGGGGCGCGGCGCGGTCGACATGAAAGACATGGTCGGCATGATGATCGCGGTCGCGCGGTACTTCAAAGCCGAGAACATCGTTCCTCCCCGCGATCTCGTGTTCGCCTTCCTCGCCGACGAGGAGGCCGGCGGCAAGTACGGGTCGCAGTGGCTCGTCGAACACCGGCCCGACCTGTTCGACGGCGTCACCGAGGCCGTCGGGGAAGTGGGCGGCTTCTCGCTCACCGTCCCGCGTCCCGACGGCAGCGAACGCCGCCTCTACATGGTCGAGACGGCAGAGAAGGGAATGGGCTGGCTGCGGCTGACCGCAACCGGTGTCGCGGGCCACGGTTCGTTCCTCCACGAGGACAACGCCGTCACCGTCCTCTCGCAAGCCGTCGCCCGACTGGGATCCCACACGTTCCCGCTCGTCGTCAACGATTCGGTCGCGGAGTTCCTGGCTGTGGTGGGGGAGGAGACCGGACTCGACCTCGATCCGTCGTCCCCGGACCTCGACGGCACCCTCGCGAAGCTCGGGTCGATCGCCCGGATCGTCGGCGCGACCCTGCGCGACACGGCGAACCCGACCATGCTGGACGCGGGTTACAAGGCCAACGTGATCCCCCGGACCGCGCATGCGATGGTCGACTGCCGAATTCTCCCCGGCCGCCTCGCCGAATTCGAACGCACCGTGGACGAATTGATCGGGCCGAACGTCACGCGTGAATGGATCACGAGCCTCGAGTCGTACGAAACCACCTTCGACGGCGATCTCGTGGACGCGATGAACGCTGCGATCCTCGCGCACGACCCCATCGGGCGCACCGTGCCGTACATGCTCTCCGCCGGGACCGACGCGAAGGCGTTCGCGCGACTGGGTATCCGGTGCTTCGGCTTCGCGCCTCTGCAGTTGCCGCCCGACCTGGACTTCGCTGCTCTGTTCCACGGGGTGGACGAGCGTGTCCCCGTCGACGCACTGCACTTCGGCACCCGCGTCATGGAACACTTCCTCATGCACGCCTGACCCAGTTGTATCCCGATCACGAAAGGACCGGTATGGCCTTCGATTACGACCCGTACAAGTTCCTGCCCGCGTTGCCGACGTTCGAGGTCACCAGCGAAGACTTCGCCGAGGGTGAGGAATGGAAACTTCCTCAGGCGAGCGGAGCGTTCGGGATCCCCGGCGGCGGTGACGTCTCGCCGCAGCTGTCCTGGTCCGGGTTTCCGGCGGAGACCAAGAGTTTCGTCGTCACGGTGTTCGACCCGGATGCGCCCACCGGTTCGGGATTCTGGCATTGGGCTGTCGCGAACATTCCGGTCACTGTCACCGAGTTGCCCACGGGCGCCGGGACTCCCGGAGCGCCGGGGCTGCCCGAGTCGGCTGTGACGCTCCGTCACGACGGCGGCGCGCACGGATTCATCGGCGCTGCGCCTCCGGCCGGTCACGGCTACCACCGCTACATCGTCGCGGTGCACGCACTCGACGTCGACGTTCTCGATGGTGTCACGGCCGATTCGAGCCCGGCGTTCCTCGGCTTCAACGTCTTCGGCCACGCCATCGCGCGCGGACTTCTCACCGGGACCTACGAGGTCGCCTAGATCTACAACGGCGGGTGACGTCGAGGCACGTGATGTGCTGCGATGTCACCCGCCGTGACGGTTCCGCCGGGGGCTACACCCGGGCTCCGGCGCCGACGGCATCGGCGATCGACCGGTAGCCGTGGGCACGCAGTTTGCGCGCGATGCCTTTGTTGATGCGGCGTGCCCACAGGCCGCCGCCGTAGATGAACCCGGTGTAGCCCTGCACCAGTGAGGCTCCCGCGAGGATGCGTTCCCACGCCTGCTCCGCGGTTTCGATGCCGCCGACGGACACGATCACGAGACGGTCACCGACGCGATGGTGGAGCCGTTGCAGAACCTCGAGCGAGCGAGCCGCCACCGGGGGGCCCGACAGACCGCCGGCGCCGATCTCGTCGATGCGCGCCCGGTCGGTGCGGAGACCGTCGCGGCGGATGGTGGTATTGGTGGCGACGATGCCGGCAAGTCCCAGTTCGAGCGCGAGATCGGCGACGGCGTCGATGTCGTCGTCCGACAGGTCCGGCGCGATCTTCACGAACACCGGCACCGTCACGGTCTCGAGGACGGCAGCGAGCAGTGGGCGCAGGGACGCGACGGCCTGCAGGTCGCGAAGTCCGGGAGTGTTCGGGGACGAGACGTTGACGACGAGGAAGTCGGCGAGTGGCCCGAGCAGGCGCGCGCTCTCGGTGTAGTCGGCGGTCGCGTCCTCTGCGGGCACGACCTTCGTCTTGCCGATGTTTGCGCCGATCGGGACGGTGCGGCGGCGCTGCCGGAGCCGGTTGGCGGCCTCACCTGCGCCGTGGTTGTTGAAGCCCATTCGGTTGACCAGCGCACGATCCGCGGGGAGCCGGAAGAGCCGGGGCACCGGATTGCCGGGTTGTGCCTGCGCGGTGACAGTGCCGATTTCAGCGAATCCGAAGCCCAGCGGACCCCATACGTCCACACCCGTGGCGTCCTTGTCGAAACCGGCAGCGAGCCCGAGCGGCGCCGGGAAGTCCACCCCTGCGACGGTGTTGCGCAGGATCGGGTCGTCGGTGACGAGAACCTTCGAGACGAGTGCCCGGGTGGGCGCGAACCGCGTCACCAGACGCATCGCGAAGAACGCGAGGTGGTGCGCACGTTCCGGGGGGAGAAGGAACATCAGCCGAAGAAGCAAGCGGTACACGGACAACTCCCTGCGGGCCCGGCGGCGGCCGGGGTTCGGATCAGCGGACAGTGGGGTGGGGAACAGGTTGGCCGGTCTTGCGGCGACGCAGCAACACCCGGCGACTGCCGTCGGGATAGAGCCGCAGGCGCGTCAACTCCCAGCCGTGGAACTCGGCGGAGATCGCCAGGCGAAGCGACGCACTCACCCGCGACACGTCGCGCGGGAGCCGCAGCGGTGCGTATTCGTATTCGTCGTTACTGGTGTCCCAGTCGACGGGGAGTCGGGTGAACCGGCTGAATCGCTCGTTTGCCATCTCTACCCTTCGATCGGGATCCTCTGCAGTCCGTCGCCGGTCGCCGAGGCGATCACCAGCGTCCCATCAGCCGGGTCGACGGCAACCGAATTCGGCTGTCGCACGGTCGCGAAACGATGGCGTTCCTCCGCGGTCCCGGTCGACAGATCGTAGCCCACCACCTCGTTGCTTCCGGTCAACGTCACCCATACCAGATCACGCTGTTCGTCGTAGGTAACAGCGTACGGAGCGGGGCCGACGGGGTAGCGCTGCCGCAGGATGAGCGAGTCGATGGTGTAGACGAGCAGTTCCTCGCCGGTCGTATCGGTGACGAGTACGCGCCCGTACGGATCGGTGGCCAGCTGCGTCGCGCCGCGTCCGGCCCGCAACGCCGCACCCAGATGCGCGTCCTCGATATCGACCGAGGTGAGCGAGGTCTGTCTGCGGTCGAGAGCGGCGACCGAGTCGCCGCTGACGGCGATCAGGTCGGTCGAGGCGAGTCCCGAGATGGTCTCTTCGACCTCGCCGGTGCCCGGCGCGACGACCAGGACCCGGCCGTCGGCCGTGCCCACCGCCCACCGGCCGTCGCTCAGGACCGCAGCCGAGAGTGCGTCGGCGTCCACGGAAACTTCGGTGACCGCACCGTCGGTGGTGTCGACCTGCGCCACGACGCCGGACCCGGGTGCGAGCACGGTGCCGTCCCGTCCGGCGACCACGGTCGCCGCCTCGGCAGGAAGGTCCACGACGCGGGGTTCGGCGGCGCCGTCGTCGAGCAGAAGCAGACGGGCTCCGTCGTCGGCGAGGGCGACCAACGTGCCGGTGTCGGGCTGGACGATCAGGGCATCGACCCGGTAGTCGAACGGGCGAACGTTGCCGGCGGCCTCGGGTGCCACGCTGGGGGCGGACGCGGGGGTGGCGGGTTCGATGGTCTGGATCGTGTCGGACGCATTCTCCGACGAGCAGCCGGCGAGTACCGCCACCGCGACTCCCCACACCAGCGCGGTCCCACGGATACCCGGTCTGCCCATCGTTCTCGCTCCTCGTCGTCGCGTCGCTTCACGCGCCGACACGTTCCGCGGCGGCGCGTTGCTTCCAGTGTTCCTGATCGCCGTTGCCTCGCCGCACCCGGCTCGGGGCGATCGCGGTGCCTGTGACGCCCGGCTCACATCCCGGAGGATGTGCCGGCGCGCCGCGGGAGCACGAGCGGAGTCCCGGTTTCCGGATGCTGCGTCACGCGAACCTGATAGTTGTAGACCCTCGCCAGGAGGTCTTCGGTCAGGACCGCGGCGGGTGGACCGTCGGCCGCGATCCGGCCGTTCTCGAGCACGCAGATCCGGTCCGCGTAGGCGGCTGCCAGGCCGAGGTCGTGCAGGACCACCACGACAGCGTGACCTCGGTCGGCGCGATCCCGCACGACCTGCATCACCGATTCCTGATGGCCGATGTCGAGGGCTGCCGTGGGCTCGTCGAGCAACAACGTTTCGGTGTCCTGGGCGAGTACCCGCGCGAGCGCGACCCGGGCCCGTTCGCCGCCCGAGAGCGCAGGAAAAGGCCGGTCGGCGAGGTGCGTGACGTCGCAGGTGGCGAAGGCGTCCGCGACGATCCGGTCGTCGTCGTCCTGCCGCGGGGTGCGCGACCATGCCGCACGGCCCATGCGCACCACCTGCCGGGCGGTGAACGGGAAACCGACGGCATGGTGCTGCGGCAGCACCGCGCGCCTGCGGGCAAGCGCCAGTGCAGACCAGTCGGCGAGCGGTCGTCCGTCGACCTCGATGCGTCCGCCACTGATCGGGAGGTCACCGGTCAGTGCGGCGAGCAGGGTGGATTTGCCGGCACCGTTGGGGCCGACGAGCGCGAGCACCTCACCGACCCGCACCTCGAGGTCGACGCCGCGGAGGATCTCCCGGGTGCCCCGGCTCAGCCGTACCCCGGTGGCGCGCACGGTGGTGGTGCCGGGCCCGGATCGTGCCGGTACCGCGCGGTCCTCCCGTCGGTGCAGCAGCCGGCTCATGCCCAGCCCCCCTGTTCGGCGCGGGTGCGGCGCAACATCCAGAAGAAGGCCGGACCGCCGATCAGCGCCGTGATCATCCCGAGTGGCAGGTCGGCGTTCTCGACGAGGGTGCGCGCGCCCAGGTCGGCTGCGAGGAGAACGACGGCGCCCGCCAGAACGCTCGCGCAGACGAGCACGCGATGCGCCGGGCCGAGGAGCATGCGCATCAGGTGGGGGACCACCAGACCCACGAACATGATGATTCCCGTGAAGGCGACTGCGGCGCTGACCAGCACCGCCACCACGACGATCGAGATCTGGCGGACCCGTTCGACCTCGACGCCGAGATGCCGGGCCACGTTTTCGCCGAGCGCGAGGAGGTCGAGTTTGGGAGCCAGCACGACGGCGGCCGCGACGCCCACGAGGGTCAGGGGCGCCACCACGGAGACGGTGTCCCAGGTGGCCCCGCCGAGGCTGCCGAGTTGCCAGAAGACGATCTGGTCGCGGGCGGCGGGATCGGCGACGAAGGTGAAGAAGGCGATGAGACCTCCGGCGACGGCGTTGACTGCGACCCCGGTGAGGATGACGGTGACGACCTCGGTACGTCCGTCGGAACGCGACAGCATGTAGACGAGCGCGGTGGTGACCAGACCGGAGAGCAGTGCCGCCCACGCGAGTGACCATCCGGAGGTGAACGCGCCGCCGAGCACGATGACCGCGGACGCGCCTACCGCGGCTCCGGAGGACACCCCGATCACGCCGGGTTCGGCGAGGGGATTGGCGAAGATGCCCTGCAGAAGCGCCCCGGAGCAGCCGAGCGCCGCCCCGACCAGCATGGCGAGCGCCACGCGCGGGAACCGCACCTCCCACAGCGTCACTTCGCCGGCGGGATGCGCGGGCATCGACCCGAGGTCCAGACCGATGCGGTGCAGCAGGCTTCCGACCACTTCCGCGGGACTTGTGGGCACCTGCCCGAGACATGCGGACACGACAGCGAGGATCAGCAGTGCTGCGCCGAGGCCCACGAAGACCATCGTGGTGCGTCCGATGCCTGCTTTCTCGACCGTCCCGCCGGGGGCCACCGGATCGTCGGCGGTGCCGCTGAGGGGGCCGCCGGGGCGACCCGCGGTCATGCGGTATCCGTCCGGTACAGCGCTTCGACGAGTGCCCCGAGCACTTTTCCGGTGTCGGGTCCGAAACTGAGCAACACCGAATCGTCCATGTCGACGATGTTCTGCGTCTTACCGGCGGGCGTTTGCGCCACGCCCGGAAGGGCTGCGAGACCGTCGGGGCCACCGACGGATTCGAGACTGTGCGTCATGATCAGGATGACATCGGGTGAGGACGCGATCATCGCCTCACTGGTGATGGGCACGAACTGGGATTCGAGGCCGGCGAGGATGCCGGCGTCGCGTGCGCCCGCGGCGGCGACCAGGGCATCTGCGCCCGATCCCGGTCCGCCGAGCATTTTGATCGCCGAACCCCGCAGGTACAGGAACGCGACGGTGAGATCGGGATGGTCGGACGGGACGGAGTCGCGTGCCGCGGTGATCTCGTCGAGAGTGCGCCGGGTCAGCGCCGCGCCGGCTTCGGGCACGCCGAGGGCTGCGGCGACCATCTCGATGCCGGGGGCGACGGTGTCGAGGTTGCGCTCGGGGTCGACGAACACCACCGGCACTCCGGTTGCGCGGATCTGTTCCTGCACCGCGAGCGGGCCGATGGAGGTGTCGGTGAGCACGACCGTCGGGCTCAACGCGAGGACGGCTTCCGCGTTGAGGCTGTGGCCGCCCGGCGTCACGTTGGGAATGTGTTCGCCGGCAGGGAAAATCGCGGTCGACCGCCCGACGATGTTGCCGCCGAGACCCAGTGAGTGCACGGTCTGGGCGAGGGTTCCGGAGCGGTCCGCGACGACGATCCGGGAGACGTCGGTGACGGTGACATCCACGCCGTCGGCGCCGCGCACGGTGGCGGGCAGGGTCGGCGACGGGGTTGCTCCGATCGGACGGGGGTTGCGGTCGTCGACCACGGCGGTGCGGTGACCTGTCGCATCGGAACTGGACGGGCCGTCTCCGGCGGGTGAACTACACGCACCGGCGAACGCGGTGGCGACTACGAGCAGCAGCACGGTCAGCGTCGTGCGGGGCGAGACGAGCATCGTCAGGCCCGAACCCGGTAGCGGTCGATGCGTGCAGCAAGGTCCTCGAACAGCGCACGGTTGAGGCCGTAGGCGAGGATTGTCTCGTCGATCACTGCCTGCTGCTGGTCGCTGTCGAGCGGGGCGGCATCCAGGGTGGCGCGGTAGGCGTCCTTGAACGGCTTGGGCTTGGGGATGGCGTCGAAGATGTAGAACCGCAGACCGTCCCGTTCGTAGCCGTAGGCACGCTCGAGCATCCGGCGGATGATCTGTCCGCCGGACAGGTCACCGAGGTAGCGCAGGTAATGGTGGGCGACGAACGCTTCCGGCGAGGACGCCGCTACCTGCTCGAGACGCTGGACGTACGCGGTGGTCGCGGGGAGGGGAGTGATCCGGCTGCGCCAGTCGTGGCCGATCAGGAAGTCGAGGTCGGCTTCGAGGGCAGGGATACGAAGCAGGTCGTCCGAGAGCAGCGGCCCGACGATCGGATCGGCGGTGTAGGTGCGGCCGATGCGTTCGAGCGCGTCGTAGAGGAACCACGACTGCGCGATCAATTCGGCGTGGGCTTCGGCGGTGAGCGTGCCGGCGAGCAGTTCGGAGACGAACACGGAGTTCTCGGTGTCCCGGTGCGCCTGCTGTGTATCGATCTTGATGCGCTCGGCGAATCCGGCGACCTCGATTGCGGCCATCGGCCGACCTCCCTGCATTCCGAATGATCCTACCTACGGAGAGGGTAGCCTAACCTTTGCTGATTCGGCGAGGGCGATGCAGCCGGTTATGCGCTCACATCGTCGAGCGCGGCAGCGATTGCCGGCGGCAGCGCGAGCTCTTCGGCCACGAGCACCCCGGTGAGCTGTGCCAGGTCGCGCGCACCCACCAGAGTGGATGCCACCTGCGGCCGGTCCCGGACCCACGCCAGCGCCACCGCGAGCGGCGACGTTCCCAGCCCGTCCGCTGCCGTTGCCACCGCATCGACCACGCGTACCGCGGATTCGGTGAGGTAGCGACGCACTTCCTCGGCGTGCACCTCGTCCGCGCCGCGCGAATCCGCCGGCATTCCCGATCGATACTTGCCGGTCAGCACGCCGCCGGCCAGGGGCACCGCCGCGAACACTCCGACACCGTGATGGGCCGCGGCCGGGACCAGTTCCTCCTCGACGCCGCGCGCGAGCAACGAATACTCGACCTGCGTACACACCATCGGGGCCGGTCGCCGTGCCGCCGCAGCGGCGGTCGCCAGTTGCCATCCGAGGTAACCGCGCACCCCGACATACCGGACGCGACCGCTCGCGACCGCGAACTCGAGTGCGGAGGCGACTTCTTCGATCGGAGTGTGCGGATCCCACGTCGCGACCTGCCACACATCGAGGTGGTCGGTTCCGAGTTCCCGCAGCGTCGTATCGAGCTGGGTGAGCAACCCGCCGCGCGAACAGTCGACGCGCCCGGACCCGATCTTGGTCGTGTCGATGCCCGAGCTACCGGACAATACGAGTTCGTCCCGGGGGACGACGTCGTCGAGCAGTTCCGCGAGGATGCGCTGCGACACCCCGTCGCCGTAGGCCGGAGACGTATCGACGAGCGTGCCCCCGGCGTCGACGAAAGCCGACAGCTGCGCCGCCGCCTCGTCCCCATCGGTGCCGCGACCCCACGTCAAAGTGCCCAAGCCGAGCCGCGACACGCGCAACCCGCTCGAACCGACAGTCCTGTATTCCATAGCGACCGCACTACCTCCCCGGCATCGGGATCGTGCGGTACCGCACCGCGCTCCCCGGGTGGCAAGCCTAGTGCCGAGGCGTACCGAGGGTGTTCCGGCGCGCCGAGAGCACCGTTGCCACGTAGCCTTCCGCGAGTGAGGAACCAGCGCCGCGCCCTCTCCTGCTCGGCCGGGCACACGGAGGTCTCCGCATGATCGGCGAATCGATGACCTGGCTACAGACGATCGTGCTCGGAATCGTCCAGGGGCTGACCGAGTTTCTTCCCGTGTCGTCGTCCGGTCACATGCGCATCGTCTCCGAGGTCTTCTTCGGGGAGGACGCCGGAGCATCGTTCACCGCGGTGACCCAGCTCGGCACCGAAGCCGCGGTGTTCGTGTACTTCGCCCGCGACATCTGGCGCATCGTCCGGGCCTGGTTCCGCGGGCTCGTGAACCGCGAGCGGCGCGCCGACCACGATTACAAGATGGGTTGGTACGTCATTCTCGGCACTATCCCCATCGGCATCCTCGGCATCGTCTTCAAGGACGACATCCGCACGGTTGCCCGCAACCTCTGGCTCGTCGCGACGATGCTCATCGTCTTCTCGATCGTGATCGCGGCAGCCGAGTACTTCGGCAAGCAGCGTCGCGGCGTCGAGCAGCTCACCCTCAAGGACGGTCTGATCATGGGGTCGGCGCAGGCGCTGGCGCTGATTCCCGGCGTCTCGCGCTCCGGCGGCACCATTTCGGCGGGCCTGTTCCTCGGCCTCACCCGAGAAGCCGCGGCCCGGTATTCGTTCCTGCTCGCGATTCCCGCGGTCGTCGCGTCGGGTCTGTTCAGCCTGCCCGACGCATTCGAGCCGGTCGGAGAGGGACTCAACGCATCCGGACCGCAGTTGCTCGTCGCTACCCTCATAGCGTTCGCTGTCGGTTACGCGGCCATCGCCTGGCTGCTCAGGTTCCTCGTCAACCACTCGATGTACTGGTTCGTCGGTTACCGCGTCGCGCTCGGCGTCGTGGTGCTCGGGCTACTCGGCACCGGCGTGATCTCTGCGACGTGATCGGCCGGTGACCCGCCGACTGTCTGCGGCGACGCCGCGTGGCGCGGCCTCTAGGCTGGATCCATGACGGTAATCCTGCTGCGCCACGGACGATCGACGGCCAACACCTCGCATGTCCTGGCCGGCCGTACCCCGGGTGTCGAACTCGACGAGGTCGGCCACATCCAGGCGAAGAATCTCGTCACCCGGCTGTCCGGGCTCGAGATCACCGAGATCGTGCGGTCGCCGCTGCTCCGGTGCCGGCAGACCGTGGAGCCGTTGAGCCACGACCGCGGACTGACCCCGGTGGTCGAGGATCGGCTCGCGGAGGTGGACTACGGCGGATGGACCGGCCGGGCCCTGAAGGACCTGCTGCAGGAGCCGCTGTGGAAAGTAGTTCAGCAGCACGCGTCGGCGGCGGTGTTCCCCGACGGTGAGGGCCTGGCCCAGGTGCAAGCCCGCGCGGTCGCGGCGATCCGCGAACACGACCGGCGCCTCGCCGACGCGCACGGCAAAGACGTCGTCTGGGTGGCCTGCACGCACGGCGACGTGATCAAGTCGATCCTCGCCGATGCGCTCGCCACCCACCTCGACGGATTCCAGCGGATCGTCGCGGAACCCGCGTCGATCTCCGTCGTCCGGTACACGGATACGCGACCGTTCGTGCTGCGCATCAACGACACCGGTTCGGACCTGTCCGGGCTCGCCGGGCCGTCCGCTCCCAAGTCGGTACCCGGCGGCGAGGTACCCGGCGGTGCTGCCGACGGCGACGAATCCGCAGGTGGAGAACCCGAAGGGAATACGGGCGGATAATGAGAATGTCCGGCATGGCAGAGTGGGTTGACTCGAGGAGGTGCGATGGCTCGCGCGATACACGTGTTTCGTACTCCGGACCGGTTCATCGCCGGCACCGTCGGTGAACCGGGGGACCGGGTGTTCTATCTGCAGGCCGTGCACGAGTCCCGGATTGTGAGCGTCCTGCTGGAAAAGCAGCAGGTGCAGATCCTGGCCGACAGGATGGGCCTGTTGCTCGAAGAGGTGCACCGCAGGTTCGGCACGGCGGTACCGGATGAACTGCCCGTCGACATCGATCCGCTGGTGACACCCATCGAAGCGGAATTCCGCGTGGGCACCATGGGCCTCGGCTGGGACTCCGACTCCGGGGCCGTGGTCGTGGAGTTGCTTGCCGTCACCGACACCGAACTCGACGAGTCCGTTGTCCTCGACGACACCGAGGAAGGCCCCGACGCCGTTCGGGTGTTCCTCACCCCGGTGCAGGCCCGCGAATTCGCCGCGCGCTCGGACATGGTGATCGCGGCAGGCCGCGCGCCGTGCCCGCTGTGTGGTGAGCCCATCGGCGGCGACGGCCACATCTGCATTCGCACCAACGGATACCTGCGTACTCCCGGCTTCGATCCGGCGTCCTGGTTCGGTGAGGAGAGCTGACGGTGACCCCCGTCGCCGACCTGCGCACCGTTCTGACCGAAGGTGAACTCACCGTCATCGGTCAGATCGCCCACGCCAGCAACGCGACGCTGGTGTGCGATGCGAGCTACGGCGGCACCGTCGTCCGCTGCGTCTACAAGCCCGTGCGCGGCGAACGGCCACTGTGGGATTTCCCGGACGGCACCCTCGCCGGCAGGGAGGTCGCGTCGTACCTGATCTGTGAGGCGCTCGGCTGGGGTGTCATCCCGCTCACGGTGCTTCGCGACGGTCCGTTCGGCCCGGGGATGGTGCAACGCTGGATCGACACCCGCGATCCATCCGACGGCCCGGCCGACCGGCTGGACGTGGTCGATCTCTACCCGGCCGGACCTGTGCCCGAGGGATGGCTGCCCATCCTCCGGGCCCGCGACCTCGACGGTGACGACGTCCTGCTCATCCATGCCGACGACCCGCGCCTGCACCGGATGGCGGTGCTCGATCTCGTGCTCAACAATGCCGACCGCAAGGGCGGGCACGCCCTCGAAGGTGTCGACGGCAACGTCTACGGGATCGACCACGGCATCTGCCTGCACCGCGACGACAAGCTCCGGACGGTGCTGTGGGGGTGGGCCGGCGACCCCATCGACCCCGCACTGCTCACCGACCTCGACAAACTCGCGCGCCGCCTCGAAGGTGAATTCGCCGACGTGCTGCGCGAGTACATCACCGCCGACGAGGTCGAGGCGCTGCGCCGGCGAATCGAGGCCCTCCTCGAGCATCCCGTCATGCCCCGGCCGCTCGGCGAGCGCCGGATTCCGTGGCCCGCCTTCTGAGATCCTGACCGCCGGGTGCCCCGGCAGGGGCGTCGCGCCGCTCCACTACTCTCGTATCCATGCAGTCTTGGTCCGACGTCGCGATCCCGTCCGTCCCCGGTGAGGGGCCCCCGTTGCGGTTGTTCGACACCGCGGATCGTGCGGTGCGCCCCGTCACACCCGGCGCGACCGCGACGATGTACGTCTGCGGCATCACCCCGTACGACGCCACCCACCTCGGGCACGCAGCCACCTACCTGGCCTTCGACCTCGTCAATCGCATCTGGCGCGACGCCGGACACGACGTGCATTACGTGCAGAACGTCACCGACGTCGACGATCCGCTGTTCGAACGCGCGGAGCGCGACGGCGAGGACTGGATGGTCCTCGGAATGCGCGAGACCGCGCTCTTCCGCGAAGACATGGAAGCGCTCCGGGTGCTGCCGCCCCGCGACTACATCGGCGCCGTCGAATCGGTGAACGAGGTCGTCGAACTCGTCGAGAAGCTCGTCGCATCGGGCGCCGCCTACACGGTCGACGATCCCGAGTACCCCGACGTGTACTTCCGGGTGGACGCCACCGAGCAGTTCGGCTACGAATCCGGGTACGACCACGACACGATGATGCGGTTCTTCGCCGAGCGCGGCGGCGATCCCGACCGTGCGGGCAAGCGCAATCCGCTCGACGCGCTGCTGTGGCGCGCGCAGCGGCCGGGAGAGCCGGCGTGGCCGTCACCGTTCGGTGACGGCCGCCCGGGCTGGCACATCGAGTGCGCGGCGATCGCCCTCAACCGCATCGGCAGCGGTTTCGACGTGCAGGGTGGCGGCAGCGACCTGATCTTCCCGCACCACGAGTTCTCCTCCGCACACGCCGAAGCCGTCACCGGTGATCGGCGTTTCGCGCGGCACTACGTCCACACCGGCATGATCGGTCTCGACGGCGAGAAGATGTCCAAGTCGCGCGGCAACCTCGTGTTCGTCTCCAAGCTGCGGGCGCAGGGCGTCGACCCCTCCGCGATCCGCCTCGGGCTGCTCTCCGGGCACTACCGCACCGATCGGGCCTGGACCGACGAGGTGCTTTCCGACGCGCACACCCGGCTCGCGCTGTGGCGTCAGGCGGCGGCACTGAAGTCGGCGCAGTCCGCCGACGACACGATCGCGCGGCTGCGCCAGCATCTCGCCGACGATCTCGACACCCCGAAGGCTCTTGCGGCCCTTGATGGTTGGGCTCGGTTCGCGGTCGAGCAGGGTGGCGACGATGCGTCGGCGCCCGGCCTGTTCGCGGACGCGGTCGATGCGCTGCTGGGTGTTCCTCTGCGGTAGTACCGGCATGGCCGAGCAGGGCGCGGCACACTGGGCCGATGAGGTTGTTGCTGCTGGCCGACACCCACGTCCCCGCGCGGGCACGCGGGCTCCCCGCGGTCGTGTGGGACGAGGTGGACCGCGCCGACATCGTCGTCCACGCGGGTGACTGGATCGGCGTCGGACTGCTCGATGCCCTCGAAGAACGTGCACGGCGCCTGGTCGCATGCTGGGGGAACAACGACGGACCCGCCCTGCGGGAGCGGCTTCCGGAGGTCGCGCGGGTGACGCTCGACGGGCTTCGTCTCGCGGTGGTGCACGAGACCGGCGCCTCGGCGGGCCGGGACAAGCGCATGGAGGTGGCGTATCCCGACACGGACGTGCTGGTGTTCGGTCACTCCCACATCCCATGGGACACCACAGCTCCCGGCGGTCTGCGCCTGCTCAATCCGGGCTCGCCCACGGATCGGCGCAGACAGCCGCACTGCACGTACATGACCGCGACGGTCGACGGCGGTGCGCTGGGCGACGTCGAGTTGCACCGTCTCCCGGCGAAATCGAGCGGACCGGCGGGTCGCTGATCAGTCGCGTCCGTCGGTCATGCGTCGCACGACTTCGAGGAGTTCGTCCACGTCCTCGGGCGGTGTCTCGCTCGTTTCTCCCGACATCGCAGCGTTGTAGTACAGGCCGTCGCCGATCAGCATCACCGCTCGGGCGACGGCGGGGTCCTCGAGCGCGTCGGTGAGAACGTCCAGCCAGCCCTGCCGGATGCGGTGCAGCGCCTGCCGGGCGCGTTCGTTCGCGCCCTGGCTCAGGCGGGTGGTCGCGATGATGGCTCGGTCGATGGGGGTGTCGGCGTACACCGAAGTGTGAATGTAGTACGCGGCAGGACCTTCCGGGGCTGTGCGCATGAGTTCGGCGTCGTCGGCGGCGAGCTGTTCGACATGTTCGGCAAGACCCTCGATCAGGGCCGCTTTCGACGGGAAGTGATAGAGGAGCCCGCCTTTGGAGACGCCGGCGGCGGCCGCCACCGCGTCGAGGGTGGCGGCGCGCTCACCGTGTTCGAGGAGGACCGACACGAATGCGTCCACAAGTTTGGTGCGGGCGGCAGGTGGGGGTGGCACCAGGCGATCCTACGACCTTCGTTACTATACCGTCCAGCTGGTACAGTAACGAACGTTCCGGCCTTGACTTCGAAAGCACGAGATCCATGTCCACCACCCCTGTTTCCCCGCCCGACCTCTCACCGAGCGCCAAGGCAGGTCCTCGTGAATGGGCCGCGCTCGCGGTGCTCATGCTTCCGGTGCTGCTCGTCTCCGTGGACAACACCGTCCTGGCCTTCGCGTTGCCCGAAATCTCGTCGGCACTGCAGCCCACCGGAGCGCAGCAGTTGTGGATCATCGATATCTACCCGCTGGTGCTCGCCGGTCTGCTCGTCGCGATGGGCAGCCTCGGTGACCGGATCGGGCGCCGACGCCTGTTGCTCATCGGCTCGACGGGATTCGCCGCCGTCTCCGTTGCGGCCGCCTATGCACCGTCCGCCGAACTGCTGATCGTCGCCCGCGGTGCGCTCGGTTTCTTCGGCGCGATGCTCATGCCGTCCACGCTGTCGTTGTTGCGCAACATCTTCCTCGACGGCGACCAGCGACGTTTCGCCATCGCGATCTGGGCGTCGTGCTTCGCAGCCGGCGCCGCACTGGGCCCGATCGTGGGCGGATTCCTGCTCGAGCACGCGTGGTGGGGCTCGGTGTTCCTGCTCGCCGTGCCCGTCTTGATCCCGCTGCTCGTGCTCGCACCGATGTTCGTTCCCGAGTCGAAGGACCCGAATCCCGGCCGGGTCGACGTGGTGAGCATCGGACTGTCCATGCTCGCGCTGGCACCGCTGGTCTATGCGATCAAGCGCCTCGCCGGCGACGGGATGGGTCTCGCCGCGCTCGTTCCCGCAGCAGTGGGGGTGCTCGCGCTGGTGCTCTTCGTTCGGCGGCAACTGCACCGGAGCGACCCGATGCTCGACGTCCGGCTGTTTCGGGTACCGGCCTTCTCGGGCGCCGTCATCGTCAACCTGCTGTCGGTGTTCTCGCTGGTGGGTTTCCTGTTCTTCGTCTCGCAGCACCTGCAGCTCGTCATCGGGCACAGCCCGATGCAAGCCGGGATCGCTCTCGTTCCGGGACTGGCCGTCATGGTCGTCGCCGGGATGTCGGTGGTGCTGCTGGTGCGGTGGATCCGGCCGTCGACGATCATCGTCGCGGCCCTTCTGCTGTCCGCAATCGGTTACGGGCTCGTGTTCCTGACGGCCTCGCCGTCTGCCGTCACACCGATCATCGTCGCGTTCGCCGTGCTCGGTGCGGGCATCGGTGCGGCGGAGACGCTTTCGAACGACCTGATCGTCTCGAGCGTGCCTCCGACGAAGGCCGGCGCGGCCTCGGCGGTGTCGGAAACCGCGTACGAGATGGGTGCCGTGCTCGGAACCGCCGTACTCGGCTCGATTCTCACGGCGTCGTACACGTCCCACTTCACCGTCCCGGCCGGGATCGATGCGGCGCAGGCGGCGGCCGCGCAACAGACGCTCGGCGGCGCGCACGCAGTGGCCGAGACACTGCCCGCGGTGCAGGCCGACGCCCTCCTGGCCGCCGCCGGATCCGCGTTCGACAGTGGGGTGACGATTACGTCGGCGATCGGAGCCGCGCTGATGGTCGTGTCCGCGCTCGTCGCCTGGCGCATGCTGCGTCCGCGGCAGGACGGGCACGTCCCGGGACCGGCTTCCCACGTATGAACCCGTAGGCGCCGAACGCTCGAGGTTACTTATTACTCCGCGTCACGTTAATCTGGGCGCCATGCGTACTTCCAGTGCTGCGCGACATCGGGGGAGAACATGAACAGTCGTGTCGTCACCAACGGACCGACCCGGCTTCACGTCGTGGAGGAAGGCAACCCGGACGGGCCGACTCTCGTCCTCGTCCACGGCTGGCCCGATACGCACGCTCTATGGGATCGGGTGACGCCGCTGCTCGCCGACACCTTCCGGATCGTGCGCTTCGACAATCGCGGCGCCGGGAAGTCCACCGTCCCCGATGCGGTGGAGGACTACCGGCTCGAGCACCTCGCCGCCGACCTGTTCGCGGTGATCGACGCGGTCAGCCCGGACGAACCGGTCCACCTGCTCGGTCACGACTGGGGTGCGGTCCTGTGCTGGGAAGCCGTGTGCGAGCCGATCGCCACCGGACGGATCGCGTCGTACACCTCGGTATCGGGGCCGAACCTGGACCATCTGGGCCTGTGGATGCGCCGGCGGGCAGGGGAGTTGCGGCTCCTCGGACCCGGCGAGCAGGCGCTGGCCTCGTCCTACACCCTGTTGTTCCAGATCCCCGGAGTGCCGGCGCTCGTGCTGCGGGCAGGGTTCGCCCGGCGCTGGCCTGCCTTCGTCGGATTCTTCGACCGGACGGACCCGGCGGCGATCGGGCCGGTCGCGCCGACCCTGCCCGACGACATGGCGCACGGACTGAAGTTGTATCGCGCCAATCTGCGCCGGCGGCTCGCCGGTCCGCGTGAGCGACGGACCGAGGTTCCCGTCCAGCTGGTCCTGAATCTGCGGGACCGGGCGGTGCGGCCGGTCGGGTACGAAGACACCGACAGATGGGTGACCGATCTGCGCGTGCACCCGCTGGATGCGGGCCACTGGTCACCTCGTTCGCATCCCGCGGAACTCGCCGACGCGACCACCCGGTTCGTGCGGGACGTCGAGGCCGCTGTCCGTCCGTAGCGGCCAGGACCCGGACGCTCAGGGTCCGACGGGATAACCGCTGGTGATCGCCACCCGGTTCCACGCGTTCATCACGACCGCGAGCCAGCCGACTGCGGACGCCTGCGCGGGCGTGAGCGACCCGTCGTCCCAGGTGTGTGCGTCCGGCACCGGCAACCGCGTGACCTGTTCGGCCAGCGCGAGGGCCGCGCGCTCCTGGGATGTGAAGTACTGCGACTCCCACCACGCGGCCACCACCGCCAGCCGGTCGCCGGTCTCGCCCTTCTCGACGGCGTCGCGGGTATGCATGCGCAGACAGAACGCGCACCCGTTGATCTGTGAAATCCGGATCTTGACCAGTTCTGCGAGCAACGGGTCCAGCTCGGCCTGCCGGACTGCTTCTTCGGCCTGCTCGTTGAGACTCACCAGTTGCTTGTATGCGGCGGGGTGTTGCTTCCCGAGGTTGACGACGCTCATCCGGCTTCCCTTCGAAGGTTGGAGGCAGAACAAGTCTGTCAACGACGGTCGCGTTCCATCAGGGATCGGCGCGTTCCGGTGCTCGTCGTTTGCGCGCCGGTCCGAGCGCAGTGTCGGGGTCTCACCCAGTGTCGGGGTAGGTCACGACACCGTCGGCACCGACCTTCGGTACAGCCCCCCACCCGCCGAGGACGTGGTGCCTCGGTGCCGCGCCGGTCATCAGGTGCACCACCGTCCATCCCCGCGCGGTCAACGTGTTGGCGATCAGAAGGCGGTGGCAACGCCACGGCATGGGCTCGGCGCACATGATCGCGACCCGGTGGTCGTGGGCGAGGTCGCTCAGATGCGCCAGCCCCGTCTCGAACGCGGGGGTGAGCGTGTAGTCGGCGTAGTTCTTGAAACTCGTGTTCCGCCACCCGGCGTTGATCTGCGGGGCGATGTCCTTCTGTTTCGGTCGCCGGCCACCGAGTTCGGTCAGGTGCAGGTATCCGATCTCGGCATCGCCGAGCCATGACGTCATCGCGTCGGCGTCGACGTGCGGACTGCGGCGCGAACCGGGCATCTTGCGTACGTCGACCACCAGGTCGATGTCCGCGGTCGCAAGCGTGTCGAGCAGGACGGCGGGTGGGCATGTCCAGTGCCCGATCGTCCACAGGGTGCCGGGTTCGCCGCTCATGGCCGGTTCCCTAGGCCTGGTGTGAACCCGGGGCCAGGAGTTCGGCGAGACTCAGCGGCGCAGCGCCGGTCAGCTGCTCGACCGCGTCGGTCACCGCGGCGAGCTCACCGGCGGCGATCGCGGTGTACGTCGAGACCCACGCGTCGAGTTGCCACGCGGGGGCCTTGTACTTGCGACGCGAGGCGTACGCCTGCTCGACCGTTTCCTCCTCGTACGTGGTCGCCCGCCCCGTCACGTCGGTGATCGTGCGCGCGACCTCGCTCAGCGTCATCGCTTCCGGACCGGTCAGGTCATAGGTCCGGCCGGCATGAGCATCGACCCCCGCGAGCACGGCGGCGGCGCTGCGCGCGATGTCCGCTCGTGCCACAGCGCCCACCCGGCCGTCCCCGGCCGGGCCGCGAATCACTCCGTCCTCGTCTGCGAGCGTGGGCAGGAAGTCGAGGTAGAGGGAGTCCCGCAGAAATGTCCATGCCATCCCGGACTCGCGCAGGTACTGCTCGGTGGCCCAATGGTCGCGGGCGAGCGTGAAGGTCGCGTCGGGGGCGGCCCCGAGATACGACGTGTAGACCACGTGCCGCACCCCGGCGGCAGCCGCGGCGTCGACGAAGGTGCGGTGCTGTGTGAGACGGTCCGCGCTCTCGGATGCCGAGACCATGAACAGCACGTCCGCCCCGCGTAACGCGGCGGTCGCGGCCTCGAGGTCGCCGTAGGACGCCTGCACGACGTCGCGGGCTCCGGTCGGCGCGCGCGCAGGATCGCGTACCACCAGACGCATGCGGGTCCCGGTCTCGTCGAGGTGGGCGGCGACAGCGCGGCCGATGTTGCCGGTGGATCCGGTAACCGCGATACGGGTGCTGGCCATGGCAGTGTCCTCTCGCGCCGCAGTCCTCTCGCGCCGCATTGTCCGAGACAGGGGCCGGGGCGTGGCCTTCGGCGGGTGAGCCGGCGATCTCTCCCGCAACCGTCACACACTGCGAGCCGGCAGGAGGTGCTTACGGAGAGCGAATGCTCATCCTTCGGCCCGGGACGGTGTTAGCTTGACGGCATGTCGTTGCCCGAACCACGGTCGCAGGGGGGCGAGCCGGGAGGCCACAAGGGCGCAGAACCCCACGGCGGCTCCTTGGCGGGCAAACTCAACTGGCTGCGCGCAGGTGTACTGGGCGCGAACGACGGCATCGTGTCGACCGCAGGCCTGGTCGTCGGCGTCGCGGCAGCTACGACGACGGAACAGACCATTCTGACCGCCGGTGTCGCCGGTCTCGCGGCGGGAGCCGTGTCGATGGCACTCGGTGAATACGTCTCGGTGAGCACTCAGCGCGACACCGAACAGGCCGCATTGGTCGCGGAACGGCGCGAGCTCGAGGTGATGCCGGAAGCCGAACTGGCCGAGCTGGAGGATCTGCTCGAGAGTTGGGGGCTCTCGGAGAGCACGGCCCGGACCGCGGCCGAGGAGATGACCGCCCGGGATCCGCTCGCTGCGCACGCGCAGGTGGAACTGAGGATCGACCCGACCGAACTGGCCAATCCGTGGCTCGCCGCGCTGTCGTCGGCGGTGTCGTTCACGCTCGGGGCGCTCGTGCCGCTGCTGGTCATCGTGCTCGCGCCGGACGGGGTGCGGATTCCGGTGACGTTCGCGTCCGTGCTCGTCGCGCTGGCGATCACCGGGACGACGAGTGCGTGGCTCGGGGGAGCCCGGCGCGGACGAGCCGTGGTGCGCGTCGTGCTCGGGGGCGCACTGGCAATGGTGGTGACGTACGCAATCGGGCAGATCTTCGACGTAGCGGTCTAGGCCCGACGAAAACGATCCGGCCCGCCCTGCAAAAGGGCGGGCCGGATCGGCCGGGTGGTCCAGGACCGGGAGTCCTGTGAGGTTACGGCCGCAGCAGCACGTTCAGGCCGCGCTCGAAGTCGGCGATCCGCCGATCCAGGGCGTGGTGCCCACCGTTGACGAGTTCGGAGACCCGAACGATTCCGGCCGTGTCCGCGACCTCGTTGAGGTTGCGCGAGGTCCAGTACCAGGCAGCGGTGGTGAAAGCGTTTTCCCCGGTAGCCAGCAGCTCGGGGTGCGAAACGAAGTCCACCCCGGTGTGCTCACTCAACTTCTGGTAGTTGTGGCGACCCGTGACCTGGATGGCGCCGCGACCCTTGTACCGCTCGCCGTCTCCCGGCTGGGTATTGCCGAGGTCGGCGCGGCCCTCGTAGGCGCGACCGGATGCGTACTCCTCGAACGTGCGGAACGAATCGGACTCGACGGCGAGCTGTGCGATGAACGCCGCCTGACGAACCGGGTTGTCGATACCGTGGCGAACCATCGCATCGTTCAACGGGGCGATGACTTCGTTGATCTTCTCGGGCGGGATGCCCGGCACGATGCGCGCCAGCTCGTCGGGGGTGACCACAGGCGCCGGGGCGGGCTCGGCCACAGGCTCGACGGCTTGCTCGGTTTCCTCGGAGGATTCCTCGGGTTCGACGGTGGTGTTGTCCACCTTCGACCATCCCGAGCCGGTGAGCGCGTCGATGTCGAGCGCCTTGAGCAGGTTGCCGGGCTCCTGGTAGCGGGTGGCCGCAGAGGTGACCGGATTGGCGTTGGCGGTGGCGGTACCGAATCCGACGCCGGCGGTGATGACGGCTGCGGCGGCGATGGCGCAATGGATACGGCGCGAGGGTGAAACAGGCATGAGTCGTGCTCCAAGATTCGGCCGAAAGCTGGGGCTCGGCCCTTTCAAAACGGGACCGCTGGCGTTACCGAAAGGAGATGTTTAAATTCCGTTCCAGCGGTTTTTATGTCACAACCAGGTAACGCCGCAGCTAGGGCGCGTTTCAAGGCATCGTGCCGAAGGCCATTTCAGCCCCGGGGACGTGACAGCCGTCGCAGCCGACCGCGATTCGTCGCCGCCGGAACCGCCCGGAGCGGCCGCTCGAGGTTGCCGCCGCAACGCCGAACCCGTCGTGTTGGGCGCTCCTGGGCAGACCGCGCTTTCGATCCTAATCCGTTCTGCCGCAACATAATTCGGTAGGAGCCCATCGACGTCCGAGCGCCCGGTTCGGTTCGTTCGCAGACTGCGCCTCGACGCGCTTGGTGCTGCCTCCCCGCCCTGCCCGGAATCGGGTGCGGAAGCCGCTTTCCATGGGGCGGCCGTGACCTTTTCGTGCCCGAGGACACAGCGGCGTGAAGGGGGGCCGTGACCTGCGGTTGATCTTCGCAGGTGCGTTGCCGGACGCATTCGACGCACCCGTGCGGGTTCGTTGGTCCGGGTGTTTTTCGGGGACCGGCCAGGACGGTGGCGGCGCCGTCTTGTTGCTAGCCTACCGTCCGGTAGGTAGGCTGATGTGCATGCGCAGTTCCCTTGCACTCGAAATAGCCGACCTGACCAAGTCCTACGGCGCTCGGAGGAACCGATGACCGACGGAACCGACACCCGCACGCAGATCATGGCCGCTTTCGCCGACCAGCTTGCCGGCACCGGCTACGCCGGGATCTCCCTCGTCGGCGTGGCCGGCACCGTCGGAATCAGGAAGCCGTCGATCTACCATCACTTCCCCGGTGGGAAGCAAGACCTGTATCGGGCGGTCGCCCGCGAATTCATCGGCAACCTGCACCTCCGTATCCGGAAGGCAGTCGACACCGAGGGATCTCTGGACGACCGTCTGACCGCACTCGCGGTCGCCTGTTCGGAAGACCACGGGTCCTCCATCTCGTTCGAACAGCGCATCTACGATGCCCTCGACCAGGTGAGCGACACGACTCGCGACGAGATCTCCGCGCTCTACGTCCGCGAGGTGCTCAGTCCCGTGGTCGTACTGTTCGAGGGGGCCGTGACCGGAGACGAACTCACCGGCGACCCGCAGTTCCTGATGAATGCGTTCCTCCATCTGGCCCGCGCGACGGACTTGGCCGGAGGAACCGACAATGCACGCCGGATCACGGAGTTGTTCCTCAACGGCGCGCGACCCCGCGCCCGCCCCATGTAAGAGCCCTGTCGGTGTGCGCGCGAGGTGGCTGCGCACGGGGAGCCGAACGCGGAGGTGGTGCGGACACGTCGTTCGGACGGCCCGGTCGTCCCCTGACGGTTCGCCGGTGAGTGGACCGAGAGCTGGGAGGAAGTATCAGGAGATCGGTGCGGGACACTGGCCCGTCTGCTCGCCGATCGAGTTGATTTCGGCGTTGGAACGAGGATCGCCCGCATAGTTGATCTGATTCGTGCAGCGGTCGTCGGGCACAGCGTTGGGGTCGGGTGCGATCTCACCCGACGGGTATCGGCACACGATTCCGTCGCAGACCGGCGCATTCGCGGCGCGTTCACCTTCGAGCACACGGTCGTGTACCGACTGGCAGTAGTCGGTGTATCCGGTGACGGTGCCGTCCGACCAATAGGTTTCGATCGGGCCGAGACCGGTCTGACAATCGACGATGTAGGCCTCCGTGTCGGACACCGGTGGTTCCGATGCGGGCGCCGGCACCTGCGTCGACGGTTCGGCCGTGTCCCACACCGGAGTGGAGGTGGCTGGCGGGGCCGACGGCGGTCGGGGATCGACCGTTGTGGCGACGTCGACGCTCGTGGTGCGCGAAGTGGCCGGTTGCGGCGGATTCGCGGCGTCGTCGGCACCGCAACCCGCAAGTACGGCACAAACGCAGGCGATTACCGCCAGACGCGCAGTGTTCGACATACCACCTACGTCGCCCCGGCCGAAAGAGCCGTTACCACGTTGGCTCGGCGGTCATCCCACCGAGCTGCTTCGGACACGACCCCGGAGGCAGCATCGCGATGAAAAGGCGTCTCCCTCTCCACGGATCCGGGATTCGGGGACGCAGCAGCGTCCCGGCGACGCGGCAGCCGAGAATGTATCTGCTGAGTGCGCACAGCTACCCGAACCGACCCTCCCGGTTGGCTCGTCGAGTAATGGTTACTCTCGGAAGATGGCTGCGAACCCGGATTTCACCCTCAGCGGCGCGAGCACGGCGGTGCCCGGTCTCGCGAGCACCTTCGCCGACGAGTTCGGCGACCTCACGGTGCCGTGGAAGGGTGCACAGGCTCCTGACCCCGCACTGCTTGTGCTCAACGAGCAACTGGCAGCCGAACTTCGGCTCGACGCCGTGGTGCTGCGCAGCGAAGAGGGCGTCGGTGTGCTGTCCGGATCGGCTGTTCCCGACAGAGCCGCGCCGGTGGCGATGGCATACGCGGGTCACCAGTTCGGCGGCTATGCCCCGCTCCTCGGAGACGGACGCGCCCTGCTGCTCGGTGAACTCGCGGGCCAAGGCGGACGGCGAGTCGATCTGCATCTCAAGGGCTCGGGGCCGACTCCGTTCTCCCGCGGCGGTGACGGGTTCGCCGTCGTCAGCCCGATGCTGCGCGAGTACCTGGTCAGCGAGGCGATGTACGCGCTCGGCATTCCCACGACGCGAGCTCTCTCTGTGGTTGCCACCGGCACACACGTGCCCCGAAACGGACTCGAGCCCGGGGCTGTGCTCGCCCGGATCGCCGCGAGCCACCTCAGGGTCGGGACCTTCGAGTTCGCCGTGCGTCGGGGCGAGGTGCTGCCGCGCCTCGCCGAGTACGCGATCGGCCGCCATTATCCGGAGCTCACCGAACGGCCCGCGACGGGCGACGACAACCGCTATCTGCGGTTTTTCGAGGCCGTGGTCGAGGCGCAGGCGTCACTGGTGGCGAAGTGGATGCTCACCGGTTTCGTGCACGGAGTGATGAACACCGACAACACGACTATCTCCGGGGAGACGATCGATTACGGTCCGTGCGCTTTTCTCGACGCGTTCGACCCGGCCGCGGTGTTCAGTTCGATCGATCATGCGGGCCGCTATGCGTTCGGTAACCAGCCCGCGGTCCTGAAATGGAATCTGGCGCGGTTCGCCGAAACGCTGCTGCCCTTGATGGCGTCCACCCCGGACGATGCGATTACCGCCGCGACGGGCGTGCTCGACACCTTCGACGAGCGTTACGACGCCCACTACACGGCGGGGATCGCAGCGAAACTCGGCGTCGCCGGCACCCACATCGACCGGGCGCTGGTCGACGACCTGCTGTCGTTGATGGAAGAATCGGGCGCCGACTGGACGGGGACCTTCCGTGCTCTCGCCGAAGAACTGCGCGGGCACTCCGCGTCTCTCGACGGCCTCCTGCCCCGGACGGCAATCGGCCCCTGGCTGGAACGCTGGAACGAGGTCGTGGCGCAACAGGGTAGGGGACCGGCGGCCACCGCGGACGCGATGGACGAGGTCAATCCGCTCTACATCCCCCGAAATCACCAGGTCGATGCTGCTCTCCGCGCCGCCACCGACGGAGACCTCTCGCCCTTCACGACATTGCTCGAGGTCGTGACGCATCCGTTCGGCCGGCGCGACGAATGGTCGGACTACGCCGCTCCCGCGCCACGGCAGTTCACCGAGTCTTTTCAGACATTCTGCGGGACCTGATACGGCAGCTTTCGGGGCGCACGGCGGTCAGCTTTCGACGACGGTGCCGCAGATACCGCATTCCTCGAACTCCCGGCGATTCCACCGCGCGACCGGGATGAAGAACAGGGTGAACTGCTTGCACACGCGCAGCCTTCTCCACTGAGTTGTGTTGTGGCACCGCGGGCACGTGCGAGTGTGCCCCTCGCCGAGGTACTGCCGTTTGGTGCCGTAGCCGAAGAGAAAGAACATCGCGTCAGCATAGGCCGATACACTCCCTCTGCGACCGAGGCGACGACCTACAAGTCCGACCCGATCTACCCCTGGGACTGGTAAAGCATTCGGCAGACCCTTCCGACAACGCCGACATCCGGAATACCGTCGCCCGAGATGCCGTGTCAGCGGGGTTTCGCGATGACGCGGTTCAGGGCGGTGGTCACCGGCTTCGGTGTCACGGTAGTGAGTGCTGCGAGCGACTTCGTCAGCAGCGATCCCGCGACCACACTGCGGTCGCCTCTCATCAGCGCCTCGTACCCGTCTTTCGCGACGACGGAGGGGTCGTCCTTGGGAGCCTTGCCCATCACGGTGTCGAGCAGACCCGCGCGGGCGAAGAACTGGGTGTCGGTGGCTCCGGGCAGCATCGCCGTGACGGTCACACCGCTGTCGCGCAGTTCGTTGCGCACTCCCTCCGCGAAGGACTGCACGAATGCTTTCGACGCGTTGTACACCGCCTGGTACGGACCGGGCATCTTCGACACCAGCGACGAGGTGATCAGAACACGACCCTCCCCGGCGCGCACCATGTCGGCCAGCACCAGACGCGCGAGATGCACTGTCGAGCGCACGTCCAGGTCGACCACCGACAGCAGATCCTCGAGGTCCGCGTCCACGAATGCGCCCCCCACCCCGGCCCCCGCGTTGAGTGCTGCGGCCGACAGCGGCCGCCCGTCGGCGACGACCGCATCGTAGAGCGCGCGCACTCCGTCCTCGGTGCGCAGATCGACCTGGACCGGGTTCACCGAGACGCCCCGCCTCCGCAATTCGCCGGCGGCGTCGTGGATCGCTTCCGACGAGGCGGCGACCGTCAGGTCGTAACCGCTCTCGGCAAACAGATTCGCCAGCTCGAATCCGATACCTCGCGAAGCGCCGGTCACCAGCGCCAACGGACGAGTTCCAGCCATGACTTCCTCCTCGAGTCGTGACGTGCTGTGCACGTGTGATGCGGTCGGGTACCCCTGAACCGCGTCCTCGAACGACTGCGATTCTCCGAAGACGGCCGTTTGCGCCGGGGTGCTCGGGGTAGGCCGGGTTTGCCCCATCCCGTGGACAGCCCCTACCCCGCAGACAGGAGCCTTCGTGTCCGTGAACTCCTCTTCGACGAGCGATCCCCGCGACAGGTTGGAGGACGCCGCCCGGCGCGTGTTCGGATGGGAGACACTGCACCCCGAACAACTCGACGCGATGGTGCCGCTCCTCGACGGTCGTGATGTTCTCGCGGTGCTGGCCACGGGTTACGGCAAGTCCGCGATCTACCAGATCCCGTCGTTGCTGCTTCCGGGAGTGACCGTGATCGTGTCTCCGCTGATCGCGTTGCAGAACGATCAGATCGCCTTCCTGGACTCCACGAGCGCCCCGAAGGCAATGGCGATCAATTCCAAGCAACGTGCGGCGGAGAACGAGTCCAACTGGCAGGCGGTGAGCCGGCACGAAGCGGGTTACGTCTTCGTCTCGCCCGAGCAACTCGCGAAGGACGAGGTGATCGAGCGCCTCGGCGACGTGCGCGTCGCACTGATGGTGGTCGACGAAGCGCACTGTGTCTCCGTGTGGGGCAGCGACTTCCGGCCGGACTATCTGCGGCTCGCCGATGCGCTCGAGCGTCTCGGACGACCGCCCGTGGCGGCCCTCACCGCCACGGCCTCGCCCCCGGTCCGCGACGACATCGTCGGTGCGCTGCGCTTGCGCGACCCGGTCGTGGTGGCCGGCGGATTCGACAGACCGAACCTCGATATCGCGGTGCACCGCCACATCGAGGACGCGGAGAAACGTCGCGCGGTCATCGACGAGGTGGTGTCCCTCGAGGGGCCAGGCATCGTGTACGCGGCTACGCGCAAGGACACCGAGCGCTACGCGGAGACTCTCGCCGAACGCGGCATCCGCGCCTGTGCCTATCACGCCGGCATGCCCGCGCAGCAGCGCCACGACGTGCACGAACGATTCCTCGACGGCACCTGCGAGGTGGTGGTGGCGACCTCTGCGTTCGGCATGGGGATCGACAAGCCTGACGTTCGGTTCGTCGTCCACGCGTCCGTGCCCGACTCGATCGACTCCTACTACCAGCAGATCGGACGTGCGGGCCGGGACGGGGAGCGAGCGACCGTCTCGATGTTCTACCGGACGGAGGATCTTTCCCTCGCCACCTTCTTCACCACGCACTCGCCGGACGACGACTTGATCTCGCGGGTGTTCGCCGTGGTTCGCGCATCGGGCCCTGTGCGGCTCGGACGGATACGCGAGGAACTCGGTGACCGAGGGCGGCGGCTCGCGAACGCGGCGAACCTCCTGGAGCGGGCCGGTGTGATCGTCGGAGGTCGCCGTGGGTTCATCGCTGCCGATCTCACTGCGCGCCGGGCACTCGAGCGTGCGAGGGACGCCGCGGAAGCCGGCGAACGCTTCGACCGGTCACGTGTCGAGATGATGCGTGGCTACGCGGAGACACGTGGTTGCCGTCGGCAATTCCTGCTGGGCTACTTCGGCGAGACAATCCCCGACCCCTGCGGTACGTGTGACAACTGCGTGGCCGGGGTCGTGCCGGACCTTGCACCGGACGCCGGATCGACCATCGCCGGCGAACCGCTCTCGCCGGAGACGCCCGTCGTCCATGAGCACTGGGGCCGGGGCGTGGTGCTGAGTGCCCAGCACGACCGCGTCACCGTTCTGTTCGACACCGAGGGATACCGCACGTTGTCGCTGGATGTGGTGGACGAATCCGGAGTGCTGACGGTCGCCGAACCGTGAGCACCCCGAAACTCACGGGCCGGGGCGCGTACGGGTGTCAGGCTCCGGGCTCCACCCCGCGATCGGGTGCGCTCATGTCGCCGGTTTCCGGTGTGCCGTCGGCGAGTTCGTAGCGCAGATAGACGGTGCCCTTCGGATCGGCGACCGGTGGCGCGAGGAGGGTGAGGTTCGTGGGCACCCCGCCGCCGTCGAACAGCTTCTTCCCGACCCCCAGCACGATCGGGTGCACCCAGAGGTCGAGGCGGTCGTAGAGTTTTTCGCGCAGGAGGGTATGCACCAGATTCAGGCTTCCGACGACCTTGATGTGCTCGTGCCGGTCGCGGACCTCGCGCACCGCGGCGACCAGATCGGGCCCAAGCTTCGTGGACCCCGCCCACGACAGGTCGGGGTTGCCGCGGGAAGCCACATACTTCGGAACCGAATTGAACAAGGTGGCGATCTCGCTGTCCTCACCGCCTTTCTGGTGGGGCCAGTATGCGGCGAACACGTCATAGGTTCGACGACCGAGAAGGAGTGCGTCCGTGCCCTCGTACGCGGCACCGATCTGCGCTCCGGTCACCGCGTCGAGCAGGGGTGCTTGCCAGCCGCCGAACGGGAATCCTTCCGGGTCCTCCTCGGGGCCGCCGGGCGCTTGCCCGACGAGGTCGAGCGTGGTGAACAGTTCGATCTCGATGAGGCCCATGCCCCCACCTCCCCGTCGTAGTTCCTCGGTCGAAGAAGTAGACCGTGCCGGGCAGGCATACTCATCGCACACTCGGCATCTTCTTCTATCGGTGCAGCCGAAGCGCCGGAACGGCACTTGCCTCTCACGTATTCTCGGCCGATGGGACTACTCCGGTACTCCATCAACATCACTCTGGACGGATGCTGCGATCATCGCGCGGTGCCTGCGGAGGAAGAGTTGCAGGGGTTGCACCGCCACCACACCGCGAACCTCGAGCGGGCCGACGCGCTGCTCTTCGGCCGCGTGACGTACGAACTCATGGAGTCGGCGTGGCGATTGTCGCCGTCGTCGGCAGAGAATCCCGAATGGACGGACCCGTTCGCCCGGACGATCGACGCAGCGAAGAAGTACGTCGTGTCGAGCACGCTCCCGAGTGTCGACTGGAACGCGGAACTCGTCCAGGGGGACATGGCCGAGGCGGTGCGGAAACTCAAGCAGGAAGCGCCCAACGGTCTGTTCGTCGGAGGCGTGCGACTCCCGCTGGCGTTGGCCGAACTGGGGCTGATCGACGAGTACGAGTTCGTGGTGCAGCCCAGGGTCGCCGGCCACGGACCGACGTTGTTCGCGGGGTTGTCGAAGCCCCTCGAATTGCGCTTCCTGGACCGGCACGAATTCGGTGCGGGCACCGTGGCAATGCGGTACGAACCGCGCCGGTAACCCTCGAGGGGTGCATTGCTCGACACAACCTGCGATCCTGTGCCGTGACCCGTTCGAGTTGCTCGGGTCGTCCGGCGAACAACCCTGATTGCGGTGAACGATGGCGAACGATCATGACGACACGGCCCGGGCAGCACGAGGGCGTGCCGCCGCGATCGCGATCTGGCTGGCAACATTCGGAGCGGTGCTCGCGATAGGTGGCGTGGTCGTCGCTTTTCGTCCGGACATTCCCACGACTGTGGGCGGCTCGATGATCGCTGCAGGACTGGTCTCGGTGGTGTTCTTCGGTTATCGCGCCCGGCTGAACAACCCGTAGGACGTGTCGGCGCTAGTCGGCTTTCTTCCGCTTCTTCTTCCGCTGCTTGCGGGAGCGCGCGCGTGACGGACGCCGGGCGGGTGTTTTCGGTTTCTCGGCCTTGTCGGTGGCGCCGTCCGGCGCGGTGGTCGAGTGTTCTTCGAGAAGCGAACGCGCCATCTCCTTGCGGAGACTGTCCATGAGTTCGGGTGAGCGGAGGAGAAACGTGGCCTCCTGCAGCGCGAGATATCGCTTCTTCGAGATCAGCACTGCCTCATGGTGTTTCCCGGCAATCTCGACCGCGACGGTGTCGTCGTTGACTTCGCGCACCAGCGCACCCAACCGCTCGCGAGCGAACTTGACCGTGGTTGCTCGCACTCCCGCCGACTCCATTCCCCTGCTCGACCGACCCCCGGCACCCTCGTGCCCCGGACCGGAAACAGTCCGGAGACACGACGCGGCGCATCACACCGTTGCAGGGCCACTGTATAGACCCGGGACGAATGCGCGGATCGGGCGCGCTCATGCCGCCGGGGAGAGTCAGGGAGCGACGAAACCTCCGATACCGGGGAGCGACGGTTGTCCGGCATTGGGGTAGCCCTCGGCCCCGACGATGGCGACGGTGATGGCGACGGGTCCCGATCCGGTGTCGACCGTGGGCGCATCGGGCAGTGAACCGTATGGCGTGCAGGGCCGCAAGCTCGTGGAGCCGCTGGTGCCGTTCGCCAGATTCACATAGTTGATGCGGACGAGCGTGAGCGCAGCGCTGGTCCAGCACGGGGCGTCGCTCACGGGCAGGGTGAAGGTCGTCCGGCCCTTTCCGGGAGACGAGGCGTTCACAGAGGAGAAGAGCAGATCCGGAAGTCCGAGTCCGGTGATCTGCACGCCGACAGCGGGAATTTGGTAAACGGAGATCGGAGCAGAGGTCAGCGTGGGGCCGATTGGGTCGGCTGCGGCGGCGGGCGCTCCCGCTACCGCCACACCGGCGGCGGCGAGCGCCGTACCGGTCAGAATCGAAAGCCGTGTGGAGACGCGCATGGTGTTTCCTTTCGGTTCGGTGAGATTCGATCCGGAATAGGAGAGCGGGTGTTCGGTGATGCCCCGACGAGGCCGGTGGGTATTGCGGAGACCGATCCGTGCGGGTGTGTCATGCCCCGATCATCGTGGGAAATTCGATGTTCATTACACAATCGGCGAAAATAGCCGGGGTTTTCTTTGGCCCGGAAGGGGTTTCGGATAATGAGCCGGCTTCGGTAGTGAATCGTGGAATCCACGCCGGCACATTTGCGATGTTCGCGAAACTAATTGCGTACCTGCTTCGGTCGCCGAATTCGCACTCGCCGCACGGAGATCGGTTCGCTGGGCCTGCTGTACCAGGGGCGATCCGATCTCCGTGCGGTGACTGTGGAACCGGGCCCGCCGCCTGCACGTGGCTAGACGAATTCGAGTGACCCCTCCACCGGCTGCGCCACCTTCCGGGTACCGGGGGATCCCAACGCAATTGCGAGGTCCGAGCCGTCGTGCTCGGCCAGCAGTTCCCCGCCCGACCACACCAGCAGCGTCGCGGCAACGGTGTGCTCGGCGACCGAATGCGACAGGTCGTAGTGCGCGCAACCGGGAACACCGGCGTACGTGATCCACAGGTCGAATCCGGTCATGAACAAGTCCAGGTCGAACTGCACACACAGACTGAGCAACTCGCTTCGCCCCGTGTCGTCGACGCCCGCGAACGCTTCGTCCAACGCCAGCAACCGCGGCGCATGCGGATCCGCGGAATCGAGCATCACGTGCGCCGCCGCGAACAACGGCAGATGCAGCGACACCGACTGCTCACCGCCCGACAACGCCGAATGCCGCGCAGGTGTGAGTTTGTCGTCGCTCCCGTCCGCGCCGATGAGACTGAACGAGAACACCCGCCAACGGCGGTAATCGAGGGTCGTGGCAAGGATTTCCGGGTAGGAGCGCTCCGGATGCGCGGCTCGTTCCGCACGGATCCGGGATGCGAAGTGCGCCCGGATGCCGGCGAGGTCGTCCGCCGACAGCGCCGCAGCGTCGCGGTCGAGCAGTTTGCAGACCGCGCGCGCCGGGTCGTCCAGATCGTCCGCGAGCACCCAGTGCACGCCGATCGTGTTGCCCGAGGACATGTGCCGCTGCCGCATCTCGGCACCCATGCGTGCGATCAGGTCTCGTGCGTCGACGGTGCGTTCGTGGATCTGCTGGGACAGAGCCGCCAGCAGGGCATCTTCGAGGATGCGGCGCTCGGAGTCGGTCAGCAGCAACTCCTGCTCGCGACGAGCGTGCGCGATACGCACCGCGAACTGCCCGACCGACGAGTACCCCTGTTCGTCCTGCACCTGCACCACGGTCAGCCCGTCGGGCGCATCCCACTGCAACCGGTAGTCCTGACTACGCGCGAGTTCCGTATCGAACTCCTGCACGGCAGCGGCGAGCGCGGTGCGCGTGGACTTGCGAGCCGATTCACTGGCGGTGACCGTTGCCGTCGCCGCTGCCAGCGAACGGAAGAGCGCCTGCACCTCGGACGGGAAGACCGGAACGTCGGCGTCGGGTTCCGCGTGCTGAATCCGGTACAGCAGTTGGTCGGTGTCCAGCCACGCCGCGGTGCTCGCCGGCCACGCGTGCGGGTGCTCGATCCCGAGGAGCGCCAGCAGGTCCGGCCGCGCGAAAGGCGCCAGCCGCTCGGCGTCGGCGCGGGATTCCGCCAGCGCCGAACGCAGGGTGTCCTCGGCGGCGGTATGCGCGGCCTCCGACTTGCCGATCCGCTCGATGGCCGCTTCATACGCTTTGCGCGCGGCACGCTGGGAGGTCTTCGCAGACTCGATCCGGGCCCGAGCCTGTTCGAGTTGCACGTCGATCCGGTCGGCGCCGGCACCGAGCGCGTCGCGCAGTGTTTCGAGTTTCTGTCGCTGGGCGGTGAACGACTCTTCGGAGATGGCCGATTGTTCGGCGGCTTCGTCGGCGACGCGGCGTGCCTCGTCGAGCCGCACCCGCGCTTCTCGTACCCGCTCGCCGGTGGCGGCGTGCTCTCGCAACGCCCGCAGCAGGGCCTGTCCCTGCGAGCGGAAGTGCCGCACCGCAGCGTCCAGGCTGTCGAGTTCCTGCGGGAGGTGGGGCGCGCGATGTCGTGCGGCGATCGAGCGCAGGTGCTGCTGCCGGGTAGCGAATTCCGCCAGCGCCTGATCGAGATCGCGGTCGGCGGCCGCAGCCGCCTCGGTGGACGTCCGCAGTGCACCCGCGCACTCGGTGACCTTCCGCAAAGCGGCAAGCACCGACCCGGTGCGGGGCACCGCGGCGGCGGCTTCGTCGAGCCCGGTCAGCCGGTCCCCGAGGAGGCGATGCTGCTCGCGCAACGACTCCGCCGTCGAACGTGCTTCGGCGACCGCACGTTCGAGTTCCGTGACTCGTCGTTGTCGCCGGCGTGCGCGGGCCGTCGCCCCGATGAACTCGGCGTGTGTCTTGACGTGCCGGCCCACCTGAGTGCCCTGCCGGAAACCGCCCGTGACGTCCACCGACACTGCGACCCCGCCGGCCGGTGTGGACGTCAGCGCGATCGACTCGAGCACGGCGGCGACATCGCGCTCGGGAACCTCCGTATCGGGTTCGGGCACCAGCACATCGGCCAGCGTCGGCCCCGACGGCCGATGCGGCGCCGGCACCGCGACGAGGAACTGTTCCGACTCGGTGGCCGGCAACTCGCCGTTCCCCGCCCAGATCCACCCGTCGAGCACGTTCGCGGCCTGCAAGGCCGCCTCGATTCCGGCTGCGTCCGCTGCGGTGACGTCGTCGCGGAATCGCACCAGACGCCACAACGGAGCGCCCGGCAGCGACTCCCGGCTTCCCGTCCGCGCCGGGAACGGCGGGGGAGCGTCGTCGTGTTCGGCGTCCACTTCGGTCCGCTCAACGTCGTACTCCGCGATCCGCACCCCGAGTGTTTCGATCTCCGAGGTGAGCGCGCGTCGCCGGAACCGGAGTTCCTCGAGCGCGGGGGCCGTGTGGATGCCGAGCACAGAGGCGGGTGTCGCGGCGTCGTCCTGCCCGGCGGTCGCGATCGCGGAGTCCAATGCGTCGAGCAGATCCGGCGAAATGCCCTCTACCGCATATCGTTCCGCATGCTCTGTCCACCATGTCCGCAGGTCGGTGGCCGTCTCCGCTCGCGTCAGTGCGACCACTGTTTCCGCCGCGTCCACCGCAGCGGCGGCCGACTCGCGTTGCGCGCGACTGCGCGTCGCCGCTGCCTCCGCACGCGTGCGCGCTGCCGCAGCGGCGTCCACGCTTCCGGTGGCCGCCCGCACCGCCCGCACGTCGGCGTCGCGTTCTTCCGCGTGTGCGTCGAGCGCGGCGACGAGCCGATCGGTTCGATCGAGATGTTCGGCACCGTGCCAGTCGATGCCCGCGTCTTCGGCGGCCTCGTGAAGTGCATCCTCGCAGCGGGTCCGCGTCGACAGTGCTGCGGCGAGGGCGGACTCGGCCCGCTCGAGTTCGTCGGCGCGCTGCGCGACCGCGCTCTGAGCCCGCTCTGCCTGCTCGGCCTGCACCGCGGTGGTGCGTTCGAGGTTCGCGACCGCCTGCGCAAGGTCGTCGAGTTGTTGTTTGCCCTCGTATGCGCCGGAGCGTTGCAGGGCGTCGAGATTGGCGCGGGCCTGTTCGAGGTCGCGCTCGGCCACGGCGAGGGTTTCCTCGGCCTGTGCGCGGGCGGCGGCGGCTCCTTCTCTGTCGGCGACGGCAGAGCGCAACGCCTCGACTGCGGCCCGGACCGTCGCGAGACGCATCCCCACCTGGTCGACCTCCGAGCGTGCCTGCTGCCGCAGATAGTTCGAGTACACGGCGACGAAACTCTGCGCCGCGTCGTCGGCCGCGGCCAGCGATTCGAGCGTCCGCGACACCTCCTCCATGTCGGAGAACGACCGGGCCGCCTCGACCAGCAGTTGATCGTCGAGTGGGCGGAGACCGTCGGTCAGCGCCTGGGACAACCCCTTGGGATCGAGGTTCTTCGCCAGCTGCGGGCGTCGCAACGTGAGGATCAGGTTGATCAATTGGTCGTATCGCTGCGCCCCCAGCCCGAACATGCGCGCATCGATGGCCGCCCGGTACTCCACCGGCCGGTCGGTGACCGCGTCGGCGCCGACTTCCTCGATCAGCTGCTTCCGGGTCAGCGGCCGGTCTTCGGTGTCGAGCAACGAGAAGTCGACACCCACGCGTCCGTCGACGACGAAATACCAGCGCGTGACCTTGTCGTTTCCCCGCGTGGCGCGCATGCCGACCCCGACCGTGACGGCCTCCGGGTCCTCGGCCCGGCCGCGGCAGAACTCCATCCACACGTAGGAGTACGCGCTGTCCTGCCCCTGGTACAGCAGGTTCGAGCGCATCGTGCGCTCTTCGCCCGCGAACGGGTTGAGCCGGCGCGGTTCGATGCGCCCGTCGAGCACGAACGGGAACAGCACCTCGAGGGCCTTGGTCTTACCCGACCCGTTGGGGCCACGGAGCACCAGGCGCCCGTCCGCGAACGAGAACTCTTGATCCCGGTAGTCCCACAGATTGATGATTCCGGCGCGGGTGGGCCGGAAACGGGCACTACTCATGACTCTCCGTCTCGCTTGTCTCGTCCGGGAACAGGTCGATCTGCGGATCTCGTTTACGCACACTGACGGTCGCGCCCCGGAACCGCGCCGACGCGGGCAGCGCGAGCACGCCACCGGGCACCCGGGCGACGAGGTCCAGCTTCGCGAGCAGAGCCACCGCCGCGTCCGTGAGGCCCGCCGGATCCGCCTGCCATTGCGCCGCGAAGGTGCGGCCGTAGGTGTCGACGAGCCCGCGGATGGTGCTCGCCAGCCACGCATCGTCGACCATCGGGTGCTCGGGCCGGACGCGCTCTCCGGAGAGATCGTCTCCGTCCGCGCGGTCGGGTGGGCCGGTCACCGCCAACGCGGTGAACACCCCCGAGCGTGGAATCGCTGCGTCCACCGCCGCGACGAGAGCGTCGTGCTCGTCGGCGGGGAGGGGAAGTCGCAGCGGTGCAGGCAGATCCGGGTCGAGCACCCGGTCGCAGATCTCTCCGGCCAGCAACAGTGCCACCTGCGCGACGGTGCCGGTGCCGGGGAACCGCACGTCCGACAGGCGTCCGGAGGTGTCCACCAGGGCCACGCCCTCCGCGCGCCGCTCCGCCACCAGTCCGGTGAGCACTTCCAGGTCGGCGGTGGTGCGCGGCAGCGCGAGCTGCACTGCCTCGGCGTCGTCGAGTCCCTCGGCGTAGACGACGGGACGCTGGATCAGGGCGCGACGAACCCGTCGCGTCGCCTCGGCGGAACGCCGCCCGTCGGACACGTGGGCGCCGTCGGCCGGGTTCGCGAGCAGACCGCGCACCGAGTTCAGGTGCTGCAGCGCCAGCGGCGGACGGAACAACGCCGCTACGACCGACCGGTCGATGTCGTAGAGGGCTTCGCCGCTGTCGGGATCGCTCGCCCATCCACCCGCATCACCGTCGGCGAGGGAAATCGCCCCGCGCGCCGCGAGCCAGGCCACCGCGTCGACGAAGGCGTCGCGGTCCGTCGCCCTGTCGGTGGCCAGATCCACTCCGTCGATCCGGGAGGCATCGGCGGCTACGTGGCCGGCCAGTTCGGACAGGCTGATCTGTCCACCTGCGCGGCCGAGCGCCGCAACGGCCAGTGCGAGGTAGGCATACCGCCGCCGGTCGAAGGGCCGGTCGGTGTGGGTGGCGGTACCAGCCCCCGGGTCGAGCCGGTCCAGCACGGTGAACAACCTGGCCGTCGTTTCGGTCACCTCGAGCCGGTAGCCGAGTGTGTCGAGCAGGTCGTCACGTAATTCGGTGGCCCACCGCCGCAGCAACGGCAGGGCGGTGCGGTCGGGGAACGTCGAGGTCACCAGGTGGTGGGTGAGGATCAGGCGGGCCGCGCGCTGGTACGAATCGAGGTCGAGCGGCGCGATGGTGCGTGCTCTCACTGCACGTCCACGGTGAGAGCGTCCAGATACAACCGTCCGCGTGCGGTGCGCACCACCGTTGATTCGGTGCTGGGCCGCAACGTGAGTTTCACGCCGTTCTGCGTGCCGGACGTTCCGTCGGCGCGGACGCGTCCGCTCACCGGTACACGCGCGGACAGCGCCGCGTCGATGAGGCTGAGCAGCACCTCGGTCTCCGGTTCGGTGAGTTCACGGTCCCGCACGCCGCCGGAGGCGAGGGACCGCGCCGCGTCGGCACGGCGTCGCTGGTTCTCCCACTGCACTTCACGCAACCGCCGCACGGCTGCGTCGTTGCGGTGCACTCGGCCGGGCGCACCGGCAGACGGTGTCCGGCCCGTTTCGGCCAGCGTGCGCGAGATCTCGACCGGCGGTGCGTCCCACCACGACCGGTTGGCGGGCACCACGTCGGCGTCGGAATGCGGCACCGAGAAATGCCGGGGACGGCCGAGGTCGAACACCGCCCCGAACAGTGCGTGCGCGGCGTCCTCGCTGGGCGCGGCGGCGAACCATCCCGCCAGGTGCCGCAACTGCGATTCCCGGCTCACCCCGCCTCGGCGGGTCTCGGTGAGGCGGCGCAGCAGCGCCAGCACCGCCGCGATCGCACTCATCGTGCCCTCCCGCAACCGCTCGGATTCGCTCGGCGCCGACCCCATGCCCGCGAACCAGTGTTCGAGCCCGCGCCAGCGCTGGCGCCAGTCGGCTTCGCGTTCCTCGTAGGAGAGCAGGACCCTCTCGTCGTGAGCCGCCGCGAGGGCAGGTAGCCGCGCGGCGCCGGTGGCCTGGACCCGCGCAAGGGCGGCGGTGAGCTTCGGCGCATACCGGGCGAGGTCGGAACTGAACTCCCGCATGTGCGAGAGCAGTGCGTCTTTGTGGGTGAGAAACACTTCGGGGGTGATCTCGGTGGTGCGCACCAGGTCACCCAGGACGAGGTAGAACCGCGCGGCCCGCTCCGCCATGTCCGACAGGGTCGCATCGAGGCGGTTGAGTTTCCGGTACACGAGTTCGCCGTCCCCGGCGTCGTTGGCATCGGCGAGTTCGGTCAGATCGGCGAGGAGATCGGCCAGCGCCAACCGGGACAGCGCGACATCGTGCCCGCGACCGGTCAGGACGTCGTCGACGGCACGGAAGGCATAGAACCCTTCCTGCCCGAACTGGTAGACGAAGTGCCGGTTGCGGTACTCGGCGAGGGTGGCTGCGCGGGTTCCGTCGTAGCTGCGTTCGAGCACGCCCCACGCGTGCAACTGCTCGAGCAGGGGAGCGATCTCCGACGAGGTCAGCGCTGCCGCCGGATCGTCACCGCTGATGCGGCCGAGCACCGCTTCGACGTCGGCTGCGTGCAGCAGCACGACGTAGTTGGCGCGGGCATGATCGAACGCCCGGAGTACCCACAGATATTCGGTGCGTTTCTCGGCGGTCGCGAAGGAGAACAGCCGGAGCCGGCCGTCCCGCACCGTCGGGTCCTCGACCGTCCGGGTGCCGGATCGACCTGTTTCGTTCACCGTGACAGGGTAGGCGGACGGGCGCCCGGAGCCCGCATCACCCGACGCCCGTGTCGGCGCGTTTCCTTATTCTGGTCGTGCGACAACGTGCGACCGTAGGAGGGGAGATGCCGGATCCCGGGGCCGGTTCGGGTGCCACGACGTGGGACGACATGGCGCAATGGCTCGTCGCGTCGCTCACCGGCAGGCCGGCCGGATTCGTCCTCGAGATCGGCCCGCGCGACTATGTGCCGTCCGAGGACGACCCCGAGGTCGTGTGCGCGCAGATCCATGTGCTCGCCGACGGTGTGCTCATGCTCCGCCGCTCACGTATCGAGCTGTCGCACCTGCTGCTCGGAGACCACACCCCGAACGGGCTGGTCCTGGACCTGTGGCACTTCGACGGCCACTTCGAGGACTGCACCGACGGCTATCTGTTCTCCCGCGACGTCCGCCTCGTCGCCGACACCTGTGTCGCCTGGTTCCGGGACGGCTGGAGCACCGCGTCGGCCGACGAACTGGGATGCAGCCTCCGGTTCCCCGACGAACTGCCCCGTACCGATACGACGATGCCGTAGCCCGCTGCGGATACACCCGCCCGCACGCACCGTGAACGGCGATCGATACCGAAGTGGTGTCTCGTTCCTCCCACGAGGAACGCCGTCGCCCTGTTGACTCTGCACTCAGCGGCCCTGACTCCCAGCACCGACACCGCATCGGCGCAGAGGCGGTTCCCTCATGACGAGTTCACCGACATCGCCACCGGTCTCGGACGGAGGTTTCTCCGTCACGGACCCGCAGGAGTCGCTCGACCGCCTCTTGCGGGATCTGCGTACCCGCACCGAGGGCCTCTCGGCCAGAGAGGCCGAACGGCGTTTGGCCCAGGTGGGCGCGAACGACCTGGTCCGGCAGAAGGGCGAGCCGGCCTGGCGCGAGCTGCTGCGCCAGCTCGTCCATCCGCTGGCGTTGTTGCTGTGGGTGGCGGCTCTCCTCGCCTGGGTCTCCGGTTCGGGGCCGCTGGCCGTCGCGATCGTCGTCGTCATCTGCCTCAACGCAGGATTTGCCTTCGTGCAGGAGCGTCACGCCGAACAAGCCGTGGAAGCGCTGTCGGCCTACCTGCCGCCGCACGCGCGGGTGCTGCGCGACGGACAAGAGACTCAGGTCGAGGCGCACCTGCTGGTGCCGGGTGATGTCGTGGTCGTCTCCGAGGGCGACCGCATCTCTGCGGATGCTCGGCTGTTGTCGGGGGCGGTGGACATCGATACGTCGACACTGACCGGTGAATCCGCGCCGGTCGAGGTACGCGTCGACGCCGGCAGCACCGATGTGCCCCTCATCAGGGCACGAGACGTGGTGTTCAGTGGAACCTCCTGCACGGCGGGCGAGGCCACCGCAGTGGTGTTCGCGACGGGCATGCGCACCGAACTCGGCCGGATCGCCGCCCTGTCGCAGCGAGTGGGGCACGAGGAGAGCCCGCTCGAGAAGCAGGTCAAGCGGGTGGCGCAGCTCATCGCGCTGGTGGCGGTCGGGATGGGGATCGCCTTCATTCCGCTGGGCACCATCTTCGCGGGCTTGTCGCTCTCACAAGCCGCCGATTTCGCGATCGGGTTGCTCGTCGCGAACGTCCCCGAGGGACTGTTGCCGACGATCACGCTCGCCCTGGCGGTCGGGGTGCGGATCCTCGCCCGGCGGGGCGCCCTGGTCAAACGGATCTCCGCGGTGGAAACACTCGGTTCGACGAGCGTGATCTGCACGGACAAGACCGGCACGCTCACGCTCAACGAGATGAGCGTGGTGGAAATGTGGACTGCTGCCGGCGTCCTCGACTTCGACGGGTCGCCGGAGCGCCCGGCACCCGACACGCCGCCTGCTCGCCTCGCCTGGGCTGCGGTGTGCTGCAGCAATGCGACGATCCGCCGCAAGGACACATCCGGTGACGATCAAGGCACCGGGGACCAGACCGAATTGGCGCTGCTCCGTGCGGCCGAGGCGATGGGTGTCGACGTACCCGCCGAGCATCCCGGTCGCCTGGCGCTCTACTCGTTCGACTCCGTGCTGCGCCGCATGTCCACGGTCGATGACGGTCCCGGCGGTGCCTGGGTGCACACCAAAGGTGCGCCGGAGGTCGTGCTCGCCCGCTGTACACGGATCGCGGTCGGCGTGGGCGGCGACCGCGAACTGACGGACGCCGACCGCCTCGAGGTCGAGGGTGTCGTCGATTCGTGGGCACGACAGGGACGACGCGTCCTCGCGCTTGCCGAACGCCCTCTCGATCCCTCAGCGGGGTCGCTGCCCGAACGCGACGACGCCGAACACGACCTGGTGTTGCTCGGTGTCGCCGCCATGATCGATCCGCCCCGCGCAGAGGTGCCCGACGCGGTCGCGCGATGCCACGACGCCGGGATACGCCTGATCGTGGTCACCGGCGATCACGCGCTGACCGCCCGAGGTGTCGGCGAGAGCGTCGGTATCGGGCGGGGCGGACTGACCGTGCTCGGGGGTGACGAGGTCGACCGCATGTCCGACCGCGAACTCGACGCGGTCCTCGCGACTCCTGGCGAATTGATCTTCGCGCGCAGTTCGCCGGAGTCCAAGCTGCGGATCACCGACGCGTTGCAGGGTGCCGGCTACATCGTGGCCATGACCGGCGACGGCGTGAACGACGCTCCGGCGTTGCGCCGCGCCGATATCGGTATCGCGATGGGCAAGTCGGGTACCGATGTGGCGCGCGAAGCGGCCACGATGGTTCTCACGGACGACAACTTCGCGACCATCGTGACTGCGGTCGAGGCCGGCCGCAGGGTCTACGACAACGTCCGCAAGTTCATCGTCTACATCTTCGCGCACACCACCCCGGAGGTCGTGCCGTTCCTGTTGTACGCGTTGAGTGGCGGGGCCATACCTCTGCCGTTGACCGTGATGCAGATTCTGGCGATCGACCTCGGGACGGAGACGGTGCCCGCTCTGGCGCTGGGACGTGAACGCGCGGAGCCGGGACTCATGGAACGCGCACCCAGGACGCGGGCCCAGTCGGTCATCGACCGATCCATGATGGTCCGTGCCTGGCTGGTGCTCGGCGGTGTCTCGACGGTGCTGGTGCTGGCGCTGTTCCTCGGCACGCTGGTGGCCGGGGGATGGTCGCTCGGCGCCGACGTCGACTCCGGTCCGCTGCACCACACCTGGCAGCAGGCGACCACCATGACGTTCCTGGCGATCGTCGCGTGCCAGATAGGCACCGCCACGGCGGCCCGCACGCAGCGTGCATCGCTCGCCGACATCGGGTTGTTCACCAACCCGTTGTTGCTGTGGGGCATCGCATTCGAGGTGTTCTTCGCGGCAGTGATCGTGACGGTGCCGGTACTCCGGGAAGTGTTCGGTACTGCGGTGCCCGAGTGGTGGCAGCTCGCGCTGTTGCTGCCGCTTCCGGTCGTGGTGTGGGGATGCGACGAACTCCTGCGCAGAAGAGCCCGCCGCCACGCCCGATGAGCGGCCCTGCGAGGGTTCGCGCCCCGTCAGCTCAGCGCAACAGTGCACCCGGGCTGCAAAGTGGCTGTCCGGTCGCGGCACATCACCTCGATCGGGCGGTGGTCTCCGGGCCCGGCGGTGACCTCCACCTTCCGGCCGTGGACCGATACCTGGAGGTTGTGTCCGCGGTAGCGCATCGGGAACTCCAGCGCACCGAGGCTTTCCGGCCACTGCGGGTTCAAGATGAGGTGGTCGCCTCGTGTCTCGAGTCCGGTGAAGCACCGCTGCAGCAGGTCGATGCTTCCCGCCATCGCCGCAAGATGGATGCCCTCGCGGGTGGTGCCACCCTGAATATCGGTGACATCCGAGACGAGAACTCTCTCGAAGTACTCCACGGCCTCGTCGCGATGACCGCGTGCGAGGACCCACGAGTGCACCACGGCGCTCAGGGTCGACCCGTGGGACGTGCGCGCGAGGTAGTAGTCGATGGTGCGGGGGATCGCGGCCGGTTCGAACCGGTAACCCGCACGTCCGAGCAGATCTCGCAGTTCGTCGGCCGAGAGCACGTAGAACAGCATCACCACGTCGGCTTGTTTCGAGGCGCGGTACCGGTTCACATCGTCGCCTTCCGCCTCGAGGATCCGGTCCAGCCGCTGAATGTTTCCGTACCGCTCGCGATAACCGTCCCAGTCGAGTTCGGCCAGATCGGCGTATCCCTCGAACTGGCTCAATACCCCGTCGTGGAACGGAACGAACATCCGCCGGGTGACGTCGGTCCACCGGGCGAGTTCGTCCGCGTCGAGGTGCAGACTGTGCATCAGGTCGGTCCGGTCCGGATCAGGAAGTGTGGCAAGCGCTTCCATCGCACGAAGAATGACCCATATCGCCATCACGTTGGTGTAGGCGTTGTTGTCGATGCCGTCGTACGGAGCTTCGGGGGACCCGGAGTGGAACTCGTCCGGTCCCACGACCCCGCGGATCACGTATCGGGACCGGGTGCTGTCGTAGGTGGCGAGACTCGCGAAGAACCGTGCGATCTCGACCAGCATCTCGGCGCCGTACTCACCGAGGAACGCGAGATCTCCGGTGACCTGGTAGTACTGCCACACGTTGAAGGCCACGGCAATGCCGATGTGATGCTGCCGCGCACTGGGGTCCGGCAGCCACCGCCCGGACCGCGGATTGAGGTGCCACTGCTGGCTCTCTTCCCGTCCGTCGCTTCCGGATTGCCACGGGAACATCGCGCCCTGGTAACCGGCGGCACGGGCCGCGCGGCGTGCCTCCGGCAGCCTGCGGTACCGGTACATCAGCAGGGACCGGGTCAGCGACGGTTTCCTCAGGTTGAGCACCGGGAAGACGAACAACTCGTCCCAGAAGATGTGTCCGCGGTAGGCCTCGCCGTGCAGGCCGCGGGCCGGGACACCCGCATCGAGATCGGCGGTGTTCCGCGACAGGGTCTGGAGGAGATGGAGCATGTGCAGTCGCAGAATCCGGGACTCATCCGGCCGATCATGGAGAGTGATCCGGGTCCGGTCCCACAGGAGTTCCCACGCCCGCACGTGACCGTCGAGGATCTCGTCGAACGTGCCCGACGCCGACAACAGGCGGGTGGCCGCGTCGGCAGGATCGGAGACCGCACGGTCGCGACCGGTGAACACGGTGGCCAATTTGTCCACCGTGACGGTTCGACCCTCGTCGACGCGGACAGCGACGATATGGCCGATGCTGCCGTCATTCTCGAACAACTGACAGGTGCTGTCGTGCCGTTCGCCGTTGGACCGGACGGTGGTGCGTGCTGCCGTCGCCACCGGGACATGCGACTGGTTCGTCCGCATGCTCAGCATCACCGAACCGGGCGACACCTCGCGCGCGTCCATCGGGACGAGATGTCGATCGGCCAGGTCACGGTATCGGTCGACGAGCGCGTTGCGGACCGAACCGTCGAGCGAAGATCTGAACTCCACGAGGCCCGACCAATCGTGCGCCACCACCGTGGTCTGGAGCGCGCCGATATGCGCCAGATGCATCGCGACGAACCGTCGCTGGACCACTGTGGTCGTCCGCCCGGCGGCGTCGCGATACTGCACCCGGCGGGTGAGAACCGCCCGGCGCAGGTCGAGGTACTGGCGGTAATCGAGCAGTTCGACCGCGTCCACGTCGAACCACGGTCCACCGTCGATCCGGAACGTCAGCGGCAGCCAGTTGGGCGTGTTCACCAGGCTTTCGTTGACGAGCGTCATGCCCGGACGGTCGTCCTGCAACCGGTTGAACAGGCCGGCGACGTACGTGCCCGGATAGTGGGTCGGACCGGCGACTGCTTCGGGCGCACACCCGCGCGTGGCGAAGAACCCGTTTCCCACGGTGCAGAGTGATTCCCGGAGTTTCTCGGAATCAGGGTCGTAGTCGTCGTAGAACAGCGTCCACGCACCGGCCCGGGACGCATCCGGCGGGTTGCGCTCGAGCATGTCGCCGACCAGATCCAGCAGCTCCTGCACCCCGGCCGCGCCGTTCACCGCGAACCGGGCGGCGCTCCGTCGATCCTCGCCGGCCTCGTGCCGGACCACGACCCCGATCCCGCCGCGGGGCAGCGCATCGAATGCGTCCTCGTCGGTGCGATCGCCTCCGATGTATACGGGCAGCACCGACTTCCCCTGGGCGATGTGTTCGAGCACCCAGTGCAGTGCTGTGCCCTTGTCCCGCCCAGGCGCGGGACTGATTTCCCCGCCATCCGGGTGACCGGATGCTCGGTCGGCACCGGTCCCCGTCGCGAGTACGGCAGGGTGTTCGTACTTCTCGCCGGCCGGTCCGGCGAGTTCGAACCCGTGTCGGCCCGCGTACCACAGACCGGGTATCCCGAGCCGGTCCTGCAGGCCCGTCAGGTCTCGTTCGCTCAGCACCACGACGATGCATGTTTCCGCCAGCCTCGCCAGAGCGCTCCGAAGGTTTTCGGTCGGCTCGGTATCCGCCGTGGCGGTGTCGAGGTCGAGTAGCAGGACCGGTTCGTGGAGCCGCAGGAACGCCGCCAGTTCCGCGTCGGACGCGGCGGCGTCGGGGATGTCCGAGAGGGGGCGATCATCTGCCCGCAGTCCGATCTCGCCGAGATCCCGGACCACCACGTGTGTGCCCGCGACGGTCGGATCCCGCTCGCGTCCCTCCCGGTCGACTTCGATGACCAGGGCGAACCCGGCACGATGCCCGGGGTGCACCTCGTGCTCGCCGCGGGCTGTGACGAGCACGGCGGACGACGGCCTGGCGCCCAGGCGTGCCGCGGCCCCCTCGGGTGTCGTCTCGTTCACCGCGACGGACAGCGGCCCGCTGAGGCCCGCGGTCTCCAACGCTTCCTTCGCGTGTCCGCTGGGGGAGAACACCGCCATCCCCACACCGGCACTGTCCAGTCGGCGCAGCAGTGCCGTCACCGGGTCTGCTCGTCCCTCGGTTTCGTCGGGACGGGACGTTCCGGTGCCCTCGGCACCGGAAACCGACGCGAAATCCGGAAGGACCCCGAGATCGACGACGACCGCGCTGTGATGCCGCAGGTCGATGAGCGGCCGGTCAGCGGTGTCACCCTCGTCGTTCTGCACAGTGCCTCCCGGACGGAACGAGAACAGTCTTCCCACCTTCCACTCCGGACAGTAGCCCGGTGGTGTGGGCGCGAGTTCGAAAAGGACGAGACCTGTCGATACTGCGGAATCGAGCGTCCGGCACCCGGGAGAGGACACGGCGCGGTATCGGAGTTGCGTCGGGTGGGTCTCGACTCGCGGAATCGTTAACGCCCGTGGGCGTCCCTGCGACATGTCATACGTCGGGGTACCCACCTATTCGGTCATCGAATTGAGGCACCCACCATGCGAAAAGCATCTCCATTCCTCGCCGCGCTGTTCGGAACGACACTGCTCGTGGCTGTGGCCGGCGGAGCCGGCGCTCAGATCCCGGGCGATACCGGAGAGTCCGCGCCGACGGCGGCAACGGCCCAAACGACACCGCCGCCGACACCGCCGCCTACGACGACTCCACCACCGACGACCACGCCGCCGCCTACGACGACTCCACCACCGACGACGAAACCACCGACGACGACACCACCGACCACGAAACCACCGACGACCACACCACCGCCCACGAAACCACCGACGACCACACCACCGCCCACGAAACCGCCGTCATCGACGACGCCGCAACCGACGCACCCGCACAGCACCGTGCCGCCGCATGCCCCGGTTCCGGATAGTCCGAGTACGCCGCCGGTCCATCGCGATCCCGATGCGCGGGTGCCGGTGCAATCCATCCCTGCCGGATCGATTTACGGTCGTTGACATGCGGGCACGACCGAGCATCACCGTTGTGTGCGCAGCCGCCCTTGTATTTCTGGGCGGCTGCGCCACCACCTCCGATCCGGATACCGCCTCCGTCCCGGCGTCGGTGACGGAGGGCAAGAAGGACATGCCGCCACCGGTCGCGGCGATCGCCGACGACCCGGCAGCACCGGTGTCCCTGACGCTCGACGGCGTCACCGCGCCGACCGACCCGGTCGCCACCGACGGAAGCGGCACATTGCTTCCCCCGCAAGATGTTTCGCGTCTCGGCTGGTGGGTGGACTCTGCGATGCCCGGCGGGGGGAGCGGTGCGATCGTGGTGACCGGACACGTCGACGACGTCGATCAAGGGGACGGGTTCGCGGCACGATTCGCCGACGTGCGCGAAGGTGACGAATTGACCGTGTCGACCGGTGACGGGCGCGCACGCGAGTACCGCGTGGACCGGTTGCTGAGCGTGGGCAAGGAGGGAAACCTCCCGCTCGACGAAATCAACCGGCTCGACGGTCCTGAAACGCTGCTGCTCATCACCTGCGGCGGGGAATTCGTCGGACCGCCGCTCGGTTATGCGAACAACGACTTCGTGTTCGCGGTGCCGACCGGTCCCGCCGCGGAGGTACCTGCCCCGTAGCGTGCGGCAGCAACGGCTCAGGCGGCCGAAAGGAATACGGAGCCCCGTCCGCAACGGCCGGCCGTCACTTCTGTGGTTCGACGCCTGCCGAATCGTCGCGCGGGTGCTTCACCGAATCCGCCGTCATTCGTGCTCGCACGAGTTCCGTGCGCGCGGCATCGAGTTCTGCCCGGCACCGGACGACTTCGGTGCGCAGATCGTTCAACTCGGCCCGCAGCTCGTCGCTGCGCTCGCGGGAGGCCGTCTCCGCGGCGCGGGAGGTGGCGGCCGAGACCCGGGCCTGCTCGAGGTGATCCCGAAGCTCGGCGTTCCGGTCGCGTTCGGCGCCGAACTCGGACTCGAGGCGGGCGACGGTTGCAGACTCGCGTTCGAGCGCGGCCCGAACCCGACCGAGTTCGTCGCGTGTCTCGGAGAGTTCGGTGCGGATGCGATCTCGTTCGGCGGCGGTGTCGTCGAGCGCGCGACGGCACCCGGTGAGGTCGGCCTCGAGTTCCTCGATGGTCTCCCGGTATTCGGCGGCGACCCGGTGGTGCTCGGACTCGGCATCGGCGAGCCGGCCCTGAAGATGTTGCAGCGTGTCGGCATGGTCGTCACTCACCCGGGTGAGTTCTTCCTCATGGGACTGCTGGAGCCGACGGACCTGTTCGGCGTGGGCGGCCCGCGCGTCCGCGAGTTCGGCGTCGACAGCGACGACCGCCGCATCGGCGTTCTCGCGATCCTCGGTGGCCTGCGCGAGCTGTTCGCGCAGTCGCGCGATCTTGGCGTCGGCGTCGGCGCGGACCTTGGCCAGTTCGGTCGCAGCTCTGGTCATCTGCGCTTCGACAGCCTCTGCGTCGGTCAGCTTGTCGACCGCTTCGGTGATACGGGTCGCGATTGCTGCGTACTGCTCGAGTGTCGTCGCGGTGAGAGTCCGCAACGCCGTCGTGGTTGTAGCCAGGGTGGAAATCGCGTCGTCGGGTGTGGATGCCTGCGCAGCGGCGGGGGAGAGCGCCGCTTGTTTCTTGGCACGTTCGCGCTCGCGGTGGGCACGTACCCGGTCGGCGGCCGACGCGTACTTGCGGGGCCGGCCCACGCGCGCGGGTGCACCTTCAGGCTGCCCGGACGGATCCCCGCCGTGGTCGTTTTCCGGGCGGGAGGTATCGGGGGAAGGGGTGCTCATGGAGTCCTCGTGTCTGGGATGCGCGTCCGACGCCGCTTATCGGGCTATGCACGACCCTAATCTATATTTCATATCCGTACAAGAACGAAATGAATTACGAAACGTAATGAAATGAAACGGACTGAACAGGGAATACGCCGACATCGGAAGATACGAAACTAATAAGTAACGAAGTCGATCCGTCAGAGGCGACGTGATGGGCGTCCCGAACGCGCTCGCGGGAGCCTAGTGTCTGATCGTCATAATTCCCTCTTATGGTGAGTTACTCGCCGAGGGGTGCGAAAAACTGTGCACCCCCTTCCTGGCGCCTACGAGGCCCGCGGACGGCGAGTCTCGGGGGAGGAAAAAGTGGGCAGCCGTGCCGGGTGGGAGTGTCGACGTACCTCGACCTGCGCGGGAGTTACCGCGAACCCGGAACCGACGCTCAGTGATCCGAACGAGTGTGCGTGTCCTCGCCGAACAACTCGCGCACCATCCCCGCAGCTTCCGGCGGTGCCTCGACCTCGAGAACCACCCGGCTACCACTCAGACGCAGGGTGAACTCGAAGAACGGGCAGCACTGCTGCTCTGCGGCGGCGAGTTCGGCGAGAGCACCTGCTCGGTCGACGGGCAGCCGCAACCGGACCCCTGCCGTGCTCGGTTCCCGGACGGCGCCGATGAGCAGCCGGCGCCATTGTTGCGCGCGAGTGCGATGGTCGGCGCCGCCGAGGGAGCAGGCGATCGGCGTCGCGGACCCGCCGTTGTCCGCGACGCGGGATGGGGTGAGAGGCAGATGGTGTGCCCGACTGCGAGTGTCCGGTGCATGCACGACGCAGGTGGCATCGCACGGCTCGGCGCGTTCGGGCATGTCGTCGAGCCAGCTAAGTGCCCGTCGAAGTGTGTCGGCGAATGCGATGAGCTCCGCAGTCCGCGCATCGGTGTCGTCCAGGCGTGCAGCCGTCTTCGGCCGTAGCCGAGCACGCACCGCGGCGCAGGAACCGTGCTCCCACACCGCGAGCAATTCACGGATCTCACCGAGAGTGAGTCCGAGATGCTTGGTCGCCTGAATGAACCCGACCCGGTCGAGATCACGCTCCCGGTAGACGCGATATCCGCTGTCGGTTCGACCCGCCGGGACCAGCCCTGCGGATTCGTAGTACCGCAGGGTGGTCGCCGGGACGCCGGTGTGTTCGGCGAACTGGGAAATCAGCATCGTGCCCACACGTCGACGGTAAACCTTCGACCCGACTCGAAGGTCAAGCTCCGAACCCCCGATCCCTTATCCGCGGTAGTCCATCTGCCGGGCCACGCGGCGGGCGAGATCGTCGTCGACGAGGGACACCAGGTGCAGGGCGAGATCGATGCCTGCCGAAATACCGGCGGAGGTGTAGATGCCGCGATCGTGCACCCAGCGCGGCCCGTCCAGCACCGTCAACCCGGGAAAGCGGCGCGCGAGTTCAGCCAGGTCGTCCCAGTGCGTGGTGACGCGGTGGTCGGTCAGCACACCCGCGACGGCGAGTAGGAACGCTCCGGTACACACCGAGGCGACGATCGGGGTCGACGATCGCGCGGCGATCCAGGCACGCAGGTCCGGATCGCTCTCGGCGACCTGCGTGACACCGCCCGGTACGAGCAGCACATCGAATTCCGGTGCGGTGGCAATCGATACGTCGGTACACACCCGCAGACCGCCGCGGGCGGTGACGATCGACCGATCCGGATATGCAGACACGAGTGTCGCACCGGCGCTTCCACGGGGACTACCTGCCGAAAGGCGCGCGGCCACCGAAAACACCTCGAACGGCCCGAACGCGTCGAGCACCTCGACGTCGTCGTAGACGAGGATGCCGTACCGAGTCGCTGCCACGGCGCGATCGTATCGTCGCTGCCGCGCGGTGAGTGCGCGCGGCCGGCGGGGAGCTTCAGCGGGCGGGGGCGCCGAACCACCGTGTGAGGCGACTTTCCGCATCCCGCTGGTCCTCGCCTACCCATGCCACGTGGCCGTCCGGGCGCAGCAACAGCGCTGGTACGTCCAGTTCTTCGCAGGGATCGACGATGTGGTCGACGCGGTCGGCCCAGCCCGCCACCGACAGGCGACCGGTGCGGTCGAGCAACAGTCCTCGGCCGGCGTGCAGCTGCTCGTAGAGCCGCCCGCGTTCCAGGCGTACATCCCGGATGCGCCTGCCGACCAGGTCGTGCGGGTCGCCGAGGTCGTAGCGGACTCCGATCGCGGTGATTTTCTCGACCAGGTAGCGGTTCACCACGTCGAAATCCATCAGTTGCGTCATCAGGCGGCGCACAGAGTGCGGGCCCGGTTCGACGGACATCAACTCCATCATCGCGCGGGTGGTGTCGAGTACGTCGGCGGCGACCGGGTGCCGCTCGGCGTGGTAGCTGTCCAGCAGTGCCTCCGGCGCCCACCCGCACACGGCGCCGGCCAGCTTCCAGCCGAGATTGAATGCGTCCTGGACACCGAGATTGAGCCCCTGCCCACCGGTCGGTGGATGAATGTGCGCGGCATCGCCGGCCAGCAGCACCCGGCCGACGCGGTAACGCTCTGCCAACCGGGTGCCGTTGCCGAACCGGGACAGCCAACGCGGGGAATGTGCGCCGAAATCCGTACCCGACACACTCCGCATCCGGCTCTGCAGTTCGTCGAGAGTCGGTGGGACCCTGCGGTCTTCGGCCACCCCGGCAGCGGGCGCGATCACGCGATAGCGCCCGTCACCGAGAGGCATCGCGCCGAATCGCAGCTGCGTCTTCCGGACTTCGGCGCTCACGGCGGCGATCGTCTCCGGCGGCGCGGTCAGTTCCACCTCGCCCAGCAACGTGTCCACCGTGGACGGTTCGCCGGGGAACGCAACCCCGAGCAGCGTGCGCACCGTGCTGCGACCACCGTCGCAGCCCACCAGATATCGGGAGCGCAGCCGCGTTCCGTCCGTCAGCACAGCGGTGACGCCGTCGTCGTCCTGCTCGAGTCCGACGACCGTGCAGCCGCGCCGGATCGACGCGCCCAGTTCGGATGCGCGTTCGGTCAGCAGACGATCGGTGACGGGCTGGGGGATGCCGAGGACGTACGGGTGTGTGGTGTCCAGACCCTGCGGGGCCGGTGCGGGAATGCCCGCGAAGAAACCGCCCACCGCGTGCTTCTTTCCGTGCCAGAGGAACCGCTCGAGCAGTCCGCGCTGGTCCATCACCTCGAGGCTGCGTGCGTGCAGCCCGAGCGAGCGCACGACCGGGGTCGGCTCCGTGTCCTGTTCCGGTACGACCACCTGCAATCCGTGCAACCGAAGTTCGGCCGCCAGCATCATGCCGGTCGGCCCGCCCCCGACCACGATGACGTCGATCATGAGAACCCCCATTCGTCCGAAGTGGATCCGGTGCGCCGGCCAGGCGGCGATGCGGCGTGGATGCCGCGCAACCCTGCATGTGTGCAGGTCCTGGCCTCGAACGGCGATTGTGCAGGACGCCGGGGGTCTTGCCGCAAGACCGGGGGTGAGCTATACCTTGAAAGGGGCAGGGAGCGCACGACTCCTTGCCTTCGTCGTTTCCGACGTCCCTCCTGCAGCCCGATCCGTCCGGCCGCACCCGCCGAACCGCATCTGGGCACGCGCGGGCCGTGGCCCCCGAATGGGTGACATCGGGCATCTGCGTCGAGTTGTGGTTACCGTTGTGAGGGTGATCACATGCTGACCCGTCTGATCGTCGCGTACCTGTCGCGTTATCGCGCGTACGTCGTCGCGGTGGTAGCACTGCAGTCCGTCGCGACGGCTGGGATGCTCTACCTGCCGACGCTCAACGCCGACATCATCGACAACGGCGTCGCGAAAGGTGACACCGGATACATCATGCGCATCGGCGGGTGGATGCTCGTGGTGGTGCTGCTGCAGGTGATCTGCACCGTCTCCGGTCAGTACTTCGGTGCCCGCGGCGCGCTCGCCGCCGGCCGCGACATCCGGCACGATCTCCTGCACCGGGTGAACACCTTCTCCGCGCGGGAGGTCGGCACGTTCGGCGCTCCGTCGTTGATCACCAGGAACACCAACGACGTTCAGCAGATCCAGCTTCTCCTGGTGATGAGTTCGTTCGTTCTGGTCACCGCGCCGATCATGTGCATCGGCGGCATCGTTCTGGGCATGCGCGTCGCGCCGGGGCTGGCCTGGCTGCTGGTGGTGGCGGTGCCCGTCCTCGGTCTGACGATGAGCCTGATCATCCGGGTGACGATCCCCGGGTTCCGCTCCATGCAGGCGTTTCTCGACAGCGTGAATCGCGTCCTGCGCGAACAGATCACGGGCATCCGGGTCGTGCGCGCCTTCGTTCGGGAACACCACGAGATGGAACGCTTCGGGGTCGCCAACGACAAACTGGCCGACGCGACCCTACGGGTCGGACGAATGATGGCACTGATGTTTCCGGCGGTCATGTTCATCACCAACGTGACGACCGTGGGGATCATCTGGTTCGGTGGCCACGCCGTGTCCGACGGGAGCGTGGAGATCGGCGCGCTGAGCGCGATGATCACCTACGTCGTGCAGATCATGATCTCGGTGATGATGGCGTCGTTCCTGGCGATGATGGCCCCGAGGGCGGCCGTTTGTGCGGACCGGATCGGGGATGTTCTCGCCACCGAAACGTCGGTGGTGCGGCCGGCCGACCCGGCCGGGTTCGCCGCGGATCCGGCGACCGTCGACTTTCGCGCCGCCGAGTTCCGATACCCGGGTGCCGACCAGCCGGTACTGCACGACCTCACCTTCCTCGTCGCGCCCGGCACGACCACGGCCGTCGTAGGGTCGACCGGCTCGGGGAAGACCACCCTGGTGGGGCTGGTGCCGCGCCTGATCGATGCGACGGCCGGGTCGGTGCTCGTCGGCGGCACCGACGTCAGGCGACTCGATCCCGACACGCTGCGATCGGTGATCGGATTGGTCCCGCAACGGGCGTACCTGTTCTCCGGCACCATCGCCTCGAATGTGCGGCACGGAAAGCGTGATGCGACGGACGAGGAGATCTGGGAGGCGCTACGTATCGCGCAGGCCGACGAGTTCGTCCGTGCGATGCCGCTGGGCCTCGACACTCCCGTGGCCCAGGGCGGCACCACGGTCTCGGGTGGGCAGCGCCAGCGTCTGGCGATCGCCCGGGCGCTCGTCCGAAGACCCGCCGTCTACGTGTTCGACGACGCGTTCTCCGCGCTCGACCTGTCGACCGACGCGCGCCTGCGGTCCGCGCTGCGGCCGGTCACCATGTCCGCTGCGGTGATCATCGTTGCCCAGCGCGTATCGACCATCATCGACGCCGACCAGATCGTGGTACTCGATCGTGGACGGATCGTCGGACTGGGCCGGCACGACGAGCTGGTGGAGACCTGTCCGACCTACGCGGAGATCGTCGGGTCGCAGCTCGCGGTCGAGGAGCAGGTGTGACGGGCCCCGCCGCACGGCACGCGGCCACCGCACCGATCCAGAAGCCCCGGTCGTTCGGACCGTCGGTGAAACGGTTGATGCACCGGCTGGTGTCCTACCGCGGTTTCGTGGTCACGGTGCTGCTGGCCACCGTCGGATCGGTGATCCTGTCCGCGATCGCGCCCCGGGTTCTCGGGCACGCCACCGACTTGATCTTCAACGGCGTGGTCGGGCGGATGCTTCCGGCCGGTGCCACGAAGGACGAGGCCGTCGACGGGCTTCGCGCGCAGGGGCAGGACACCTTCGCGGACATGGTGGCGTCGATGGACCTCACCCCCGGTGTGGGCGTCGACTTTTCGGCCGTCGGTCGAGTGCTGATGATCGTGCTCGGGCTGTATCTAGGCACCGCGCTGCTGTCGTGGATCGGCGCCTATCTGCTCAACATCGTCGTCGTCGGCACGATCCGGCGGTTGCGCTCGGATGTGGAAGCGAAGCTGCACCGGTTGCCGTTGCGCTATTACGACACCATGCCGCGCGGCGATCTGCTCAGTCGCGTCACCAACGACCTCGACAATCTGTCCCAGAGCCTGCAACAGACCATCTCGCAGGCACTCAACTCGGTCCTCACCGTCGTCGCGATCCTGTTGATGATGTTCTGGATCTCGCCGCTGCTCGCACTCATCGCGCTCGTGACCGTCCCGTTGGCGCTCGGAGCAACGGCCCTGATCGCCCGCAGGTCCAAACCGCATTTTTCCGCGCAGTGGTCCTCTACGGGAAAACTCAACGCCCAGGTGGAGGAAGCCTTCACCGGTCACGACATCGTGCAGGTGTTCGGACTGCAGGCCGAGGTCGAGCAGGAGTTCGACACCCGCAACGACAAGCTCTACAACTCGAGCTGGCGGGCCCAGTTCATCTCGGGCCTGGTGCAACCGGCCATCATGTTCATGGGCAACCTGAATTTCGTGGCGGTCGCCGTCGTCGGCGGACTACAGGTCGCCTCGGGGTCACTGAGCTTGGGGTCGGTGCAGGCCTTCATCCAGTACTCACGCCAGTTCACTCAGCCGCTCACCCAGATCGGTGCGATGTTCAACCTCCTCCAGAGCGGAGTCGCCTCCGCCGAACGCATCTTCGACATCCTCGACGCCGACGAGCAGACCCCCGATCCCGCCCGGCCGCAGAGCCCGTCGACCGACAACGGGCGCATCGAATTCGACGACGTGTCGTTCCGGTACGTGCCGGACAAGCCGCTCATCGAGAACTTGTCGCTGGTGGCCGAGCCCGGCCACATGGTGGCCATCGTCGGCCCCACCGGCGCGGGCAAGACGACCCTGGTCAACCTCATCATGCGGTTCTACGACGTCGACTCGGGAACGATCCGCGTCGACGGTGTGGATTCGACCGCCATGACCCGCGACGACCTGCGAGAACGCACCGGGATGGTCCTGCAGGACTCCTGGCTCTTCGGCGGCACCATCTACGACAACATCGCATACGGCGACCCGTCCGCGTCCCCGGAGCAAGTGCGCGAAGCCGCCGAGCTGAGCCACGTCGACCATTTCGTGCGTTCCCTGCCCGCCGGGTACGACACGCTGCTGGACGAGGAAGGCGGCGGGGTCAGCGCCGGTGAACGGCAGCTGATCACCATCGCGCGCGCATTCCTCGCGAAGCCGGTCGTCCTCATCCTCGACGAGGCGACGAGTTCCGTGGACACCCGCACCGAACTGCTGATCCAGCAGGCGATGGCGACCCTGCGCACGGATCGCACGAGTTTCGTGATCGCGCACCGGTTGTCGACGATCCGCGACGCCGACGTCATCGTGGTCATGGAGGACGGGCGCATCGTCGAGCAGGGCAACCACGAGGAGTTGCTCGCCGCCCGCGGCGCGTACTACGAGCTGTACCTCAGCCAGTTCACCGGCCCGGCGGACTCGGCGGTGGGCGCCGGGCCGGCGTCGACCGTCGAGCATGCGTGACGACCGCACCCCGACAACGCCGACGCGCGGCCCGACGCCACGAATTCGGCGTCACAGTGGCAGGATCGAGCCCGTGAGTTCCGCGAACCTGACCCGATCCGAAACCGCTGCACGCGCCCGTGCCGTCGACGTGCACTCGTACGAAGTCGAACTCGACCTGCGCGGCGCGGTGGACCCGCAACGCACGAACTTCCCGGTGGTGACGACGATCGAGTTCACGTCCTCGACCGACGAGACCTGGATCGATTTCCTCGGCGACTCGGTCGAGTCCGTCACCGTCAACGGCGAATCCGTCCCCGTGGTGTACGACGGAGCGCGCATCACCATCGGCGGTCTGCGCGAAATCAACGTGGTGAGTGTCGCGGCGACCGGACGATACAGCCGCTCGGGGGAGGGCCTGCACCGGTTCGTCGACCCCGTCGACGGGGAAACCTACCTCTACACCCAGTACGAACCGGCCGACGCCCGCCGGGTGTTCGCGTGCTTCGAACAACCGGATCTCAAGGCACCGTTCACGTTTGTGGTGGCCGCCCCCGAACACTGGCAGGTGCTCTCCAACCAGGTCGCCGAGCGACAGCGGTCCACCGAGGGCGCACAGACGGTCACCTTCGCGCCCACCCTGCCGATCTCGACGTACATCACCGCGATCGTCGCCGGTCCCTACCATCGCGTCGACGCGATCTGGACCAGGGACGACCTCGAGGTGCCGCTCGGTGTGTTGTGCCGCGCCTCCCTCGCCGAGTATCTCGACGCCGACGAGATACTCGAGATCACCGCGCAGGGGATGGACTACTACGCCGATCACTTCGAGTTCCCGTATCCCTTCACCAAGTACGACCAGGTGTTCGTCCCCGAGTACAACCTCGGCGCGATGGAGAACCCGGGATGTGTCACCTTCACCGAGGCCTATGTGTTCCGGGGGGTGGCCACCGACGCGCAACGTCAAGGTCGGGCCAACACGATCCTGCACGAGATGGCGCACATGTGGTTCGGCGATCTCGTCACGATGAAATGGTGGGACGATCTGTGGCTCAAGGAGTCCTTCGCCGACTACATGGGAGCGCTGGTCAGCGCCGAGGCGACCGAGTTCCGTGACGCCTGGGTCTCGTTCGCGAACCGGCGCAAAGCGTGGGCGTACCTGCAGGACCAACTGCCCACCACCCATCCGATCGTCGCCGACATCGTCGACCTCGAAGCCGCCAAACTCAACTTCGACGGCATCACCTACGCGAAGGGCGCCAGCGTCCTGAAACAGCTGGTCGCGTACGTCGGCCGCGACGCGTTCTTCGACGGCATCCGCCGCTACTTCCGCGCACACGCCTTCGGCAACACCACCCTCGGCGACCTGCTGTCCGAACTGTCCGCGGCGTCCGGACGCGACCTGGCCGAATGGGCCCGGCACTGGCTGCAGACCACCGGCGTGACCGCACTGAGCCTGGAACGGGCCGGCGACCGCTGCGAGATCGTGCAGTCCACACCCCGCCCGCACCGTCTCGCGGTCGGCATCTACGACTTCGACGATGCCGGCGACCTCGTCCGTACCGAACGCCGGGAACTCGATGTCGCCGAGAGCCGGACCCGCATCGACCTGCCCGACGCACCGCTGACACTGCTCAACGACGACGACCTCACCTACGCGAAGATCCGGCTCGACGAGCACTCGCTCGCCACCGTCGACGAGTCCCTCGACCGGGTCCGGGACCCGCTCGCACGCGGGCTGGTGTGGTCGGCACTGTGGAACGCCACCCGCGACGGAGAACTCGCCGCGGCGCGGTACGTGTCGATGGCACAACGCTTCTCGCCGAGCGAGGAGAACCTGGCACTGCTCGCATCGGTCCTGGCGAACGCACCGGCCGCCATCGAGCACTACCTTCCGGCCGCCGAGCGGCCGTCGGCGCGCGCCGACTGGCTCGAGGCCGTGTGGGCGGGCCTGTTCGCTGCGGAACCCGGCAGCGGGGCGCAGCTGTCCTTCGCGCGGGCGGTGGCCGCGGCGGCCGAGACCGCGGACCATCGCGCCGCCGATATCCGCGGCATCCTCGAAGGCAGCGGGGCGCCGACCGGGCTGGCGCTCGACCCCGATCTGCGCTGGGCACTGTGGACGGCGCTGAGCGCGACCGGGAACGCCGACGAAAGCGACCTCGCCGAGGAGTTGCGCCTCGACGACACCGCAACCGGACGCACCGCCTACCTGCAGGCCCAGGCCGCGCGACCCCGCGCCGACGTGAAGGCCCACGCGTGGGCGTCGGTCCTCGCGGACCGCACTCTCACCAACGATCACCTCGACGCCGTCATCGGGGGTTTCCGGGCGGGTGCGCGGCGCGACCTCACGGCCCCGTACGACGCCGACTACTTCGCGGTGCTCCGCGACACCTGGGCCGACCGGAGCATAGAAATCGCCCGCCGGATCGTCGTCGGGCTCTTCCCGCCCGCCGATACCCTCGACCCGGTGGACGCCTGGCTGGCCGCCAATTCCGAAGCGCCGGCGGCGTTGCGGCGGCTGGTCGTCGAGCAGCGCGACCACCTGGCCCGGGACCTGCGCGTCCAGAAACTCAACACGCCGTGACCGGACTCGATCCGCGGGCCGTCCCGGACGTCGTCTCGGGCGACGTCCCTGCGTCGTCGGCTCCGGCCGTGCCCGACACGGTCGCGGACGCGATGCGTCGTCTGCGGGACAAGGCGGCGTCCGGCAACACCCGCGCGGCGCACCTGAGCGATTGGGCGATCTTCACGCGCTGGTGCGAGAGCACCGGGCACGCACCTCTCCCCGCCACGCCCGAACAAGTGGGATGGTTTCTCACCGAGAAAGCCGCCGAACTCCGGCCCGACGGCCGCTGGGCATACGCACCGTCGACCCTGTCCCGCTGGGTGTCGACGATCAACAAACTCCACGCCCTCGCCGGTCACCCGCGACCCGGCCAACACGAAAGCGTGCGGGATCTGCTGCGCGGCATCCGCCGTGAGCGCGCCACCCCGCCGGCCCGGCGGACACCGCTGCTCACCGACGACATCCGCAGCATCCTCGCCGACATGCGGACCACCGCGCGCGAGGGCGGATGGCCGGGCCGTGCCGCCGAGCGGCGCGATTCGGCGCTGCTGCTCATCGGCCTCGCCGGTGCGCTGCGCCGCAGCGAACTGTCCGCACTCGCCGTCTCGGACGTGGTGCCGCACCGTGCCGACGGGCTGTACGTGACGGTGCGCCGCTCCAAGACGGACCGCGAAGCCCGGGGCCGCACGGTGACCGTGCCGTACGGGTCCGATCCGCACACCTGCCCGGTGTGCGCGTACCGGCGCTGGCGGGAGGTTCTCGACGCGTGGGACGACGGGGGCCGCGCCGCGGTCGCCGAACTCCTCGCCGCGGACGCCGCTCCTGTCGACAACCATTGCTGCCGCGGCTTTTCCGTCGACACGACGGATGCGGACCGGCCGTTGTTCCGGCCCGTCCACCGCTCCGGGTCGCTCGGTGGGGGAGCGCTGACCGGGCAGTCGGTGCACTCGATGATCCAGCGCCGCGCGCTCCGGGCGGGGTTCAGCCCCGATCTGGTCGCGACCCTCGGCGGGCACAGTCTCCGCGCCGGGTTCGTCACCCAGGCGGTCCGCAACGGGGCGACCACGCAGACGATCATGACGCAGACCGGTCACGCCGACGAACGCATGGTCGCGCTCTACAGCCGGCACCACGCCGGACTGGTGGGCAACGCGGTCACGCACCTCGGACTCTGACGGATCCGCTCTCTGCGCAACCGAGCCGCCGCACACTCCGGGGGACTAGCGACCCGCCAGCACGTCGCCGAGGACCCGGGCGGCGTCGGGGAACGATCCGGGGTTCGCTCCGGAATAGTTGAGCCGCAGGTGCGGAGCGGTGGGCTCGGCAGGAAACCACTCGTCGCCCGGCGCCACGACGACACCCCTGGCTTCGCAGTCGCGGACGAGCGCGGGCAGGTCGGTACCGTCGGGAAGCCGCGCCCACAGGTGGAGGCCACCGGGCGGCACCGCCTCGATGTGCGCGGACGGTGCGTGCTCCCGCACCGCCGTGACGAGAAGGTCCCTGCGCGACGCGAGTTGGTGCCGGACCCCGCGAAGATGGGTACGCCAGGCCGGTTGTGAGACGACATCCCAGGCCACCGCCTGAAGCATCCCGCTGACGTACATCGACTGAGCCTGCACCTCGGCGAGGATGCGGTCGCGGGCCGGTCCGCGGGCGACGACGGCAGCGACACGCACGGACGGCGACACACTCTTGGTCAGGGACCGGAGGTAGACGACATGCCCGCTGTCGTCGAGGGCGGCGACCGGGTGCGCGTCGGTGGTGATCCCGAAGTCGTGCGCCCAGTCGTCTTCGATGAGGAAGGCGCCCGCGTCCCGGACCAGGTCGAGTACGCGCTCGGTCAGCGCCGGCGACCATTGCGCGCCGCTCGGGTTCGCGAAATTGGGCTGGGCATAGAACGCCCGGGCGCCGGTCCGCTCGAACGCCCGGGCGAGTACGTCGGGATCGGGACCGGCGGGGCCACCGGCAACGGGTACGAGGCGGACCCCGGCGCGGGCCGCCGCGAGCATCGCGCCCCAATACGTGGGGGACTCCACCAGCAGCGGGTTCCCGGTTCCGACGAGGGCATGGAACGCGGCGCCGAGGCCGCCCTGACTTCCCGGAGTGATGATGACGTCGCTCGCGGACGGGGCAGCCACCCCGAGCGGAGTCGCCGCGCCGAGCTCGCCCGCAAACCACGCCTGAAGCTCCGGAATCCCCGCTGCGGGTGGGCGGGCGATGGCGGCGTCGCTGCGTGCGGCACGCCCGAACGCACCCCGAACGAGTCGCTCCGGGAGCAGTTCTCGATCCGGGTAGCCCGAGTGCAGGGCGATCACGTCGTTCGGGACGCTGCGCAGGGCCGAGGAGAAGCGAGGGATGCGGTGCTGGGGCGTGCCCAGGGCCGCGGTCTGCCAGCCGAAGTCGGTGGAATGCGCGAGGCGGGCGGCGCGCACGAAGGTGCCGACACCCGGACGGCTCTCCACCGCGCCCGTGGCCTGCAGCGCGCGGAGGGCTTTCTGCACGGTCACCGGACTCACGCCGTACTGCTCGACGAGTGCCCGCGTCGACGGCAGTTGCGCGCCGGGCGACGCCGAGGCGATCCAGCGCTCGAGTCCGGCGACGATTCGCGCACTGCTACTATCATTCATGAGACACAAGAGTAGCGCTATCGTTCCCAGTAGGCTTGCGTTATCGTCGCCCGAGCACGGACTCCGGTGGGGGCTGCTCGGAGTGGTCGCATTCTCCTTCACGCTCCCGATGACCCGCTTCGTGGTCGAGAAGGGTGCGATGACACCGTTGTTCGTCGGCGCCGGCCGTGCGGTGGTCGCCGGACTGCTGGCCGCGATCGCCTTGCTGCTCACCCGTCAGGTGCGCCCCCGCGGCTCCCAATGGATACGGCTGACCGCCGTCGCGGGCGGGGTGGTCATCGGCTTCCCCTTCCTGACGTCGTACGCCCTGACGACCGTGCCGGCGAGCCACGGCGCCGTGGTGGTGGCGATCCTGCCCGCCGCGACCGCCGTGGCAGCAGTTCTGCGCGGACGGGAGCGGCCGCCCGCCGCGTTCTGGGCCACCGCGGGTATCGGGACCGTTGCCGCGCTCGTGTTCGCGAGCCTGCAGACCGGCGGATTCGCCGGTCTCGAGGGAGCCGACGTACTGCTCTTCGGCGCCGTGATCGCGGCTGCCGTCGGCTACGCCGAAGGCGGATTGCTCTCCCGGGAACTCGGCGCGTGGCAGACCATTTCCTGGGCGCTCGTGCTGAGTACACCGTTCACCGTTGCGCTCACCGGGCTGTCGATGGCAGATCGGATGCCCACCGGCACACTCCCCGAATGGGGCGCTTTCGCGTATCTGGGAATCGTGAGCATGTTCCTGGGTTTCTTCGCGTGGTACCGGGGACTGGCGATCGGCCCCATGGCGCAGGTCAGCCAGATCCAGCTCACCCAGCCCGTCATGACCATCTGCTGGGCCGCGCTGATCCTGCACGAACACCTCACCTGGCCGGTCGTCGGCGGAGGACTCGTCGTGATCCTGTGTGCCGCGACCGCCGTACGCACACGCGCCACGACCACGTCGCGGTCCCGTCCCGAAGAAAGTTCGCGCCGCGATGTCGAGAATCCGTCACCTGCTCCGTCTCCGTAGTGAGTGCGACCACAATGGGTCACACCGGACGCGAGGAGAAGACGATGGCCAAGTACCTCTTGCTCAAGCACTACCGCGGCGCTCCGGCGGCCGTCAACGACGTACCGATGGATCAGTGGACACCGGACGAAGTGTCCGACCACATCCGGTATATGAACGACTTCGCCGCACGACTCGAACAGACCGGCGAGTTCGTCGACGGACAGGCGCTCGCCCCGGAGGGCACCTTCGTCCGGTACGACGGAGAGGGCCGCCCACCCGTCACGGACGGACCGTTCGCCGAGACCAAGGACCTCATCGCCGGCTGGATGGTGATCGATGTGGACAGCTACGAGCGGGCTCTCGCTCTGGCCGGGGACCTTTCCGCCGCCCCCGGCGCCGGAGGAAAGCCGATTCACGAATGGCTCGAAGTACGTCCGTTCCTGACGGCGCCACCCACCGTCACCGAGTGACCCCGCAGTAGACGAAAACGAAGTGAACGACACCGAACTCCGTCACCTCACTCCGGTGGTGCTCGGCATCCTCGTCCGCCGCGGAGCAGAATTCGCGGCGGCCGAGGATGCCGTCCAGGACGCACTGATCGAAGCCCTCAGGGTGTGGCCGGACGATCCGCCCGACGACCCCAAGGGGTGGCTCGTCGCAGTCGCCTGGCGGCGGTTCCTCGACGCGACCCGTGCAGACGTGGCACGTCGGCGGCGTGAAGCGCTCGTCGCCCATGACCTCGAGAGGGCCGAACGCGGTTCCGGTGGTGGAGCATCGGACGCGCGCAGCGCTGCGCCACCGGCTGGGGTGGACGACACCCTCGCGCTCTACTTCCTGTGCGCTCACCCGGTGCTGACTCCGTCGTCGGCGGTCGCACTGACCTTGCGCGCGGTGGGCGGTCTGACCACGCGGCAGATCGCGCAGGCGTATCTGGTGCCCGAGGCGACGATGGCACAGCGCATCAGCAGGGCGAAACGCACGGTCTCCGGCGTGCGTTTCGACCGGCCCGGCGATGTCGCCACCGTGCTTCGGGTGCTCTACCTGGTGTTCAACGAGGGATACTCGGGGGACGTCGATCTCGCCGGCGAAGCGATCCGGCTCGGGCGGCAACTGGCAGCGGTGATCGATCATCCCGAAGTGCAGGGTTTGCTCGCCTTGATGCTGCTGCATCACGCGCGGCGCACTGCCCGGCTCTCGGCGGAGGGCAGCCTGATCCCGCTTGCGGAGCAGGACCGCACCCGGTGGGACACCACGTTGATAGCCGAGGGGATCGACATCCTGCAGGCGGCACTCGCCCGCGACCGGCTCGGCGAGTATCAGGCCCAGGCGGCGATCGCGGCTCTCCATGCCGACACTCCCACCGCCGAGGAAACCGACTGGGTGCAGATCGTCGAGTGGTACGACGAACTCACGCGGTTGACCGGCAATCCTGTCGTCCGGCTCAACCGGGCGGTGGCGGTCGGGGAGGCGGACGGACCGCGTGCCGGGCTGGCGGCGCTCGCCGAACTGGACGACTCGCTGCCCCGGTACCGGGCGGTCGCCGCGTATCTCCACGAACGTGACGGCGACCCGGCAACGGCGGCCCGGATGTATGCCGAGGCCGCCCGCGCCGCGCCCAACCTGGCCGAGCGCGAGCACCTCGTGCGGCAGGCCGCGCGGCTCAACACCGGCCTGTCGCGCTGACCGGGGAACAAAATCGACACCGCGGTGTTGAGGTGGGCAAGATAGTTGAGAAATCAATTATTTCCGCATCGAGGGAGGATCCACATGCCCGCCGTGACCGTAGACAACATCCTTGCCCTTCCGCGCATCACCGATCCGGTGCCCACTGCGCAGCCTCGACCGGTGCTGTCGGTGACCACCGCTCCTCGCGGCTTCGAGGGCGACGGGTTTCCCGTCCACCGCGCCTTCGCCGGCATCGAGATGCGGCACCTCGACCCCTTCATCCACATGGACCAGATGGGGGAGGTGCACTACGCACCCGGCGAACCGAAAGGTACCCCGTGGCATCCGCACCGCGGCTTCGAAACCGTGACCTACATGATCGACGGAACCATGGAGCACCAGGACTCGCACGGGGGAGGAGGCACCATCGCGAACGGTGACACCCAATGGATGACGGCCGGTGGCGGCATCCTGCACATCGAAACGCCACCGGAGCGCCTGGTGACCAGCGGCGGCCTGTTCCACGGCGTGCAGCTGTGGGTGAATCTGCCTCGTGAGGACAAACTGGTTGCGCCTCGCTACCAGGACATCTCCCGTGACCGCGTCACCTTGCTGTCCTCACCGGACGGTGGAGCGCTCATCCGGGTGATCGCCGGCGACCTCGACGGGCACCGCGGACCGGGCTCCACCCACACCCCGATCACCCTGCTGCACGTGAGCCTGGCGCGCGGTGCGCGCGTGACGGTGCCGTGGAATGCGGAGTTCAATGCCCTGGCGTACGTGCTGGAGGGAGACGGCTCCGCCGGTGCCGACCGCCGTCCGATCCACTCCGGGCAGACGGTGGTCTTCGGGCGCGGCGACACCCTGACGATCGACGCGGCCGACGAGCAGGACTCGCGTACCGACACGCTCGAGGTGTTCGTTCTGGGCGGCAAGCCGATTCGTGAACCTGTGGCGATGGCGGGGCCCTTCGTGATGAATACGAAGGCGGAGGTGATCGCCGCGTTCGAGGATTTCCAGGCGGGACGCTTCGGCTCCGTCCCCGCGACCGGCGGACTCCCAGGGCCGGCGCAGTAACTCGGTGCACGCCGTCGCGGGGGCGCGTCGCACCCATGCGTGAGGCGCGCACCCGGCGGGTACCCGGTCCGGGCACGGACCGATCTGCCGCCGGGCGACCGAGGAGAGCAATGGAGTCACGTACAGCGGAGTCACCACGAACAGCGACGAGCAGCGAGGCGGCAGTTCCGGTCGACTCCGAGTTCCACGACCTCGACGCATGGTGGCGCGCAGCGAATTATCTGTCGGTAGGTCAGATCTACCTCATGGACAATCCGCTTCTGCGGGAACCGCTCCGGCCCGATCACATCAAACCCCGTCTGCTGGGGCACTGGGGGACCACCCCCGGACTCAACTTCATCTATGCGCACCTCAATCGGGTCATCACCGCCCGCGATCTCGACATGATCTACGTGATGGGCCCCGGCCACGGTGGCCCGGGCCCGGTCGCGGCGGGGTGGCTCGAAGGCACCTACAGTGAGCGTTATCCGGAGGTCTCACAGGACGAGGCCGGGATGGCTCGCCTGTTCACCCAGTTCTCCTTCCCCGGAGGCATTCCGAGCCACGTCGCCCCCGAAACGCCGGGGTCCATTCACGAGGGCGGCGAACTGGGGTACTCGCTCGCCCACGCCTACGGGGCTGCGTTCGACAATCCCGATCTGGTCGTCGCTGCGGTGATCGGCGACGGCGAAGCCGAAACAGGTCCGCTCGCCGCGAGTTGGCACTCGACCAAGTTCGTCGACCCGCGCCGGGACGGCGCCGTCCTCCCGATCCTGCACCTCAACGGTTACAAGATCGCCAACCCCACGGTGCTTGCGCGCATCGACCCCGGGGAACTCGACTCTCTGCTGCGCGGCTACGGCCACGACCCGATCGTGGTGGCCGGCTCCGACCCGGCCGAGATGCACCGGGCCTTCGCGTCGGCACTCGACCGGGCACTGAACCGTATCGACGAGATCCAGGAGCGCGCGCGCCGGACCGGCGATACGGAGCGTCCGGCATGGCCGATGATCGTGCTGCAGTCGCCCAAGGGGTGGACGGGTCCCGCCGAGGTCGACGGCACTCCGATCGAAGGCAGCTGGCGCGCGCACCAGGTGCCGTTCGGCAACGCCCGCAACGACGCCGGGCACCGCATGATCCTCGAAGAGTGGATGCGGAGCTATCGACCGGGAGAACTGTTCGACGACAACGGGGCTCCCGTCCCGCAGATCCGTGACCTGCATCCTTCGGGCGCACGGCGGATGAGCGCCAACCCCCACACCAACGGCGGCGCGATCCTGCGGGATCTCGCGTGCCCCGATTTCCGCGACTACGCCGTCCGCATCGGCACACCCGGAAACGAGACCGCCGAAGCGACCCGGGTGCTCGGCGACTTCCTCCGCGACGTGATGGTGCGCAATCCGAGCACCTTCCGGATGTTCGCGCCGGACGAGAACAATTCGAACCGGCTCAACGCCGTTCTCGAGGCCACCGACCGGACCTGGAATGCCCGGACGGTGCCGGGAGACGACCACCTCGCGCCCGACGGACGCGTAATGGAAGTGCTCTCCGAACACATGTGCCAGGGCTGGCTCGAGGGCTACTTGCTCACCGGACGGCACGGGCTCTTCTCCTGCTACGAGGCATTCGTCCACGTCGTGGATTCGATGTTCAACCAGCACGCGAAGTGGCTGCGCACCACCAACCGCATCGAGTGGCGCAAACCGATCCCGTCGCTCAATTACCTGCTGACCTCACACGTGTGGCGGCAGGACCACAACGGCTTCTCCCATCAGGACCCCGGCTTCATCGACCACGTCGTCAACAAGAAAGCCGAAGTCATCAGGGTCTATCTGCCGCCGGACGCCAACACCCTGTTGTCCGTCGCCGATCATTGCCTCCGCAGCCGCCAGTACGTCAACGTGATCGTCGCGGGCAAGCAACCGGAATTGCAGTACCTCGACATGGATGCGGCCGTCACCCACTGCACCAAGGGAATCGGCATCTGGGAGTGGGCTTCGACCGACGACGGCGCGGAACCGGACGTGGTTCTCGGATGCGCCGGAGACGTACCCACGAAGGAAACGCTCGCGGCGGTCGACATTCTTCTCGGATACTTCCCGGACCTGAAGATCCGCGTCGTCAACGTCGTCGATCTCATGAGACTGCAAGACGACCGGGAACATCCCCACGGTCTGCCCGCCGCCGACTTCGATGCCCTGTTCACCACCGACAAGCCGGTCATCTTCGCCTACCACGGATACCCGTGGCTGATTCACCGCCTCACCTACCGCCGCGCCAACCACGACAACATCCACGTGCGCGGTTATATCGAGGAAGGCACCACCACGACACCGTTCGATATGTGCGTCCTCAACCGGATCGACCGATTCCATCTCGCGAAGGACGTCATCGACCGGGTCGACCGCATCCGTCCCATCGCCGGTCACGCCCGCGAACACCTGCTGAACACGCTGGCCGAGCATCACCGCTACATCCGCACCCACGGTGAAGACATGCCGGAGGTCACCCAGTGGACATGGCGCGGGACGGACGCCGCACGATTCTCGTCGTGAACCGCAGTCCCGCGGGCCCCGTTCAGGCGAGATCTGTTTCCGGCCGCCGCAAGACGGGCTCACCGCGGACGAGACGGGCGATGTCGACCTGGTCGAGTGAGGTGACCACGAGGTCGGCACCCGCCTCGGCGAGGCCGACCTCGTCGTCCGCGCGCGCGACCCCGATCGAGAGCATGTGTCCGGCTTCGGCGGCTTCGATTCCGCTCACCGCGTCTTCGACGACCACACATGCTTCCGCCTGGACACCGAGTTCGGCGGCCGCGGTGACAAATATTTCGGGATCGGGCTTCCCGCGGGCGAAATCGCGACCGGAGAGGTCTGCATCGAACATGTCGCTCAGCGTGGCGCCTTCGTCGATCGAGGCGGTGTCGAGGCCCTCGTCCCGCGCGAACACGTCCATCCGGACGGCCCGCAGGAACCGGAACGCGTTCTTCGACGACGACGCCGCGGCGAGGGGGACCCCAGCGGCCCGCATCGCGAGCACGAACCGCAAGGCATCCGGGTACGCCCGGAACCTGCCGTCGTCGATCAAGCGGATCAACAGATCCTGCTTGCGGTCCGCATAGGTGTGGAGATGTTCGTCGTCGTCCGGAATCCCGAAGTACCGCAACGCGGCACCGGCGCCCTCCATGCGTGGCCGGCCCGACATCACCTCCTGGTAGACCACGGGCGTGAACGCGTCCTCCGACCACGAGCTGCGGTCGCGGATCGGCGCCCATTCGCCGAGCATCAGGTCCCGGAGGCTCTCTCGCCAGGCGTGCTCGTGTGGCGAATCGACGAGCACCCCGTCGACATCGAAGATCGCGCCGCGCAGTCCGTGCTCGCTCATCGTCGCTCCCGTGGTCCGGTCAGGCCGGCAACTCGTGGTGATCCGGTGCCGCCGGCGCTGCCGGCACCGGCGGAATATGGAACACGTGCGACGCGCCCGCCCCGAGTTCGACGATGTTGTCGGCGACGCCCACCCGCACCGGCACCCGGAAACCTTCGACCTCGGCGAGGACGGTCAACTTGTCGCCCACGATGCGCACGCGCAGGGGAGTGCCGCGATACCGCATCGAGAACGACACCCCGTCGAGCCGGTCCATCAGGCGAGGGCGGAACATCAGCGCGCCGCCGTAGATACGGGCGCCGACGTAGTAGCGCTGCACCAGGTCCAGCGTTCCGGCCATCACCCCCATGTGGATGCCTTCTTTGGTGGTGCCGCCCTGCAGGTCGCTCACATCGCTCTCGAGCGCCACCATGAACCGCTCCCACGACGACTCCGGATCGAACGCCGCCAGCACGCCGGCGTAGGTGAGGAAACTCAGCGTCGACCCGTGTGAAGTCCGCTGGTCGTAGTACTCGACCGTCCGCACAGCGAGTGCGCGGTCGACGTCGTAGCCGAGTCGCGCGAACAACGGTTGCAACTCGTTGAAGTCGAACAGGAAGAACAACATCACCGCGTCGGCCTGCTTGGAGACCTTGTACCGGTTCGGGTCCTTGCCCTCCGCCCGCAGGATGCGGTCCATCCGCTGGATGTTGCCGTACTTCTGCCGGTAGTGGTCCCAGTCGAGTTCTTCGAGGTCTTCGTATCCCTCGAACTGACTGATTACCCCGTCGTGGAACGGCACGTACATCTTGGTGGTCATTTCCGACCACGTCTCCAACTCCTCGTCGGTCACGCGCAAGCGGGCGCGCAGCGCGGTCTGGCGACTCGCGGACAGGCGTTCGAGCACGTCGAGTGCTTTTCCGGCGATCCACGCGACCATGACGTTGGTGTAGGCGTTGTTGTTCAGTCCCGCTGCCTCGACATCCGGGTATCGCTCGTGAAATTCGTCGGGCCCCATCACGCCGTGGATTTCGTAGCGGTCCCGTTCGGGGTTGTACCGGGCGATGGACGACCAGAACCGTGCGATCTCGAGCATCAACTCGGCTCCGAAATCGGCGAGGAAATCGAAGTCGTCGGTCGCCTGGTAGTACCGCCACACGTTGTAGAAAATCGCTGCGCTCACATGGCGCTGGTTGCGGCTCAGGTCCGGATCCCACTGTCCCGACAGGGGATTGAGGTGAACGGTCTGGGTTTCCTCGGTGCCGTCGCTACCGCTCTGCCAGGGGAACATCGCACCGTCGTACCCGGCGTCCCGCGCCGCGGCCTGGGCCTCACCCAACCGGCGGTACCGGTAGCCGATCAGGCCTCGTGTCACGTCGGGCATGCGCAGGTCGAGGAACGGATAGACGTACAACTCGTCCCAGAACACATGCCCGCGATACGCCTCGCCGTTGAGCCCGCGCGCCGGCACGCCGGCATCGTGCCGCGCGGTGTGCCGCGAACAGACCTGCAGCACGTGCGCGACGTGCAACCGCAGCAACATCTGGACGCGGGGTTCACGGGGCACCCGGATATCGCAGATGTCCCACAGTTCGTCCCATGCGGCCTCGTGCTCGGCGTAGGCCTCGTCGAAGCCCGGATACCGCACCACGTGGCGTCCGGCCGCGGCGAGGGGCTCGGTGATCGCGTCGTCGCGGGCGGTGAACATCGCCACGAGCTTCTCGACCCGCACGGGCGTGCCCTGGGTGACATCGAACGCCAGCACCTGCTGGATGTAGTCCTCCATCTGGTACAGGTCGCGCTCGACGTCGAGGCAGTCCTGCTCGCCTTCGTAGAAGACCTGCGTGCGGGCAGCCTGCGCGATGTAGATGTCGGATTGCCGTGTCTGCACCTTCAGGGCGATCGTGTCGGCGCTGAAGGTTCGGGGGGAGACCGGATCGAGGTGGCGACCCTCGAGTTCGCGGTAGCGCGCGACCGCTCGGTTGGTCATGCGTCCGTCGAGCGCCGACACCAATTCGATGCGGCCGGACCAGTTCTCGGGGGTGATGGTCCAGGACAGGCCGCTCTGGTGCCGGTGCGCCATACTCACGAAGCGCCGGCTGTGCAGGGTGGTTTCACGGCCCTTCCGGTCCCGGAACCGGATCTTGCGCATCACGGTGGCGGTGCGGATGTCGTAGATGTGCCGGTACGACAGGATTTCGACGTTCGACAGCCGGATCGCGTCTTCGCCCTCGATGCGCATTTTCAGCACCAGCCAGTTGGGGAGGTTGACCAGATCCTCGTTGAGGACGGGGCGACCCCCCATGATGGTGGTCTCACGGTTGTAGCAGCCGTGGGAGTACGTGCCGGGATAGTGGACTTCGCCCATGTCCTCCCACTCCGCCGTGCCCCGCGTGCAGAAGTATCCGTTGCCGGTGGACGTCATCGCCTCGCGGAGTCCTTCTTCGTCCGCATCGAAGGTGGTGTACTCGAGAGTGAACTCCGGGTCGAACACGCTTACCTCCAGGGCGAGTAGCGGTGGGCGACGGATCAGCGGGCCAGGCCGGTCAGGAACTTCTCGACGTCCTGCACCGAGTCGAGCACGAAATCGGCGGCCGTGGTGCGGCCCGCCATCTCCGGGTCGTCGGGACGGCCCACGAGGATGCCGATACCCCGGCCGCGCAGGGCCCGGAACGCGCTTTCGTCGGTGATGTCGTCGCCGAGATAGAGCGGAACGATGTCGTCGGAGTCGAGCCCGAGAACGTCGATGAGGTGCAGGACGGCTTTGCCCTTGTTCCAGTCGATCGCCGGGGTGAACTCGTAGACCATCTTCCCCGGGACCAGAGTCAGACGATCGCTGTTCCGGTCGCGCAATTCGTGGATGATCTCGTCGACGCGGGCGCGGGTATCCGGTGCGGCCTGCCGGTAGTGCACGGCGACCGACGCGTGTTTGGCTTCGATGGAGACACCGTCGAGACCGTGGAGCCTCTCACGCAGGGTGGCGGTCGTTTCCGCGATCAGGTCCGTGAAGTCGGTGAGCGCCTCGTGCACCACCGGCCCCTGCTCGGGACTCCAGATGTCGAACCCGTGGCTTCCGGCGACGATCAGGTCGTCGACGCCCATCAGTTGCTGCACGACCTGGCGGTCGCGCCCGGTGACGATGCACACCGAGCACCGGTCCGCCAGATCGAGCACGGTCCGGCGCATGCTGTCGGCCCAGACCGCGTCCTCGGGGCGGGAAACGATGGGTGTGAGCACGCCGTCGTAATCCAGGAACACTGCCGGCCGGCGGCCCTCCAAACGCTGCCGCAATGCTTCAGAGCCGAGGGCCGGGGGCAGATCTCCCACGGTCGACACCGTTTCCATGTCGTCCGTACCTCCTGCAGTCGGGGTCGTCGTCAACGGGTTCACGGCTCCGGGCGGTACCTGTCCGCCGGGGGCCGCCCTCCCCGAACCGTACACCTCACGGACTTGCGTCCGGAGGCATTGGAAGGGGCGCGATCCGCCGTCAGCGGATCGGGCGCCGCCACCGGGCGTCGTCGGCGGTCAGTTGCGTGACCAGGTGCTCCGACGCGTCGGCATTGCGGAACGGGCCGGCGAGCAGATCGGCGTAGACGTGGGACGGTGCGACGTACCGCAATCCTCCGCGACGGTCCATGCGATCGAACACGACGGGCGACCAGGGGATCGCGACGACGACGTCGCCTCCCCGGTCCACCGGGCGCAGGCCGAGGACGGCCGCGAACTCGTCCGGATCGTCGGCGTAGACCTCGAGGAGCGCCGGTTCGGCGTAGTCGGTCGCTCCTACTCCGGTGAGCGCGTAGGGGATTTCGACGTGCTCGGCGAGCCGGTTGCGGATTGCTGCCACGCCGTCCGGCGCCGCGAAACGGCGGATCGGGCAGACCTTCCGGTCGTCGGCCCACGCACGCAGCATCGGCTCCCACCGCACTTCGGTGATGGCACCGCGGGGAATGCGGCGGATGAGTTCGCGTTCGACCAGGACCTCGACGACGCGGTAGGTGGCGCCGGTCGACGCTCCCGACAGCTTGATCAGCTCGGGAACGGTGATCTCGCCCTCGTGGTCCGCCAGCGCGCGGACCACCCGATCGGACGGTTCACCGGTGAGGACTCCGGAGGGTCTGCCCGGGCCACGCCACGGATCGGCGTCGGCGCCGCGGTTACGCACCCAGATGGCCGGGCGTGCCGCCACGAGGGCGAGGTTGCCGGTGGCGTCGGCATAGGAGATGCCGTGCTGGTCGAGCTGGCGACGGACCGGATCGGACAAATAGTGGGCACAGACGAATCCCCGGTCGGATTCGGTCAATTCGGCCGTGATGCGCGCGACGTCACCGCTGAGCACTCCGCGCGAAGGTATGACCGCGAAGGACACCGACTCGCCGTCGGGTGCGGTGACGAGGAGCCGGCGGGGCGCCTCGGGGGAGCGGGACCGGTCGGCGCTCAGACTCCATCCGAGCGGCAGGCAGGCTTCGAGACCCGCGGCGGCGCGCCGGTAGATGTCGATGTGGCGTTCGGGGCGCGGCCCGGCCGGATTCTCGACGGTGGTCAGGGAGTCCAGTTGTGTCACATCCACCACAGTAGTCACTCTGTGCACGACGGAAAAGGCTTTTTCTCGAATTTCCGATGCGGCGGTCCACCCGGTGCCCTCGACGAAGACGAACAATCCATGCGCTAGCGTCTTTCGCATGACTGACAGCGCCGGCCGGATCGCATTCATCCAGGCCACATGGCATCGCAACATCGTCGACCAGGCCAAGGCCGGGTTCACCGACGAGATCGTCTCGCTCGGATGGTCCGCCGAGAACATCGACTACTTCGAGGTCCCCGGGGCGTTCGAGATCCCCCTGCACGCCGCACGTCTGGCGCGCACCGGCCGGTACGCCGGCATCGTCGCCGCGGGACTGGTCGTCGACGGCGGGATCTACCGCCACGACTTCGTGGCCACCGCCGTCATCGACGGCTTGATGCGCGTGCAGCTCGACACCGATGTACCGGTGTTCTCCGTCGTGCTCACTCCGCATCACTTCCACGAGCACGACGAGCACGTCTCGTACTACACCCGCCACTTCGTGACGAAGGGCGCCGAAGCGGCTCGCGCACTCGATGCCACCGTCACGTCGCTGCGCGCGTTGCCGACCGCGGACTGATCCGCGGCCGGCAACGCGTCGGGCATTTACCGCACCGGTCGCTGCGTCTCACTCTCGATGACGGGACTGCCGGCGACGGGAGAGACAGCGGGGGTGGACTCGGTGCGATTCCGGTAGGCGGCCCGGGCGTTCTCGTCCGATTCGAGAACGACGGACTGCAGTCCGAACGCGCCGGAGATCCGGTGCCGGGCCGCCTCCGGCATCAAACGCAGGACGGCGAGGATGGCGCCCGCGGTCCGGGGCACGTAACGCAGACCCGGACGTCCCGAGCCGATCACCGCGGTGATCGCCTGGGCGACATCCTCGGGACCCACCATCGCGACGCGCTGGATCAACGCGTTGGGCTTGATGCCCGCGATCAGTTCGGTGCGTACGAATCCCGGCGCGATCGTCGAGACCGTGACGCCGGAACCGGCGAGTTCCTGCCGCAGCACGGAGCCCAGACCGATCACCGCATGCTTGGTGGCCGAGTACACGGCGATCCCCGGTGCGCCCTCGATGCCGACGATGGACCCGAGGTTGACGATGTGACCGTGCCCCTGCTCGGTGAAGCGCGCGGCCGCGAGTTTGCAGCCGATGATCACGCCCCGCACGTTGATGTCGATCTGGCGGTCGGACACCGCGTCGGACTCGTCGAGGAACCGTCCGGTCGGCATGATGCCGGCGTTGTTGACCACGACGTCGAGTCCGCCGAGTTCGATTGCGGCGAGATCGAGAAACTGCTCGAACGAACCGCGGTCGGTGACGTCGAGTGGCAACCCGAGGACGGTCGAACCGAATCGTGCGGTCAGCGCGGCAGCCGTTTCCTCCACCAGGGCCGTATCGATGTCGCCGATGACGACCTGTGCTCCGGCGCGGAGAAGGGCCTCCGCGGTCGATCGTCCGATACCGCGTGCGCCGCCGGTGATCGCGACGCGCTTGCCCTGTGCACCTCGGGTCATGTGTTGCCGTCCTTAACTCTCGAGCGGGTATTGCCGTGTGCTCACGCTAGAAAGCGGATCGCCGCAGATCCATGCCGAAAGCGGCTGTTTCTTGTGAATTTCGGCCACGTGGCCGATGATGGCACGTCGTGACGACCTTGGTCCCTCGCCGTGCCGCGACCAGCGCACGGCTTCTCGTGGACTTCGCCCGGGAACGCGGTATCGACACCCATCTGGTTCTCCGCGGCACCGGACTACCGGCCGAGGGACTCTCGGATCCCACGAGCGAGATCACGGACGAACAGGAACTTGCGCTGATCCGGAATCTGGTGGCGGAACTCGACGATGCTCCAGGGTGCGGGTTCACGCTCGGTGCGTCGTATCAGGCCGCCGTGCACGGCATCTACGGGTACGCGTTGATGAGTTGTGCGACCGTCCGAGAGGGGATCGAGGTGGGAACGCGCTACTTCGACCTCTCGTACGCGTTCTCGCGGGCAACGTTGGCGTACGCCGACGGTGAGGTGCGGTTCTCGCTCGACGATCGTGAGGTGCCGCGCGATGTACGGGGATTCCTTCTCGAACGCGACCTGTCCGGAATCCTGGCGCACTGGACGGCGTTGTGGGGCAACCCGGTCGAGGTGCGGCGGATCGAAGTGAACGAGTCGCTGTTCGGTCGCATCGCACCGATGGTGCGTGAACACGGCTACGAGGTGGTGTCTGTATCCGGGCCGCACACGGTCGTGGTGGACGCGGCGGCGGTGGAACGTCCGATGCCCACCGCCAGCGCGGCCGCGTCGTCGGTGCTGCTCGAAGAGTGCGCAGAACTCCTTCAGCGGCGGCGATTCCGCAGTGGAACCGCATTCCGGGTCCGTGAGATCCTGCTTCGTGCCGCGTCGTCGGGTGCGACGCAACAGCGTGTCGCGGGGGAGTTGGGGCTCAGCGTGCGGACGCTGCGGAGGAGGCTCGAGGAGGAAGGAACGTCGTACCGGGAGGTCGTGGCGGAGACGTACAGCGCGGTGGCCGAAGAACTTCTCGGTGCGGGGCTGTCGGTCGAGCGGGTGGCGCACCGCCTGGGGTATTCCGACGCGTCGAGCTTCACGGTAGCTTTCACGAGGTGGACGGGAACGACTCCGGGCCGGCGGGCCAGGGGAGCGCGTGGATGAAGGATAGGCAGCTTGATCCTTTTCCGGGGGAACGGTATTCGCGGCGGGGAAGGACGACGACATGGGAGTAGGGCGCACCCGACATGCGGGTTCGGCGGAGGACGCGACCCTGGATATTCTGGATCGGACGGAATAAACAAATAACAGAAGTATCCGCCATTTCCACCACCAACTCGTCTCGATCCCGCCACTCACCAACACTTCACGTCACTCGCAACCTACGCCGGAGGTCTGTCGAAGTAGCGGGCGAGCCTGCGATGCCGGTGAGCGAACAGTCCCGCGATCACACGGTGCGCCACGGAATCGACGATCGGTACACCCGACAAGGGCGCGCGCAACTCGAAGGTGAGGCGATCGTGGACACGGGTTCCGCCGGACGGCAGCGGTTGTAGTTCGCGTTCGTGCTCCCATCGGCGCAGGAGCACCATGCTGGACTTCTCGTGGAACCGGCGACCGGGTTCGACGGCAGCGACGGTGAGGTCATCGAATTCGACCGGCAGTACCCCGAAGAGCAGGAGCGGTGCACGGCCCAGGCGCACGCCGACCGGCACCTCGTCGATGGACAGGCCCCGGACCGCACGCGGCATGCGCATCGACAGCACGGGAGCGAGTTCGTCGTTGATACCGCCGGGATCTGTGATGCGGGCCCAGACCGCGGGGATCGTGGCGGGAAGGACCGACTCGTGTTCGACGACGACACATCCCACTGTGGGCACCCTTCCCTCGGGGGAAGGACGATAGCAGGAGTGTTACTGCGATCCCGAGAAGGACGAGGACAGCAGGATTCGGCCTTCGCTCACCTGCACCGCGTAGGTGCGTACCGATCCGATCCCGTGCGCGGCGCACGCACCCGTGTCGAACGAGAACGCGTACTGATGCAGCGGGCACACCACACCGGTGTGGTCGATCTGCCCGTCGGCCAACGGCCCTCCCTTGTGCGGGCACACGGCGTCGGTCGCGCGGACCGAACCGTCGGACAACAGGAACACGGCGATCTGTCGGCCGTCGACCGTATAGGTGCGCCCCTCGCCGCGGGTGAGATCCGAGACCGGTCCGAGGCCGACGACGGCACTGTCGTCCACGGCGGTCATCGAACGGGGACCTGGGGGAGGGCCAGCAACGGCAGCGACGGCGCAAACTGCGCGGGAGACTTGGGGTCCGAACGGTCGAGCCAGGGATCACGGTAGCCGGCGACGGCGACCTCGACGCGTTCGTCCAGTCCGGACACCAAGTTCTCCTCGTCTCGAATCAGCAGGTCCTGTAGTCGGTCCAGACCGATGCGCGGCACGAAGGCGTAGGTCCGCTCGAGCCACTGCGCGTTCTCGCGGTAGTACTGGATGAACCGTCCCGCCACGGAAAGCACCTCGTCGGCGGAGCCCACCGTCGCGAGAAGGTCACCTTTGCGGACGTGTGCACCGGCGGCGCCGCCGACGTAGATCTCCCACCGCCCGTCGCCGACGGCGACCACCCCGAGGTCCTTGCACAGCGCCTCGGAACAGTTGCGGGGACACCCCGCCACCGCCAATTTGAGCTTGGCCGGTGTCTCGAGCCCCTGGAAGCGTTCCTCGAGTGCGATACCCAAATTCGTGGAGTCGCCCAGACCGAACCGGCAGAAATCGCTGCCCACGCAGGTTTTCACAGTGCGGAAACTCTTGCCGTAGGCGAAGCCCGACGGCATATCGAGATCTGCCCAGACCTTCGGCAGGTCCTCCTTCTTGATGCCGAGGAGATCGATCCGCTGACCACCGGTGACCTTCACCATGGGCACCCGGTACTTGTCGGCGACATCGGCGATCCGGCGCAACTGATCCGGTGTGGTCACCCCGCCCTTCATCTGAGGCACCACCGAAAATGTGCCGTCCCGCTGGATATTGGCGTGCACACGGTCGTTGATATAGAGCGCGCCACGCTCGTCGACCCAGTCGGGGCCCCACAGTGTGCGCAACAGCGACGCCAGCGGCATCTTCGCGGAGGCGTCCTCGCGGCCCCCGGTCGCGAGTTTCGCGAACACCTGCGACACCGCGCGCAGGTCGTGCTCGCGGATAGCGGCGATCAGGTCGGGTTTGGTCAGCGGGATGCACGGCACATACCAGTTCGCGGCGGGGTCCTCGGCGAGCGCGCCGCCGGCTGCGCACGCGACGATGTCACCCACGAGCGCCTTGCACGACCCGCAGCCCTTGCCCGCCCGAGTGGTGGCGCAGACGTCCGCGAGGCTGGCCGCTCCGCCGTGGACACAGGCCACGATGTCGCCCTTGGTGACGCCGTTGCAGTTGCACACCTGGGTGCTGTCGGGCAGATCTGCCGCCACGTCGGCGCCCTGGGGCTCTCCGATGTCGAACAGCAGGGCCGCGCGATCCTGGGGGACCTCGATCATTCCGTCGAAGGCCTGTCCGAGCATCGACGCCCGGCCGATGTCGCCGAGCAGCATCGCGCCGATCAGTTGGTCGTCACGCACGACGACGGCCTTGTACACACCGCTGCGCGGGTCGTAGAACTGCACGAACTCGTCGTCTTCGCGTTCGGGTCCCTTCACGCCCATCGCGGCGACGTCGATACCGGCGACCTTGAGCTTGGTGGTGGTCCGCGAGCCCTCGTACGCGGCGTGCGGGTCGGTGCCGGTGAGATGCTCGGCGAGCACGACGGCCTGCTCCCACACGGGTGCGACGAGTCCGTACACCTCGCCGCGGTGCTGCACGCATTCCCCGACGGCGTACACGCTCGATTCGCCGTCGCAGCGCAACTGATCGTCGACGACCAGGCCGCGCTCGACGAGAAGACCTCCGGTGCGCGCGAATTCGGTGTTGGGGCGGATACCTGCCGCGACGACCACCATGTCCGTCGGGACGACGGTGTCGTCGGCGAACCGGACCCCGACCACCTCGCCGTGGCCGTCGCGCTCGATGCCGATCGTGCGTGTACCCGTGTGCACCGTGACCCCGAGTTTCTCGATCTCGGTGCGCAGGACGCGGCCGCCGCGCTCGTCGAGTTGCTGGTTCATCAGGTGCCCGGGCGAATGCACGACCGTCACCTCGAGTCCCTGGGTGCGTAACCCGTACGCGGCCTCGAGGCCGAGCAGGCCGCCGCCGACGACCACTGCCGACACGTCGTCGCGGGACTCCGCCATCTGGAGCATGCCGTTGGTATCGGCGAGGGTGCGGAAACCGAAAACGCCGCGCCCGAGGCGGCCGTCCGCTTCGCGCAGGCCGTCCATGTTGGGGAAGAAGGTCGACGATCCGGTGGCGACGACAAGCACGTCGTAGCCCGCCACCCGGCCGGATTCACAGGTGACCGTCTTGGCGAACCGGTCGAGGCGGACCGCGCGGTCGCCCGCGAAGAGGGTGATGCCGTGCTCCCGGTACCAGCTCATCGGATTGAGCACGAGATCGTCGTCGTCGGCGGTCGCTTCGCCGGACAGGACGTGCGAGAGCATGATCCGGTTGTAGTTGCCGTACGGCTCGTCGCCGATCATGGTGATGTCGAAGAGCTCTCGTCCACCTCGCGCGAGGATCTCTTCGACGGTGCGTGCACCTGCCATGCCGTTGCCCACGACGAGGAGCCGCCGACGCGGTGTCTCCGGTTGGGGCTGGGTCGATGTCATGCTTCGAGGGTCGGCCGCGTCGGTGACGGATCGGCTGCCGGCGCGTTACATGCCGATCAGGAAGACCTCACCCCGTCCTTGCCGGAACTGTCAGGTCGCGGCGACGCAGGCATCGCGAGCGGGGTGACGACGGCGAGCAGCACCGCGGGCACGAGGAACGCGGCGGTCGGATCCGCCGAGTACACGGGCGTGAGTGCCAGCGGAGCGAACGCGCCACCGCCGAACCGGAAGGCCTGCACCACCGACACCGCGCCGCCGCGGTTGGCTCCGGGATCGCCCAGGACGGCGGCATTGACGCCGACGAGCACGCATTGCGAGGCGACGCCCGCGAGGAACCAGGCGACGGCGACGACCATGAGATTCGTCACCGTACCGACGGTGACCACCAGCACTGCGCCGACGACGGCACCGATGAGGACGGTGCGCCGCGCGCCGATCCGGTCGACGAGGATCCCGACGCGCCGGGCGGTGAGGATGCCGGCGAACCCGAGGACGGTGAGCAGCGCGCCGCGCTCGGACGGGGTGAGGGCGAACACGTCCTCGGCGCGGAAGGCGAGGAGGAAGTTGAGTCCGCCGATCGCACCCCAGCCGAGCAACGCCACGATGCCGACGCGGACGATGCGGGGACGCAGCGCGTCGCGAAGCCGGGCGGGTTCGCCGGCGGTGTCCTCGTCGACGGTGCCCGGTAGTCCGATGCACGCGAGCGCCAGTGCGGCGGCGGCGAGCACCACGAAGGCCCATCGCCAGTCGATCTCGGCGGCGAGCCCGCCGACGAGCGGCGCGAAGGTCAGCCCGGCGGCTTGCAGGGCACCGAAGAGACCCAGTGCGCGACCGAGCCGATTCTGCGGTGTCAGGGACGCGAGGGCCGCGAGCAGCAGCGGTGTGGTGAAGGCGTTGGCCGCGCCCTGGAGCATGCGGGCACCGAGCAGCACGGTCAGAGTGGGGGCGAGCGCGGCGGCGACGGACACCACCGCGTAGGCGAGGTAGGCGAGGCGGACCGTGCGGGCCCGGCCCCAGCGGGCACCGAGGGTGCCGGAGAACAGCATGGCGGCGGCGAAGACACCGAGGTAGGCGGTCACGGAGGTGGCCGCGGTGGCGGCCGTGACGCCCAGGTCGGCGCCCATCTCGGGAAGCATCGAGACGACGACGCTGCCGCCGAACGGGCCGAGGAAGCCGCCTGTGTAGAGCGCCGCGCGCGGGAGTGCCGCGCGCAGGGCGCTCACTGGGCGAGTCCGCCGGGACCGCGTCGACGCAGGTAGCGCTCGAATTCGGCGGCGATGGCATCGCCGTCGATGTTGGAGATGTCGTCGGTGATGTCGGATTCGGCTTCGGCGTCGCCGCGTTCTTCGAGTCCGCGGACGTAGTCGGCGACGTCTTCGTCGTCGTCGGTCATCTCGGTGACGGCCTCTTCCCATTCTTCGGCGAGGACGGGCAGTTCGCCGAGGGGAACTTCGACATCGAGGATGTCTTCGAGCCGGCGGAGGAGTTCGACGGTGGCTTTGGGGTTGGGCGGGTGCGAGACGTAGTGGGGGACCGCTGCCCAGAAGGACACGGCGGGGATGCCGGCGCGGACGCAGGCGTCCTGGAGGACGCCGGTGATCCCGGTGGGTCCTTCGTAGCGTGATTTTTCGAGGTTGAAGCGTTTGGCGGCTTCGGCGCTGTACGCGGTGCCGGTCACCGGGACGGGCCGGGTGTGGGGAGTGTCGGCGAGCAGGGCGCCGAGGAGGATGACGGTGTGGACGCCGATGTCGTCGATGAGTTCGATGATGGCGTCGCAGAAGCTGCGCCAGCGCATGTTGGGTTCGATGCCGCGCAGCAGCACGATGTCGCGCTCGCTGCCGGGCAGTGCGCAGACCGACAGCCGGGTGGCGGGCCAGTCGAGTTCGCGGCTGACGCCGTCGACGAGCCGGACCTGGGGACGGTTGACCTGGTAGTCGTAGTAGTCCTCGGAGTCCAGTTCGGCGAAGGGTTCGGCGTCCCAGATCAGTTCGAGGTGTTCGACGGCTCCGCTGGCGGCGTCGCCTGCGTCGTTCCATCCTTCGAACGCGGCAACGAGCACCGGATCACGGAGGACGGGTACGTCCTGGTCCGGGGTGTCGGAGTTCTCGCGTGCATTCACTCGTCCAGCCTACGACCCGGGCCGGTTCGTCCGCCCACTAGTCTGGTGGGCATGTCCACCCCATTGCACTCTGTCTTGCTCGATGCGTTGAAGCGGCGCGTTGTCATCGGAGACGGGGCGATGGGCACGATGTTGCAGGCCGCGGATCTTTCGCTCGACGATTTCCGCGGTTTGGAGGGGTGCAACGAGATTCTCAACGAGTCTCGGCCCGATGTGATCCGGGGGATCCATCGGGCGTATTTCGAGGCCGGCGCAGATGTGGTCTCGACGAACACCTTCGGTTGCAACCTGCCCAATCTCGCCGACTACGACATCGCCGACCGCATCCGTGACCTGTCCGAACGTGGCACCCGTCTGGCCCGTGAGGTGGCCGACGAGATGGGCCCGAGCGACGACGGGATGCCCCGGATGGTGATCGGCTCGATGGGGCCGGGCACCAAGCTGCCGAGCTTGGGGCACGCGCCCTACGCGGTGTTGCGGGATGCCTACGCGGAGGCCGCTCTGGGCATGATCGACGGCGGCGCCGATGCGATCCTGGTGGAAACCTGCCAGGACCTGTTGCAGGCGAAGGCCGCGATCGTGGGTAGCCGCCTGGCGATGGAGCAGGCGGGCCGGCGACTGCCGATCGTCACCCATGTCACGGTGGAGACCACGGGCACGATGCTGCTCGGTTCGGAGATCGGTGCGGCGCTGACGGCGCTCGAGCCGCTGGGCATCGACCTGATCGGGCTGAACTGCGCGACCGGCCCGGCGGAGATGAGCGAACACCTGCGGTACCTGACGCAGCACGCACGGATTCCGGTGTCGGTGATGCCGAACGCGGGGCTGCCGGTGCTGGGGCCCAACGGCGCCGAGTACCCGCTGGGTCCGGAGGAACTGGCGTCGGCGTTGGCCGGGTTCGTCGCCGACTACGGGCTCGCGTTCGTGGGCGGGTGCTGTGGCACGACTCCCGAGCATGTCCGGCAGGTGGCCGCGGCGGTGCGTGAGGTGACGCCCGCCCCGCGCACGCCGGTGCCGGAGCCGGGTGTGTCGTCGCTCTACACGGCGGTGCCGTTCGAGCAGGACGCGTCGATCCTGATGGTCGGCGAGCGCACGAACACCAACGGGTCGAAGGCGTTCCGGGAGGCGATGCTCGCCGCGGACTGGCAGAAGTGCCTCGATATCGCGAAGGACCAGATTCGCGACGGCGCGCACATGCTGGACCTGAACGTCGACTATGTGGGACGTGACGGTGCCGCCGACATGGCGGAACTGGCGTCCCGGTTCGCGACGGCCTCGACGTTGCCGATCATGATCGACTCGACGGAGCCGGACGTGATCCAGGCCGGTCTCGAGCACCTCGGTGGCCGGTGCGCGGTGAACTCGGTGAACTACGAGGACGGCGACGGCCCCGGCTCGCGGTTCCAGCGGATCATGCAGCTCGTCGTCACGCACGGCGCGGCCGTGGTCGCGCTGACGATCGACGAGGAGGGTCAGGCCCGTACCGCCGAACACAAGGTGCGGATCGCGGAGCGCCTGATCACCGATCTGACGGAGAACTGGGGGCTCGCGCCGGAAGACATCATCGTCGACGCGTTGACCTTCCCGATCTCGACGGGGCAGGAGGAAGTCCGCCGCGACGCGATCGAGACGATCAGCGCGATCCGCGAACTGCACCGGCGACATCCCGAAATCCACTTCACGCTCGGCATCTCGAATGTGTCGTTCGGTTTGAATCCGGCGGCCCGGCAGGTGCTCAACTCGGTGTTCCTGAACGAGTGCACCGAAGCGGGGCTGGATACGGCGATCGTGCATGCGTCGAAGATCCTGCCGATGGCACGCATCCCCGAGGAGCAGCGGCAGGTCGCGCTGGATCTGGTGTACGACCGTCGCCGCGAGGGATACGACCCCCTGCAGAAGCTGATGGAACTGTTCGAGGGTGTGTCGGCGGCGTCGGCGCGGGAGTCGCGCGCGCAGGAGCTGGCAGCGCTGCCGCTGTTCGAACGGCTCGAGCGGCGCATCGTCGACGGCGAGCGCAACGGCCTCGAGGACGATCTGACGGAGGCGATGACGACGACGCCGCCGCTGACGATCATCAACGACACGTTGCTGTCGGGAATGAAGACGGTCGGTGAGCTGTTCGGGTCGGGGCAGATGCAGTTGCCGTTCGTGCTGCAGTCCGCCGAGGTGATGAAGACGGCAGTGGCGTTCCTCGAACCTCACATGGAGTCCACCGGCGCCGACGGTAAGGGCCGGATCGTGCTGGCGACCGTCAAGGGCGATGTGCACGACATCGGCAAGAACCTCGTCGACATCATCTTGTCGAACAACGGCTACGAGGTGGTCAACCTCGGGATCAAGCAGCCCATCGCCACGATTCTCGACGCGGCCGTCGACAAGCGAGCCGACGTGATCGGGATGTCCGGTCTGCTGGTGAAGTCGACCGTGGTGATGAAGGAGAACCTCCAGGAACTCAATGCCCGCGGGGTGGCCGAGCAGTTCCCGGTGATGCTCGGCGGCGCGGCACTGACCCGCAGCTATGTGGAGAACGATCTCGCGGAGGTCTACGAGGGTCAGGTGTCGTACGCGCGCGATGCGTTCGAGGGCTTGTCGTTGATGGACAAGGTGATGGCCGTCAAGCGCGGCGAGGCTCCGGCACCCGACAGCCCGGAGACGCTGGAAGCTGCCCGGAAGGCCGCCGAGCGCAAGGAGCGGCACGAGCGCAGCAAGAGGATCGCGGAGAAGCGCAAGGCCGCGGAGGCACCGGTGGTGGTGCCTGCGCGCAGCGATGTCGCCGCCGATCTTCCGGTGCCGACCCCGCCGTTCTGGGGTACCCGCGTGGTCAAGGGCATCCCGTTGGCCGAGTATGCGTCGCTGATCGACGAGCGCGCGCTTTTCCTCGGACAGTGGGGTCTGCGTGGGCAACGGGGCGGCGACGGCCCGAGCTACGAAGAGTTGGTGGAGACCGAAGGCCGGCCGCGGTTGCGGTACTGGCTGGACCGGTTGGCAACCGAGGGGATCTTGCAGCACGCCGCCGTGGTGTACGGCTACTTCCCGGCGGTGTCCGAGGGCGACGACGTGGTGGTACTCACCGAGCCCCGCCCGGACGCGCCGGAGCGATTCCGGTTCACGTTCCCGCGGCAACAGCGGTCCCGGTTCCTGTGCATCGCCGACTTCGTGCGGTCCCGGGAGGATGCGCTCGCGTCGGGGCAGGTCGATGTGTGGCCGTTCCAGCTGGTGACGATGGGGCAGCCGATCGCCGACTTCGCGAACGAGTTGTTCGCCGCGGACGCGTACCGCGACTATCTGGAGGTGCACGGTATCGGCGTGCAGCTCACCGAGGCGCTGGCGGAGTATTGGCATCGCCGGATCCGGCAGGAACTGGCATTCGCCGGGGGCGGCACCGCCGCCGACGAGGATCCCGACGAGATCGCCGAGTACTTCAAGCTCGCCTATCGCGGGGCCCGGTTCGCGTTCGGGTACGGCGCGTGCCCGAATCTCGAGGATCGCATCAAGCTCGTCGAGTTGCTCGAGCCCGAACGTATCGGCGTGGAATTGTCGGAGGAATTGCAGTTGCATCCCGAGCAGTCCACCGACGCGTTCGTGCTGCACCACCCGGAGGCCAAGTATTTCAATGTCTGATCAGCTCGAATCCGGTTGCGCTGCACCGTCGATCGGGGCCACCCGACTGCAGGCGGTGCTGTGGGACATGGACGGCACGTTGCTCGAGTCCGAGCAGTTGTGGGACATCGGGATGCGGGAGCTGTCGCTGCATCTCGGTGGCCCGATGAGTGAGGAGACCCGGCGCGCGACGATCGGCGGACCGCTCGACCTGTCGGTGTGGCGAGCGTTCGCCGGTCTCGGTCTCGAACCGACCCCCGACGAGCAGACCGCCGCCGAGGACTGGCTCAACGCGTACATGGCCGGGTTGTTCGCTCAGGGTCTGCGGTGGCGGCCCGGCGCGCAGGCGGCACTCGATGCGGTACGTGCGGCGGGACTGGGCCAGGTGCTGGTGACCAACACCGGCCGCCGGTTGTGCGACGTCGCGCTCGAGACGCTCGGCCGGGACCGCTTCGACCACACGGTGTGCGGTGACGAGGTGCCGGCGGGCAAACCCGACCCGGCGCCGTACCGGCGGGCCGCGGAGTTGCTCGGGCTCGATCCGGCACAGTGCCTGGCCATCGAGGATTCCCCGACCGGCGCGACGTCCGCCGAGGCCGCGGGCTGCGCGGTGTTGGTGGTGCCGTCGCTGGTGGAGGTGCCCGGCTCGCCGCGCCGGGTGTTCCGGTCGACGCTCGAGGGCCTGACGGTGGCGGACCTGCGCGAGTTCCACGGGTCGGGATCGCGCTGACATGGCAATTCCCAAGATCGTGTTGTTCTACGCGTTCACGCCGCTGCCCGACCCGGAGGCGATCCGGTTGTGGCAGCACACCCTCGCGTCGTCGCTGGGGCTGACGGGCCGGATCCTGATCTCCGAGCACGGCATCAACGGCACCGTCGGTGGGGACATCGCCGCGGTGAAGCGCTACGTGCGCGGACTGCGCGGCTATCCGGCGTTCAAGGACACCGACGTCAAGTGGTCCGACGGCACCGGCCACGACTTCCCGCGCCTGTCGGTCAAGGTGCGCCCGGAGATCGTGACGTTCGGGGTGCCCCACGAGGTGAAGGTCGACGACCACGGTGTGGTGGGCGGCGGCACCCCGCTCTCGCCGCGCGCCGTGCACGAGTTGGTCTCCGAGCGCGGCGACGAGGTGGTGTTCTTCGACGGCCGCAACCGGTTCGAGGCGGAGATCGGCCGGTTCCGGAATGCGGTGGTGCCCGAGGTGGAGACCACCCGCGATTTCGTCGCCGAACTCGACAGCGGCCGTTACGACCATCTCAAGTCCCGTCCGGTGGTGACCTACTGCACCGGCGGGGTGCGGTGCGAGGTGTTGTCGGCGTTGATGCGCAACCGCGGTTTCGAAGAGGTGTATCAGCTAGACGGCGGAATCGTGCGCTACGGCGAGACATTCGGTGACGACGGGCTGTGGGAAGGTTCGCTGTACGTGTTCGACGGCCGCATGAACGTCGAATTCAGCCCGGCCGCAACCGTGTTGGGCCGGTGCACCGAGTGCGGAACGCCGACGTCGCGGTACCGCAACCACCCCGATCGCGACGGCCGCGACCTGACGCTGGTCTGCGCGGGGTGCGTACCGGACCCCGTCGAGGCCTGAGGTGCGCGGAGCCCCGCTGCCGGTGCGGGACGGTCTCGGCCCGGACCGGCTGCGTATGCCCGCCGAGACGGACGCGGCCACCATCGTCGAATTTCTGCAGTCCCGTCACCCGGGGGAGGACTGGCAGGCCCGCGTGAGCGCCGGTGAACTCGTCGACGAACACGGCCGGCCGGTGGACGCCGGCACCCGCTATCAGCCGACCCGGTTCGTGTACTTCTACCGCGACCCGCCGCCGGAGGTGCCGGTGCCGTTTCCGGTGGAGGTGCTGCACCGCGACGACCGACTGGTGGTGGTGGACAAACCGCACTTCCTGGCGACCATCCCGCGGGGCACCCACATCCGGGAAACGGTGGTCGTGCGGCTGCGCCGGGAACTGGACCTGCCGCATCTGGTGCCGGTGCACCGGCTCGACCGGATGACCGCCGGTGTGCTGCTGTGCACCACCGACCCGCGCTGGCGGCGGCCCTACCAGGAACTGTTCGAGCGGCACCTGGTGGTCAAAGAGTACGAGGCGGTCGCCGGGTTCCGGCCGGAGCTCGCATTCCCGCAGGTCGTGCGCACCCGCATCGACAAGCAGCACGGTGAGCTGACCGCCGTGCAGAGCTTCACCGACCCGAACTCCGAGACCCGCATCGAACTGCTGGAGCGACACGGAGATCGGGCCCGGTACCGGCTGCACCCCCGCACCGGGCGCACACACCAGTTGCGTCTGCACCTGACGGCGCTGGGGATCCCGATCGTGGGGGACAACTTCTATCCGGTGTTCCGGCGCCGCGACCCGGACGACTTCACCGATCCGCTGCGGTTGCTGGCACGCGCGCTCGAGTTCCCAGATCCGATCAGCGGGGCGACGCGGCGGTTCGTCAGCGCCCGGAACCTCGGGTGGTGAGCCGCGCGCCGGGCGCGGTGGTGTCCTGAATTCGGGGGGAGCGGCGCGGCATGAAACAATCAACCCCTGTGAAGACCTTCGATTCCCTGTTCGCCGAGCTGTCCGAACGTGCTGTGACCCGTCCTGAGGGGTCCGGCACCGTCGCCGCGTTGGACGCCGGTGTCCACGCGCAGGGCAAGAAGGTGATCGAGGAGGCCGGCGAGGTATGGATCGCCGCCGAGTACCAGTCCGATGAGGAGCTCTCCGAGGAGATCTCGCAGTTGCTGTACTGGGTGCAGGTTCTGATGGTGGGGCGCGGTCTGAAGCTCGAGGACGTCTACAAGCATCTGTGACGGCCGGCGCCGCCGCTTCGAGGTGGCTGCCGTCCGTGCCCGTGGACCTCGTCGATTCTTCCCTCCCTTTCCGAAAGGACGTTCGTCATGCTGCGCGTCGCAGTTCCCAACAAGGGCTCGTTGTCCGAGTCTGCCGCCGAGATTCTGCAGGAGGCCGGGTACCGGCGCCGCACCGATTCGCGGGATCTGACAGTCATCGATCCCGTCAACGACGTCGAATTCTTTTTCCTGCGCCCGAAGGACATCGCGATCTATGTCGGGTCCGGTGAGCTGGACCTGGGGATCACCGGCCGTGACCTGGCCCTCGATTCGGGTGCGCCCGTCGCGGAGCGGCTCTCGCTCGGGTTCGGGCGGTCCTCGTTCCGGTACGCCGGCCCCAAGGGCCGCGACTGGACGGTCGAGGACCTGCACGGGCTGCGGATCGCCACGTCGTACCCGAATCTGGTGCGCCGGGACCTCGAGTCCCGTGGTCTCGACGCGACCGTGATCCGGCTCGACGGGGCGGTGGAGATCTCCATCCAGCTCGGGGTGGCCGACGCGATCGCCGACGTGGTCGGGTCGGGTCGCACGCTGCGGCAGCACGATCTCGTGGCGTTCGGTGACTCGCTGTGCGATTCGGAAGGTGTGCTCATCGAGCGGGAAGGCTCCGATCGTGCCGATCGGGCCCGCAATCAGCTCATCGCCCGGCTCGAAGGCGTGGTCTTCGCGCAGCAGTACGTGATGCTCGACTACGACTGCCCGAAGCACCTGCTCGAGCAGGCGGTGCAGGTCACGCCGGGACTCGAGTCCCCGACGATCTCCCCGCTGGCGAACGACTCGTCGGTCGCGGTGCGGGCCATGGTGCCCCGCAAGGGCCACAACGCGGTGATGGATCGTCTCGCCGAGATCGGGGCGCACGCCATCCTCGCGTCGAACATCCGGTCGTGCCGCGCGATGCGCGCCGCCGAATAGCTCTCCGGAGAAGAACTACCGGCGGGCACATCCCGTCTCTCACCTCAGGTGCGGTCTCGCGATCAGCGGGACCGCACCTGCACGTTCTGGGCGATGCGGCCGAGTGCACCGGCCTCGTCGTAGAGCACCCCGGCGGTCATACCGACGCCGTCGGGACCCACGGACGTCTCGGCGGAGATCCCGACCCAGGTGGGGTCGGGAGCGCGGAACAGGTGCACGGTCAGTTCCGTGTTGAGGAACAGCCAGCGGGTGGGGTCGAGCTTGGAGCCGACACCGTTGGCGACGTCGGCGACGGTCATCAGCCGGTCCAGCCCGGTGGGGGTTTCGCCGTCCACCAGCGGCAGCGGGGCACACACCCACGCCGCGGAGGGGCCCGGCACCCCGAACTCGGTGACGACCCGCCACTCGAGGGTAGAGATGTATCCGCCCGACCACGCCGGGTGACCGACCGAGCCCGCGGGAACGGTGTCGACCGGCGGCAGCGGCGGCTCCGAGGTGCGAGCGACGTCGGGCAGGTCGACGGTCTCGAGCCGCCAGCCGGTGCCCCGCGCGACCGCCCGGGCGGTGCCGTCGGGGGCGGTGGCCCACAGTTCGGCGACGACCAGTTCGATCTTGCGGCCCGGCCGGTCGATCCGGGTGCGCACCTCGAGGTCGGTGAGCGGAACCGGACCGAGCAGGTCGACGGTGATGCGGGTCAGCCGGGTGCCCGGGCGCGGCCGGTGCCGTTCGAGCGCGCGGGCGAGCAACGCGGACGGCGGCGCGCCGTGCTGCAGGTCGGGTCCCCAGGTGCTCACGGTGTGCTCGGTGGGCCGGAAACGTTCGATGCTCACGTCGGGGTCGGCCCCGGGATCGGTGGGGACGGGGACGGGCACGTAGTACGAGGCGGCGCTCACTGCGGGAACTCCTTGTGGGGATGGGACGGCACGGCGCCCGGTGGGAACCGGGCGCCGGATCCGATGATGGCAGTCGCGGCGCCGTGCGGCGCACACCGGGTGCGCCGCCGCCGGTGAGGGCGTGGTCGGTGGGGGGCGTGGTCGGTCGCCGGGCGCGACCTGGCACGCTAGAGACCCGGGACCGGCACCATGCGGGGTCCCGCGCGCCGAGGTCGGCGCGGTGATCGGACGAAGGTGGACACGGTGATGGCAGAAGGCGGACTCGGGCGCAGCGGACCCTTCCAGGTCGGGGACCGGGTGCAGTTGACCGACGCCAAGGGCCGCAAATACACCGTGGTGCTCGAGGCGGGCAAGGAGTTCCACACCCATCGCGGCGGAATCGTGCACGACGCGCTGATCGGCGCGGACGAGGGTTCGGTGGTGACCTCCACGAACGGCACCCCGTATCTGGCGTTGCGGCCGCTGCTGGTCGACTACGTGCTCTCGATGCCGCGGGGCGCGCAGGTGATCTATCCGAAGGACGCAGCGCAGATCGTGCACGAGGGTGATGTGTTCCCCGGTGCGCGGGTGCTCGAGGCGGGCGCCGGATCGGGCGCACTGACGTGCTCGCTGCTGCGGGCCGTCGGCCCGGAGGGCACCGTCATCTCGTACGAGGTGCGCGACGACCACGCGGTCCACGCAGTGCGCAATGTGGAGACGTTCTTCGGGGAGCGGCCCGCCAACTGGAATCTGACGCTCGGGGATGTCGCCGACTACGACCTCGAGGCGCACGGACACGTCGACCGGGCGGTGCTGGACATGCTCGCGCCGTGGGATGCGCTGCCGGCGGTGGCCGACGCGCTGGTACCGGGCGGGGTGCTGATCGTGTACGTGGCGACGGTGACGCAGTTGTCGAAGGTGGTCGAGGCGATGCGGGAGCAGGCGTGCTGGACCGAGCCGCGCTCGTGGGAGTCGATCGTGCGGGGCTGGCACGTGGTGGGGTTGGCCGTGCGGCCGGAGCATCGGATGCAGGGGCACACGGCGTTCCTGGTGTCGGCGCGCAAACTCGCCGAGGGCACCGTCACCCCGAAGCCGCAGCGCCGGGCCGGTAAGGGCTGACCCAGCGGCTGCGAGTCCGTCGGGCCGGGAGTCCGAGGGGCCGGGGGGCCGGGGGGCGATTATGCGCAGGTGATCCGGCCCATTTCGAGGATCGAGCAGGCGGCGTCGTCGTCGAGGACCCAGCGCCCGTCGTCGGTGCGGCTGAATTGCAGAGGCATCGGGGCGCCGCCGTGCGGCCCGGCGACCTCGGTGGTCGCGGTGACGGTGTCGTCGTCGACGACGGTGACCTCGCCGACGGTGCCGGTGAGCGGGTAGCCGGCGAGCACGCCCGTGAACTGGTCGAGTTCGGCGCGGTGCTCGTCGCCGTCCTCGACGACGGCGACGCGGTCGTCGGTGGTCGCGGCGGGGTCGAAGAACACGTCCACCGGCTGCTGCAGGACCGCCGCGTCGACCGGGGCCGCCGCGGTGGCAGTCGTCGTGGTGGCGGTGGTGGTCGCGCTCGTCGCTGTGCTGTCGGTGGTGGTGGTGTCCGACGACGAGTCGGAGCAGGCGGGCAGCAGTGCCACGGCGGCCACCGCGGCGGCGGCCAACAGGGTTCGGGTGGTCACGGAGTGGGTCCTTTCGGGACAAGGGACGAAACAGATAGTTAGGTTAGCCTAACAGCGCTGACCGGGTGCCGGGGAGGTGCCGGTCGAGCACACCGACACCTGTTCGGTACCCGACGATTTCGTGTCGTCGTACACATTCGGCCAACGCCCGGTAGCGTGGAATAACCACATGGAGGGAGTCGCTCATGAACTCACAGAATCCGGATGCGGTTGCGGCGGCACGGGAGATCGACGAGATGCGCGCGGAGGTTGCCACGCTGCGCCGCATGCTCGCCGAACCGTCCGATCGGGTACGCGACCTCGAAGCCCGCCTCGAGTCCCTCACCGTGCGCAACGGCAAGCTGCTCGAGACCCTCAAGGACGCCCGCCAGCAGTTGATCACGCTGCGGGAGGAAGTCGACCGGCTCGGACAGCCGCCCAGCGGCTACGGAGTGATGCTCGAGACCTACGACGACCACACCGTCGACGTGTTCACCTCGGGCCGCAAGATGCGGGTGGCGGTGTCGCCGAATCTCGAACTCGACGACTTCCGTCCCGGGCAGACCGTACGGCTCAACGAAGCTCTGACCATCGTCGAAGCAGGCGAGTTCGAGCGCGTCGGCGAGATCACCACCTTGCGCGAACTGCTCGACGACGGGCGCCGCGCGCTGGTGGTCGGGCACGCCGACGAGGAACGCGTCGTGTGGCTGGCCGCGCCCCTGGCCGCCGCGGCGGCCCGCACCCTCGACCCGGCGAGCACCTCGAACACCGACGAGACCGACGGGCCGGACAACTTCAAGCTGCGGCCGGGCGACTCCCTGCTGGTCGACAGCAAGGCCGGGTACGCCTTCGAACGCGTACCGAAGGCCGAGGTAGAAGACCTGGTGCTCGAGGAGGTCCCGGACGTCGATTACGGCGACATCGGTGGCCTGGGCCGGCAGATCGAGCAGATCCGCGACGCGGTGGAACTGCCGTTCCTGCACAAGGACCTGTTCCACGAGTACGCGCTGCGGCCCCCGAAGGGCGTGCTGCTGTACGGGCCGCCCGGCTGCGGAAAGACGCTGATCGCCAAGGCGGTCGCGAACTCTCTCGCGAAGAAGATCGCCGAGGCCCGCGGCGAGGATTCCAAGGACGCCAAGTCCTTCTTCCTCAACATCAAGGGCCCCGAACTGCTCAACAAGTTCGTCGGTGAAACCGAGCGGCACATCCGGATGATCTTCCAGCGGGCGCGGGAAAAGGCGTCCGAGGGCACTCCGGTGATCGTGTTCTTCGACGAGATGGATTCGATCTTCCGTACCCGCGGCTCGGGGGTGTCCTCCGATGTGGAGACCACCGTCGTGCCGCAGTTGCTCAGCGAGATCGACGGCGTCGAAGGACTCGAGAACGTCATCGTCATCGGCGCGTCCAACCGCGAGGACATGATCGACCCGGCGATCCTGCGGCCCGGCCGGCTGGACGTGAAGATCAAGATCGAGCGGCCCGACGCGGAAGCGGCACTGGACATCTTCTCCAAGTACCTCACCGAGACCCTGCCGGTGCACGCCGACGACATCGCCGAATTCGGCGGCGACCGCGCCGCGTGCATCCGGGCGATGATCGAACGGGTCGTCGACCGCATGTACGCCGAGTCGGAGGAGAACCGCTTCCTCGAGGTCACCTACGCCAACGGCGACAAGGAAGTCCTGTACTTCAAGGACTTCAACTCCGGCGCGATGATCCAGAACATCGTCGACCGCGGCAAGAAATACGCGATCAAGTCGGTGCTCGAGACCGGCGCGCCGGGTCTGCGGGTGCAGCATCTGCTCGACTCGATCGTCGACGAGTTCGCGGAGAACGAGGACCTGCCCAACACCACCAACCCGGACGACTGGGCCCGGATCTCGGGCAAGAAGGGCGAACGCATCGTCTACATCCGCACGCTGGTCACCGGCAAGAACGCCAGCGCCAGCCGGGCGATCGACACCGAGTCGAACACCGGTCAGTACCTGTAGGAACACAGAGAGTTCCGATCGGCACCGAGGGCCGGTGCCCGCCACGCGCGGGCACCGGCCCTCGGCCCACCGGATCGGCGTCCCGACGCCGCGCGCACCCGCATCGCCTAGGCTCGACGCTATGCAGCGGATCATCGGTATCGAGGTCGAATACGGGATCTCTTCGCCTCACGACCCCACAGCGAACCCGATTCTCACCTCCACCCAGGCGGTGCTTGCCTATGCCGCCGCCGAAGGGGTGCCACGCGCCAAGCGCACCCGCTGGGACTACGAGGTGGAATCCCCCCTCCGCGACGCCCGCGGCTTCGATCTGGGCCGGTTCAACGGTCCCGCCCCGGTGATCGACGCCGACGAGGTCGGTGCCGCGAACATGATCCTCACCAACGGGGCCCGGCTGTATGTCGACCACGCCCACCCCGAATATTCCGCGCCCGAAGTGGCCGACCCGCTCGACGCGGTGATCTGGGACAAGGCCGGCGAGCGGGTGATGGAAGCCGCCGCCCGGCATGCGTCGAGCGTGCCCGGCGCACCGCGACTGCAGCTGTACAAGAACAACGTCGACGGCAAGGGCGCCTCGTACGGCACCCACGAGAACTACCTGATGGCACGGCAGACCCCGTTTTCGTCGATCGTGGCGGGCCTGACCCCGTTCTTCGCCTCCCGGCAGGTGATCTGCGGGTCGGGCCGGGTCGGGATCGGCCAGAACGGCGACGAGGCCGGGTTCCAGCTGTCGCAGCGCTCCGATTACATCGAGGTCGAAGTGGGTCTGGAGACGACCCTCAAGCGCGGCATCATCAACACCCGCGACGAACCGCACGCCGACGCCGACAAGTACCGGCGCCTGCACGTGATCCTCGGCGACGCCAACCTCGCGGAGATGTCGACATACCTCAAGGTAGGCACCACGGCGCTGGTCCTCGACCTGATCGAAGCGGGCGTGGACCTGAGCGACCTGCAGCTCGCCCGCCCGGTGACCGCCGTGCACCACATCAGTCACGATCCGACGCTGCGCAAGACCGTCGCGCTCACGGACGGCCGGGAACTGACCGGGCTGGCACTGCAGCGGATCTACCACGAGCGGGCCGCGCGGTTCCACGACGGTACCGACGACAAGCGCATTCTCGACATTCTCGAGAAATGGGCGATGGTGCTGGACCTGCTCGAACGCGACCCGATGGAGTGCGCGGATCTGCTGGACTGGCCGGCGAAGCTGCGGTTGCTCGAGGGATTCCGGCAGCGTGAGAACCTGGCGTGGTCGGCTCCGCGACTGCACATGGTGGACCTGCAGTACTCCGACGTGCGACTCGACAAGGGGCTCTACAACCGGCTCGTCGCGCGGGGCTCGATGCAGCGGCTCGTCACCGAACAGCAGGTGCTCGACGCGGTGCACACCCCGCCGTCGGACACCCGGGCCTACTTCCGCGGCGAGTGCCTGCGCCGGTTCGGCGCCGACATCGCCGCCGCGAGCTGGGATTCGGTCATCTTCGATCTCGGTGGGGAATCGCTGGTCCGCATCCCCACCCTCGAACCGTTGCGGGGCAGCCGCGCCCACGTCGGGGAACTGCTCGACAATGCGCAGTCGGCCGCCGAACTGGTCGATCAGCTCACGCACTGACCGCGACCCACCGGGACGGGACGCACGCGAGCCTCGCCGTGTCGTCGCCCCGGACGGGTGCGGCTCGGTAGGGTGGGGGTCTGAAGTAGCGGTGGCCTCACCGATCGTCGACCGGTGACGGGAATCGCACGGATACAGGAGGAGGTCGGCGGCTATGGCGCAAGAGCAGACCACACGCGGTGGCGGCGGAGACGACGACGAGGGCGTCGGCGACGGCGGTGCCGGTCAGGAACGTCGCGAGAAGCTCGCGTCGGAAACCGACGGTCTTCTCGACGAGATCGACGACGTGCTCGAGGAGAACGCCGAGGACTTCGTGCGGGCATACGTACAGAAGGGTGGCCAGTGACAGCGGACCGGTCGTCGTTTTCTTCTCGCGAGGTGCAGCCCCGGCTGCACCTCGCGTCACCTCTGTCCTCGTTTTCCGATCACCTGCGGATCCACGCTCCGGAGCTGCTGCCGGAGAACCGGTTCCGGTTCGAAGCGGCTGACCGGGTGGACATGGCACCGCACGGCACCACGATCGTCGCGCTCACCTTCGCCGGTGGCGTGCTGATCGCCGGGGACCGGCGGGCCACCATGGGCAGCATGATCGCCTCCCGCGACGTGCAGAAGGTGTTCGTCACCGACTCGTACTCGGCGGCGGGTATCGCCGGTACCGCCGGGCTGGCGGTCGAATTGGTGCGGCTGTTCGCGGTCGAACTCGAGCATTACGAGAAGATCGAGGGCGTACCGCTGACCTTCGACGGCAAGGCCAACCGCCTCTCGTCGATGGTGCGCGGCAACCTCGGTGCGGCCATGCAGGGCCTGGCCGTGGTGCCGCTGCTCGTCGGATTCGATCTGGACGCGACCGACGCGATGCGCGCCGGCCGGATCGTGTCGTACGACGTGGTCGGCGGCCGCTACGAGGAACGTGCCGGGTACCACGCGGTGGGGTCCGGATCGTTGTTCGCCCGGTCTTCGCTCAAGAAGTTGTACCGGGCGGAGGCAGACGAGCCGGCGGCGTTGCGCAACGCGGTGGAGGCGTTGTACGACGCGGCCGACGACGACACCGGTACCGGGGGGCCGGACACCACCCGCGGGATCTATCCGACCGCGGTGGTGATCACCGCGGCAGGCGCCGTGGAGGTGCCCGAGGAAACGTTGTCCGCGCTGGCCCGGGAGATCGTGGCCGAACGTACCGCTGGAGGTGACCTGTGACGCTTCCCTACTATGCGTCCGCCGAGCAGATCATGCGCGATCGCTCGGAGCTCGCGCGCAAGGGCATCGCCCGGGGACGCAGCGTGATCGCGCTGATCTACTCCGAGGGCGTTCTGTTCGTCGCGGAGAACCCGTCGAAGGCGCTGCACAAGATCAGCGAGTTGTACGACCGGCTGGGGTTCGCCGCGGTGGGCAAGTACAACGAGTTCGAAAGCCTGCGCCGGTCCGGCATCATGCACGCCGACATGCGCGGCTATTCGTACGACCGGCGGGACGTGACGGGGCGGGCACTCGCGAACGCCTACGCGCAGACCCTCGGGTCGATCTTCACCGATCAGCCCAAGCCGTTCGAGGTGGAGATCTGTGTGGCGGAGGTGGCTCGGGCCGAGGGGGACGAGGTGTCGCAGCTGTACCGGATCACCTACGACGGGTCGATCGTCGACGAGCCGCAGTTCGTGGTGATGGGGGGCAACACCGAACCGATCCTCACGGCGTTGCGGTCGTCGTACCGTCCCGGGATGTCGCTCGAGGACGCCGTGGGCGTGGCGGTGCGGGCCCTGCAGCAACCGGTCGGAAACGACGCGACGCCGCGGGCTCTGGGCCGCGGCGAACTCGAGGTCGCGGTGCTCGAGAGGGCGCGGCCACGCCGAGCGTTCCGCCGGATCTCCGGGGCCGCGCTCGAGGCACTGCTGCCAGCCGGTACCGAATCCGGCACCGGCGAGTCCGGGGCAGGGGAGTCCGGGGCGGGGGAGTCCGACTCCGGCCCGGACGGCACGTCGAGTCAGAGCGCGGACTGATCGGCCGGCGGCCGGTACACCCGCAACGCGGACGGTAGCGCCCGGAAACCGAAGACGGTGCCGTCGCCGGGCGCTTCTCCGTCGGTGGCCAATGCCACGGCGGGTCCGTCGACGCGCACCGTCAGGGTGGCGGTGTCGTACTGCCGGTACACCGGGGACGCCCCGAGTGTGCCGGTGGCCGCGGCGTAGATCAGCCGCACCCGCGACCAGCGGCGATCCGCGCTCAGATACCGGACATCGAGGGTGCCCGTATCGAGCGCCGTCCGCGACATCGGCACCTGGTCACGGGGCGTGTACCGGCCGTTTCCGGCGAACAGCAGCCACCAGGCCGCCGGCGCGCCGTCGAGCCGGCCCCGCATCGGTTTCGCGGTCCGCAACACGTCGATCATCGCCAGTGCCGCCGCCGGCCACTTGCCGATGCGCGGTTCCCACCGTTCCCGCAGCCGCACGGTGTCGGGATAACCACCGATGCCGGCGGTGTTGACGAACACGCGGGTGCTGGTGCCGGCCGCGCCGGTGACGGTGACTTCGCCGAGTCCGACCGCGATGGCGTGCCCGCCGGTCACCGCCCGCATCGTGGCGGCGTGATCGTCGGAGCCGAGATCCCGGGCGAAATGATTCAGGGTGCCCCCGGCGAACACCGCCAACGGCAGGTCGTGTGCCCGTGCCGCAGCCGCGACCGCGGCGACGGTGCCGTCGCCGCCGCACACTCCCAGGGCCCGGGGCCGGTGGGTGGCGACGAGTGTGTCGAGTTGACCGGCCGGGTCGGTGTCGGTGTCGAGCGCGATCTGCTCGGCGCGCGGAAGTCCCTGCCGCAACAACTCCGCGGTCTCGTCGCTGCTCCCGGCACCCGGATTGACCACCAGCAGTAAGCCGTCGCCGCCGTCGAGGGCGGGCGCGGCGACCACGGTGCGGACCGCGGCGGGCTCGTCGTCGCGCACCGCCCACCAGCGGCGCGTCGACAACGCCACGGCCGCACCGACCGCGGCGCCGACCACCACGTCGCTGGGCCAGTGCACCCCCGTGTGCACGCGGGAGTAGGCGACCGCCGCCGCGACCGGGGCGAGCACCGCACCCGCGACCGGCGATTCCAGGGCGACCCCGGTCGCGAACGCCGCGGCAGAGGCCGCGTGCCCGGACGGGAACGACGAGGACCGCGGGGTCGGCACGATCCGGCGGGCGAACTTCGGGTCGGTGCGCGCCGGGGGACGCCGCCGCGGCAACAGCGGTTTGAGGACGCCGTTGGCGAGGCCGCTGGCCGCGGCGACCGACAACAGTCCCCGGACGGCGCCGCGGCGTGCGCGGCCACCGGCGGCCGCGCACACCGCGGCGCACCCCACCCACAGCACGCTGTGGTTCGCGGCGCGCCCCAGGTCGCGGAAGAACGGATCCGCGGGGGAGGCGCGCAGCGCTCCGCTGCGGTGGAACAGGGCCCGGTCGGCGGACCGGCGGCGCTCGCGAAGGGTCACACGTTGAACCGTAGATGTCGTTGCGACCCATGGTGGTCGGACCCGCGCGGTACTGTCGAAGTGTGCAGCGACGAATCATGGGTATCGAGACGGAGTTCGGCGTCACGTGTACCTTTCACGGGCACCGCAGGCTCAGTCCGGACGAGGTGGCCCGCTACCTGTTCCGGCGGGTCGTGTCCTGGGGGCGCAGCTCCAACGTGTTCCTGCGCAACGGTGCGCGGCTGTACCTCGATGTCGGGTCGCATCCGGAGTACGCCACCGCCGAGTGCGACAACCTGCTCCAGCTCGTCGAACACGACCATGCCGGGGAGCGGGTGCTCGAAGAGTTGCTCGTCGACGCCGAGCAGCGGCTCGCCGAAGAGGGCATCGGCGGCGACATCTACCTGTTCAAGAACAACACCGACTCCGCGGGCAACTCCTACGGCTGTCACGAAAACTTCCTGGTCGCGAGGGTGGGGGAGTTCTCCCGCATCTCCGACGTGCTGCTGCCCTTCCTGGTGACCCGGCAGCTGATCTGCGGAGCCGGGAAGGTGCTGCAGACCCCGAAGGCCGCCACGTTCTGCCTGTCGCAGCGCGCCGAGCACATCTGGGAAGGGGTGTCGTCGGCGACGACCCGGTCCCGCCCCATCATCAACACCCGCGACGAGCCGCACGCGGACGCCGAGAAGTACCGCCGCCTGCACGTGATCGTGGGCGATTCGAACATGTCCGAAACCACCACGATGCTCAAGGTGGGGTCCGCGGCGCTGGTGCTGGAGATGATCGAGGCGGGGGTGCAGTTCCGCGATTTCGCGCTGGACAACCCGATCCGCGCGATCCGCGAGGTCAGCCACGACCTGACGGGCCGGCGACCGGTCCGGCTGGCCGGTGGCCGGCAGGCCAGCGCCCTCGACATCCAGCGGGAATACCACGCGCGTGCGGTGGAGTACCTCGACACCCGCACACCGGATCGGTACGTCTCGCAGGTCGTCGACCTGTGGGGACGGGTGCTCGACGCCGTCGAAACGCAGGATTTCGCGAAGGTCGACACCGAGGTCGACTGGGTGATCAAGCGCAAACTGTTCCAGCGCTACCAGGACCGGTACAGCATGGAGTTGTCCGATCCCAAGATCGCGCAACTGGACCTGGCGTATCACGACATCAAACGCGGCCGCGGAGTCTTCGACCTGCTGCAACGCAAGGGCCTGGCGGCACGCGCCACCGACGACGAGGCGGTCGAGGCGGCGGTCAACACCCCGCCGCAGACCACCCGGGCCAAACTGCGCGGCGATTTCATCGCCGCGGCGCAGGCCGCCGGCCGCGACTTCACCGTCGACTGGGTGCATCTCAAGCTCAACGATCAGGCGCAGCGCACCGTGTTGTGCAAAGACCCGTTCCGGTCCGTGGACGAGCGGGTCGAGCGGCTCATCGCGTCGATGTGACGGTTCTGCGCGCTCCGGTGAGAGATTCCGGGGCGGCGCCGGGGCGACGGGGCATTAGGGTTGGGCCGTGGCGATCTCGAAAGTCGAACGGCTGGTCAATCTGGTCATCGCGTTGCTGTCCACCCGGCAATTCCTGACGGCGGAGAAGATCCGCACGTCGGTGGCCGGATACTCGGAGTGCGCGAGCGACGAGGCGTTCAGCCGGATGTTCGAGCGCGACAAGAACGAACTGCGCGATCTCGGGGTGCCCCTGGAAACGGGGATGCCGTCCCGGTTCTCCACCGTCGAGGGCTACCGCATCAACCGCGACGCGTACGAATTGCCCGAAATCGACTTGACCCGTGAGGAAACGGCCGCGGTCGCGGTGGCATCCGCGTTGTGGGAGTCGCCCGAACTGACCTCGGCGGCGCAAGGCGCGTTGCTGAAACTGCGGGCCGCCGGGGTGCAGGTCGACGTGGATCCGGGGACGGTCGCCCCGATCCCGGCGCGGGCCCGCGGCTCGGAACCGGCACTGCAGGAACTGCTCGCCGCGATCGATGCGCGGCGCGCGGTGCGGTTCTCGCACCGCAGCTCGCCCACCGAACCGTGGACCACCCGCACCGTCGACCCGTGGGGAGTGGTCACGGTGCACGGCCGGTGGTATCTGGTGGGCCACGACCGCGATCGGGATGCGCCGCGCACATTCCGGCTCTCCCGCATCGGCGACGACGTCACCGCGATCGGTCCGGCCGGAGCAGTACAGATCCCCGCGGGGATCGACCTGCGGGCCCGGGTCCTCGCCACCACCAGCCAGGGGGAGATCTCCGGCTCCGCGCGGGTATGGGTGGCAGCCGGGAAGGCCTACGAGTTACGCCGCCTCGGAGACGAAATCGAGCAGCGGCAGATCGGTGGCCACGACGGCAGTGCCCCCCGCGACGGCACGGTCCTCGAGGTGCCGGTGCGGTCCTGGGAATGGATCGGGCGGATCATCGCCGGGCAGGGCGCCGACGCGCTGGTGCTCGAACCGGCGGAATTGCGGGCCGAAGTGCAACGCATCCTGGCACGGGTGGTCGGCGACGGGGCCGCCGCCGAGAGGGACGAGACAGCGGGGGACGACACGGAGGGGGACCACGCGCCATGAGTGCACGACTGTCCGGGCGGTTGGCCCGGCTGCTGAACCTGGTGCCCTACTTTCAGGCGCACCCGGGGATCAGTGCGGCCGAAGCCGCCCGCGACCTGGGAGTCACCCCCAAACAGATCATGGACGACCTGAACCAGCTGTGGGTGTGCGGGCTGCCCGGGTACGGACCCGGTGACCTGATCGACCTGTCGTTCTCCGAAGACAGCATCGTCGTCACGTTCACCGCCGGCATCGACCGGCCGCTGCGGTTGACCTCCACCGAGGCGACCGCGCTGCTCGTCGCGCTGCGGTCGCTGCTGGAGATGCCCGGTGTGGTGGAACCCGCGGCGGCGCAATCGGCGATCGCGAAGATCGAAGCGGCCGCCGGCACCGCCGCGACCGCGCACACCCCGGACGGCGCCGGTGCCGCAGTCACGGAGAATCCCGTGGCGGGACGGGTACGCGATGCGGTGCGCCGCGGCCGGGCACTGCACCTGACCTACTATTCGGCCTCCCGCGACACCGTGTCCGAACGTGTCGTCGACCCCATCCGCATCGTGCTGATCGACGAGCACACGTATCTGCAGGCCTGGTGCCGCACCGCCGAGGGAGTGCGGCTGTTCCGCTTCGACCGCATCGACGAGGCGACGGTGCTCGACGAGGCGGCGCAGCCGCCGCAGCAGGCGCTGAGCGGCGACGAGCACCTGGAATTGTTCGAGGGCGACCCCGCACTGCCCGCCGCCCGGCTGCGTCTCGAACCCGGCTACACGTGGCTGCTGGACTATTACCCGCTCACCGATGTGGAGGTGTTCCCGGACGGTAGCTGCGAGGCGGTACTGCGATATGCGTCGCGGGACTGGATGGTGCGACTGCTGGTGGGCCTGGGCAGCGGCGTGACGGTCCTCGCGCCCGCCGAGTTGGTGTCCGCGGTGCGGACCCGCGCCGGTGAGGCCCTCGAGGCGTATGCGGCGCTCGACGACGCGGGACGGCCCGCGTGAACGCGCCGGCAGGAAACGTTCGTGTGAACCTTGCGCAAACTCCCTGCGGATTCGGTTCACCCGCGAAAACGGGCCGTACGGGTCCGGTAGCATCGACACCAGCCGATTTGTGGAGGTTGTAAATGGGTGCAATGAGCCCGTGGCACTGGGCCATCGTCGCGTTGGTCGTGGTGATCCTGTTCGGTTCGAAGAAGCTGCCCGACGCCGCACGCGGTCTGGGTCGTTCGCTGCGAATCTTCAAGAGCGAAGTCAAGGAAATGCAGAACGACGACGCGCGTTCCGCCGCGCCGCAGCAGCCGCAGGTCCAGCAGCCCCTGCCGCCGGTGCAGCAGCAGCCGCAGCCGGTGGAGCCCACCGTCGTTCCGCCGCAGCAGCAGACCGCGCCTCACAGCGAACCGCGGTCCTACTGACCGTGCTCTCCCCTCCGGGGCACCCACACGGGTGTCCCGGTTCCGCTGGTCCCGAGGGGCCCGGATTTCGAACCCCGGCGGCCATTATCAGGAGCTGAGAACCGCACCGTGCGCATCCCGTTCGATCCCCGCCGCAGTCGGCGCAAGACCAACCCCGACGGCACGATGTCGCTGGTCGAGCACCTGTACGAACTGCGCACGCGGCTGCTCATCGCGGTCGCCGCGGTGCTCCTCACCAGCATCCTCGGGTTCCTCTGGTACAGCCGCGGCGTGTTCGGCTTCGACAGCCTCGGTGAGATCCTGCGCGGACCGTACTGTGCGCTGCCGCCGTCGTCGCGCGCGGATCTGAGCACCGACGGGGCCTGCCGGTTGCTCGCGACCGGCCCGTTCGAACAGTTCATGTTGCGGTTGAAGGTCGCGATGACCGCGGGCATCGTGATGGCCTGCCCGGTCTGGCTCTATCAGCTGTGGGCGTTCGTCACCCCCGGCCTGTACAGCAAGGAGCGGCGGTACGCGATCGGGTTCGTCGTCTCCGGGGCGGTGCTGTTCGTCGCCGGCGCCGTGCTCGCGTACCTGGTGGTCTCGCACGCCTTGTCGTTCCTGCTCACCGTCGGTAACGACGTGCAGGTCACGGCCCTCTCCGGTTCCGAATACTTCGGTTTCATCATCAATCTGCTGGTGATCTTCGGGGTGTCCTTCGAGATTCCCCTGGTGATCGTCGCCCTCAACGCGGTGGGCGTGCTGCCGTACGAGAAGCTCAAGGCGTGGCGCCGCGGCCTGATCATGGCGATGTTCGTGTTCGCCGCGATCGCCACCCCCGGCCAGGATCCGTTCTCGATGATCGCCCTGGCGATGGCGTTGACATTGCTGCTCGAAGTGGCCATCCAGATCTCCCGGATCACCGACCGGCGGCGTGCGCGCCGTCGCCGCGCGGAAGGCTGGGGTGAACTCGACGACGACGAGAGTTCCACCATCCCGGCACCGGCACCGGTCGAACCGTCCGGCCCGGCCCGGACCGACTTCTCGGACACTCTGTGAGCGAGCACCCGCACGTGGAACCGGCCGTCCCGCAGAGCCCCGGACCCCGGCTCACCGATTTCGCCGCGTCCCTCGACTTCCCCCTCGACCCGTTCCAGCAGGACGCCTGCCGCGCACTCGAGGACGGCCATTCGGTGCTGGTGTGCGCGCCGACCGGCGCGGGGAAGACCGTGGTCGGCGAGTTCGCGGTGTACCTGGCGTTGCAGGCCGGCAGCAAATGCTTCTACACGACTCCGATCAAGGCGCTGAGCAACCAGAAGTACGCCGATCTGTGTGCCCGGCACGGTAGGGACGCCGTGGGATTGCTCACCGGCGACCAGTCCATCAACGCGGATGCGCCGGTGGTGGTGATGACCACCGAGGTGCTGCGCAACATGATCTACGCGTCGTCGACCTCGCTGATCGGTTTGACGCATGTGGTGATGGACGAGGTGCACTTCCTGGCCGACCGGTTCCGCGGCGCGGTGTGGGAGGAAGTGATCCTGCACCTGCCCGAGGACGTGCGGCTCGCGAGCCTGTCCGCGACCGTCTCGAACGCCGAGGAATTCGGCGACTGGATGACCACCGTGCGCGGTGACACCACCGTCGTCGTGGACGAGGTGCGGCCCATCCCGCTGCATCAGCACATGATGGTCGGACCCCGGATCTACGACCTGTTCGACACCAGCGCCGAACCCGCCGACCTGCCGAGGCGTGAACGCCGCCGCGGCATCGTCGTCAACCCCGAACTGCTCGCGGCGGTGCGCCGCCGGCTGAGCGCGGACGGGGCGGATCGGTGGCAGGGTCGGGGAGGCCGCGGCTTCGGGTCACGCAACTTCCGTCCGCTGCCGCGCCCCGACGTCATCACCCGGCTGGACCGGGACGGGTTGCTGCCGGCGATCACGTTCGTGTTCAGCCGCGCCGGGTGCGACGCCGCCGTGCTGCAATGCCTGCGGTCCGGGTTGCATCTGACCACCGACGAGGAAGCCGCCGAGATCGGCCGGATCGTCGACGAGCACACCCGCGAATTGCCTGCCGCCGATCTCGAAGTCCTCGGCTACAGCACGTGGCGCACCGCCCTCGAACGCGGTATCGCCGCGCACCACGCGGGCATGCTGCCCGCGTTCCGGCACACCGTCGAAGAGTTGTTCGTCCGCGGCCTGGTGCGCGCGGTGTTCGCCACCGAAACCCTCGCGCTGGGCATCAACATGCCGGCCCGCAGCGTGGTGCTCGAAAAACTCGTCAAGTTCAACGGCGAAACCCATGCCGAACTGACCCCTGGTGAATACACCCAGCTCACCGGCCGTGCCGGACGCCGCGGCATCGACATCGAGGGGCACGCCGTGGTGTTGTGGCAGCCCGGTGTCGAGCCGACGACGGTCGCCGGTCTCGCCTCCACCCGCACCTTCCCGCTGCGCAGTTCGTTCAAGCCGTCCTACAACATGGCGGTCAATCTCATCGACGCGGTCGGCGTGGACCGGTCCCGGGCACTGCTCGAGATGTCGTTTGCGCAGTTCCAGGCGGACAAATCGGTGGTCGGCCTGACCCGCAGCATCGAACGCAACGAGGCGACGCTGGCGAAGCTGCGCGAAGAACTCGGCGGCGCCGACAGCGAGATCCTCGACTACCTGACCTTGCGCGCGGATCTGACCGCCGCGGAGCGCGAGCACGAACGACGCAGCCGGCAGGACCGCCGGCAGGCGGCGGTGGCCTCGCTCGTCGGGTTGCGCGCGGGCGACATCATCACCGTGCCGGCCGGGAAACGCACCGGGCTCGCCGTCGTCGTCATCCCCGATCAGGACGTCACCGACCCGCGTCCGACGGTGGTCACCACCGACGGGTGGTCCGGACGGTTGTCGGCGGGCGATTTCCCGTCACCGGCAGAAGTGCTCGGACGGCTCCGGCTGCCGCGGCACATCGACCATCGCACCGGCCGCGGTCGCCGCGATATCGCGTCGGCGCTGCGGTCCAAGGGGTTGTCGGCACCGCGCCGCCCGAAGCGCGGCAAATCCAAGGGACACAACCGGGAGATCGACGCGTTGCGACGCCGGTTGCGCAGCCACCCGGCGCGCGACGAACCCGACCTCGAGTCGCTGGCGCGGCTCGGTGAGCGGTACCACCGGTTGCTGCGCGAAACCGAGCAGCAGCGGCGCCGCGCCGAGGCGACCACCGATTCGCTGGCGCGCACGTTCGAACGGATTGTCGCGCTCCTGACCGAACGCGGCTACCTCACCGGCGGCGACGACCCGGAGACCACCGATGCCGGCGACCGGCTCGCCCGGGTGTACACCGAGGCCGATCTGCTGGTCGCGGAATGCCTGCGGCACCGCATCTGGGCGGGGCTGTCCCCGGCCGAGCTGGCGGCGGTGGCGTCGTCGGTGATCTACGAGTCGCGCACCGACGACGTGGTCACGGTGCGTGGCCCGACCGGGCCGATCCGCACTGCGCTCGTGGAGACCATCCGGATGTGCGACACGTTGCGGGCCGACGAGGTGCGGCACCGGTTGCCGCCCACCCGCGAACCCGACCTGGGGTTCGTCACCGCCGCATACACCTGGGCGAACTCCGGTTCGCTCGCCGAGGCGCTGATCGCGGCCGACGTCGCAGGCCGGGAGTTGTCCCCGGGCGATTTCGTGCGGTGGTGCCGGCAGTTGATCGACATCCTCGACCAGGTCCGGACGTGCGCCGACGACCCGGAACTGGTGCGGACCGCGGGCCGGGCGGTCGGGGCGATCCGGCGCGGCGTGGTCGCCATCGATCCGGCCGCGGCGTGAGCGTCCGCGCCGCGACCCTCCGGGGCGCGACCGGTCCGGCTGGTGTGATTTGATACGCGCTGCCGTACCGGTGCCATGTGGTCCGGTGGCGCTACGGTGAGACAACACGTGAAGGGCAGCTGGAGGCGACGATGACCGGGCCGAACGAACCGCAGGACCCGGACGGACAGCAACCGTCCCGACCGGCCGATCCGTGGGCGAACCCGGCTTCCGGCCGGGCGTGGGACGCCGCTCCCGGCGGACAGTCCTGGGCACCGCCGCCCCCGCCCGGTAACTGGGGACAGCAGCACCCCGCCCAGCCGAATCCCGGCCCGTCACCGTGGCAGCAGGGTGGCGCCCAGCCCGGCTCTTCCGCCGGGCAGTGGGGACAGCCCGGTGGTCCGCCGCAGCAGCCCTGGGGACCGGCGCCCCAGCAACAGTCTCCGCAGCAACCCGGCCCGCAGGGCTGGGGACCGCAGCCGGGACAACCGGGGTGGGGCGCACCGCAGCCCGGACCGGCCGCGACACCCGGCTGGGGCCCACCGCCCGGCGGGGCGCAGCAGTGGGGCCAGCAGCCCCCGCCGCCGCAGCCCGGACAACAGTGGGGACCGCCGCCCGCCGGCGCGCAGCAGTGGGGCCAGCCCACCCCGCCGCCGAAGAAATCGAAACTGCCGCTGATCATCGGTGGCGTCGTCGCGCTCGTCCTCGTCATCGGCGCGGTGATCGCCGTCGCGACCCTCGGCGCCAAGACCACCCTCGATGCGGCAGCCGCCGAAGCGGGCGTGGCGAAGGTGCTCACCGAGTCGTACGGTGCCACCGAGGTCGGCGACGTGTCCTGCCCGACCGGCCAGGAAGTCGAGGCGGGCAACAGTTTCGCGTGCACCGTCACCGTCGACGGCCAGTACCGCTCGGTGACCTTGACCTTCACCGACGACGCGGGCACCTACGAGGTCAGCCGCCCCAACTGACCGGGCCGCCGCCGGTCACTGACCGGCGAGCGCCGCGACGAGCGAGGTCACCGGCCGTTCCACACCCCAGCGGCGCGCCAGTTCGTCGAGCCGGTCCGGGTGGGCGGGCACCGTCGGCAACACGTCGGGCCGCGACATCTGCACGTGCGCGTCGGTGGCGACCTGCACCACCGGCAACGCGGCGTCGAGGTAGTCGGCGGCTGCCGCGAGTTTCGCGCGCATGCCCTGCGAGAGCCGGGACGTCTCGTCGGTGACCGCCGTGCGGACCGCTGCGAGCGATCCGTACTGCATGAGCAATCCGGAGGCGGTCTTCTCGCCGACGCCCTTGACGCCGGGCAACCCGTCGGACGGGTCGCCGCGCAGCACCGCCAGTTCGGCGTAGGCGACGCCGGCGCGATCGGCGGGAACGCCGTAGCGCTCGGCGACCTCGGCGGGACCGAACAGTTCTGCCTTGGCCAGTCCGCGGCCCACGTACAGCACCCGCACCGGCACCGGTGTGTCGGTGACGACCTGCAGCAGGTCGCGGTCACCACTGACCACGATCACCGGGTCGGTGCGTTCCTGCGCGGCGAGCGTGCCGAGCACGTCGTCGGCCTCGAATCCGGCGGCGCCGCCGGTCGCGATTCCGGCGGCGGCGAGCAGGTCCAGGATCACCGGGACCTGCGGAAGCAGCGCGGGCGGGACCTCTTCGACGGTGCCGTCGGACCCGGCCGCGACCCGGTGCGCCTTGTAGCTCGGCACCGCGGCGACCCGGAACGCCGGGCGCCAATCCAGATCCAGGCACACCACCAGTCGGCTGGGCCGGTGCCGCCGGATCAGCGACGCGACCATGTCCACGAAACCCCGGACCGCGTTGACGGGCGTGCCGTCCGGCGCGGTCATCGACTCGGGCAACGCATGGAAGGCCCGGAACCACAGGCTGGCACCGTCGAGCAGCAGCACCACCGGTTGCGGGGCGGTCGGCGGCGGGGACGTCTCGGATGGGGTCACGGACCACATCCTGCCATCCGTGCGCGACCGATACGCTGGGGATCATGAGCACCGCCGACTCCCGATTTCCCGCCGCCCGCTACGGAACACGCCTGACTCGCGCCGCCGAGTTGGGGGCCGCCGCCGGGCTCGACGCGTTGCTGATCACCCCGGGACCGGACCTGCGGTACCTGGTGGGTTCACGCGCCGAGTCGTTCGAACGCCTGACCTGCCTGGTGATCCCCACCGACGGGTCGGCCGCCACCGTGGTGGTGCCGCGCCTCGAGCTGGCATCCCTCAACGAGTCGGCCGTCGCCGAACTCGCCGTGCCGGTCCGCGACTGGGTCGACGGACAGGACCCGTATGCGCTGGTCTCCGAGTTGCTGCCGGGTGCGTCCGCGGTCGCGGTCGCCGAGGCGATGCCGGCGCTGCATCTGGTGCCGCTCGCCGCGCGCTTCGGCGGCACCCCGGTACTGGCCACCCCGGTGATCCGGCAGTTGCGGATGCTCAAGGACGCCGACGAGATCGACGCGTTGCGCCGCGCGGGTGCCGCCATCGACCGCGTGCATGCCCGCATGGGGGAGTGGTTGCGGGCCGGTCGCACCGAAGCGCAGGTCGCCGCCGATATCAGCGCCGCGATCCTCGAGGAGGGGCACACCGAGGCGGCCTTCGTGATCGTCGGGTCGGGCCCGCACGGCGCCGACCCGCACCACGAGGTGTCCGATCGGGTCATCGAACCCGGCGACATCGTGGTCATCGACATCGGCGGTCCCGTCGAGCCCGGCTACAACTCCGATTCGACCCGCACCTACAGCATCGGCGAACCCGACCCGGCGATCGCCGCCCGCATCGCGGTGCTGGAAGCGGCGCAGCAGGCCGCGGTCGACGCGGTGCGGCCCGGGGTCACCGCCGAAGCGGTCGACGCCGCCGCGCGCGATCTGCTCGCCGCCGAAGGGCTGGGGGAGGTGTTCGTGCACCGGACCGGGCACGGCATCGGCCTGTCGGTCCACGAAGAGCCGTACATCGTCGGCGGCAACACCGAGACGCTCGAGCCGGGCATGGCCTTCAGCATCGAACCGGGCATCTACTTCCGCGGGCAGTGGGGGGCACGCATCGAAGACATCGTGGTGGTCACCGCAGACGGCTGCGAGCCGGTGAACCTGCGGCCGCACGGCCTGACGGTGCTGCCCGCCTGAGACCGGGCGCGCCGGTCAGTCCAGCACCGAACCCATCACGCGGGCCACGGCGATCTCCACGACGACCCGGGTCGGGTTCTCCCGCGGCTGCCGGTACCGGCGGGCGTAGCGGGCGACCCCTTCGGCGACGGCGTCGGCGTCGTCGCGGACCCGCGCGGGACCTTCCAGGGTGAGCCAGCGGCCCCCGTCGACCTGCGACACCGCGCCGTAGCCGCCGCGGGAGGCGTTGCGGGCCTTCTGCGACCCGGCGTTGGTGATCACCCGCGCCACCTGCGCGTCGGGATCCCAGGTGAACCCGACAGCGACGACGTGCGGGGTGCCGTCGGACCGCAGCGTGGTGAGGGTGCCGAGGTGGTATTCGGACAGGAACTGCAGCGCACGGTCGCCGAGCGCGCCGGGGGTGTGAACCATGCCCGGAAGCCTAGAGGGCCGGGCGCCGCCGCCGCGGAACGAGGGACCCGGCGACACCTGCGCGAGCCGTTCCCGCGACACTGGCGGAATGAACAGCGCACAGGGAACCATCGTCGTGTTCGGGGGCCGCAGCGAGATCGGAGTGGAGGTGGCTCGCCGGCTCGCGCCGGGGCGCACCGTGATCCTCGCCGCGCGCCGCGCCGACGACCTGGCCGGACCCCGGGACTCGGTGCTGGCCGCCGGTGCCGACGCTGTGCACACCGCAGAATTCGACGCCGACGCGCTCGGCACCCACCAGCAGGTGCTCGACGACCTGGTCGCCGCACACGGACCGATCGATCTCGCGGTACTCGCGTTCGGGATTCTCGGCGACCAGGCCCGCGCCGAAACCGATGCCGCACACGCAGCGGCGATCGTGCACACCGATTACGTCGCGCAGGTCGCGTTGCTGACCCGGCTGGCGAGCCTGCTGCGCGCGCAGGGATCGGGACGGATGGTGGTGTTCTCCTCGGTGGCAGGTGTGCGGGTGCGCCGCGCGAACTACGTGTACGGCTCGGCGAAGGCAGGACTCGACGGGTTCGCCTCCGGGCTGGCGGACGCGCTGCACGGCAGCGGAGTGTCGTTGCTGCTGGTGCGGCCCGGATTCGTGATCGGCCGGATGACCGAGGGGATGAGTCCGGCACCGTTCTCGAGCACCCCACCGCAGGTCGCCGACGCGGTGGTCCGCGCCCTGGGACGTGGTCGCGGCGAGGTGTGGGTGCCCGCCCTGCTGCGTCCGGTGTTCTTCGGGATGCGGCTGCTGCCGCGGGCGATCTGGCGGCGACTGCCGCGTTAGAGGGTGTGGATCCGGAAGACCGGGTACCGGTCGGCGACGGCGGCGAACTCGGCGGGTGTCGCGCGCCGGTCGATCGGGAAGTGTGGCCGCGCACCCGGGGCGAGGTCGAGGTAGCGGCGCAGAATGGGGACCCGCTCGCTCGGGGCGATCTCCTCGAGTGCCGCGGTCCGGCGTCCGCGGCGGTGCAGGACGGCGCGCCCGTCCGCGGCCGCCGCTCGCGGGTGAGTCGCGGCGGGGGATTCACAGCGGTAGCGTCCGGCGGGTGAATATCCGGCCCCGCCGCCCGACGACCTCGCACAGTGCGTCGAGTCGCTGTCCGAGGTTCACACAGTGGACGGCTACCCGCATCGTTGGCCCGACGACCCGGTCGGGTGGCTGAGCCCCGCGGACCTCGACAGCGCGTGGATCGCAGAGCAGGCGGGTCAGGTCGTCGGACACCTCGCTCTGGTCGGGCGCGAGGACGCTCTGTGGGTATCCCGGCTGTTCGTGCGGCCGGGGGCCAGGCGATCGCACGTCGGCGAAGGTCTGCTGGACAAGGCGCGCGAGCGGGGCGTCCTGATGCTCGACGTCATCGAGCAGTCCACGTCGGCGATCGCACTGTACGAGCGCACCGGCTGGACACTGCTCGAGCGGCGGCCCGCAGACTGGACGATGTCCGACGGCACCAGACCGATGGAGCGGCTCTACATTTCGCGGTGATCTCGGGACCGGCGCGTTGCGCTGGGCGGTGTTTGGCCTGGTGGTGTCGGCGGGCGATGTCTCCGGTCGTCGCGGGTCAGCTCCGATCAGGTTGAAAACTGCCCGCTATGCGGGCACTGATCCACCAAAGATGACCTCAATCGCGGACGAAGCGCGGAACCTCGGGTCGAACCGCGATGCTCACGGGCGGAACACCGACCGCAGGCAGTTGTCCTCCTTGTTCTTGAACATCTCGTAGCCGCGCACCGATTCGCTGAGCGGCAGGTCGTGGGTCATGAGCCAACTCGGATCGAGCCGGCCCTCCGTCACGTGCTCGAACAACTGCGGCATGTAGCGCTGGCCGTGCTGCTGCGACGTGCGGAGAGTGAGGCTCTTGTTGGTCAGTGCGGCCATCGGGAACTTGTCGGTCAGCCCGTAGATGCCGAGGACGGAGACCACACCGCCCTTGCGGCACGCCAGGATCGCCTCCCGCAGCGAAGTCGCGCGGTCGGACTCCATGCGCAACGCCTGCTTCACCTTGTCGTAGACCTGGCCGACGCCGGTACCGTGCCCTTCCATGCCCACCGCGTCGATGCACGCATCCGGCCCGCGACCGCCGGTGCGCTCACGCAACGTTTCGTAGACGCTGTCGGCGACGGTGTAGTCGACCGTTTCGGCGCCGACCTTCTGCTCGGCGAGATCGAGCCGGTCGCGGAACCTGTCGAGCACGATCACGCGTTCGGCGCCCATGATCTTCGCGCTCGCGGCGGCCATGAGCCCGACCGCTCCCGCACCCCACACCGCGACGGTGTCGCCCGGCGAGATGTCGCAGAAGTCGGCGCCCATGTAGCCGGTGGGCACCGCGTCGGACAGAAACAGGGCCTGTTCGTCGCTCACACCGTCGGGCACCGGAAAACAGTTCACGTCGCCGAAGGGCACTCGGATGTACTCGGCGTGGGAACCCTGGTAGCCGCCGAACGGATGGGTGTAGCCGTAGATCCCGCCGGTGGGGTAGCCGAGGACAGGTTGCTGCATCGCGGCGTTCGGGTTGGTGGTGTCGCACACCGCGTGCATCCCGTCCTCGCAGTACGGGCAACTGCCGCACCCGATGAACGACGGCACGACGACGCGGTCACCGACCCGCACCGACGTCACCTCGGGGCCGGTCTCGACGATCTCGCCCATGAACTCGTGGCCGATGACGTCGCCTTCCCGCATGCCGGGCAGGTACCCACCGAGGAAATGCAGGTCGGAACCGCAGGTGGTGGTCAGGCGCACCCGCACGATCACATCGTGCGGGTTGACCAACCCCGGGTCGTCGACTGTTTCGACGGACAGGTCGTTGACACCCATCCAGCACAGGGCCTTCATCATCGGTCTCCTTCCGTGCCGCGTGCGCTCGGACTTCCGTGGAGTGTGGGCATCTCCCCGGTCTGCATCAGTGCCCGGGCCCGGTACAGCGCGGTGAAGGTCAGCGCTCCCGTCACCAGGTCGGGTGCCGGGGTGTCGGCACGCAGGGTCATCTCGGTGCCGCGCCCACGAGGGGCGTCGGCCACGGCCAGCACCAGACGCGGGCCCGGCGCGTCGGCGTCGTCCTCACCGGTGAAGGCGAGTCCTTCCTCGGTGACGTCGACGCGGGTGTCCCAGGTCATAGGATCTCCGCCGGTGTCCCAGTGCCACCGCAGCCGGTTCGCCTCCGCTGTCTCCACCCGGACGCGATCGCCGAACAACCGGGTCAGGTTGTCGGGATCTTGCCAGAACTGCATGACCTGCGCGCGGGGCGCAGCCACGGTGACGGTCTGCGGTCGTCCGGCGTCGGCGGGCCGGTCGGCGGCGCGGCGGACCAGGCCGCTCACCGCCTGACCGGCGTTGCCGACGGCCCTGCTGATGTCGATCACGGTCGCCTCCTCACTCGAGGTGTCGTGCAGGATTGCTGCGTCACGCTTCTCTGCTGGGACGTCTACCCGCGGACAGCGGACGCGACGACCGGGCCGACACCTCAGCCCTTGCCAATACCGTTGCGATCGAGAGTGTTTCAGGCCCTGCGGGATTCGAGCAGCCGCAACCACACTTCGCTGACCGTCGGGTAGGACGGCACCGCATGCCAGAGCGTGTCGAGGGTGACGTCCCCGACGAGGGCGACGGTGGCGGCATGGACGAGTTCACTCACGTCGGTGCCGACGAAGGTGGCCCCGACGAGGGTGTCCGTGGCGCGGTCCACGACCAGCGCGGCGTGGCCGGTGAAGTCGTCGCGCGACAACGCGGCGCCGGCCACGTCGATGTCCGCTTCGAGCACCTCCACGTCGAAGCCGTCGGCGCGGGCCTGCTCGGCGGTGCGCCCCACCGCGGCGATCTCCGGGTCGGTGAAGATCACCTGGGGGACCTGGTGATGGTCGGCGCTCGCCCGGTAGCGGGGCCCACCGAGGGGGCGGCCTTCGGCGCGGGCGGCGATCACGCCGCCGCACACCCGCGCCTGATATTTGCCCATGTGGGTCAGCGCGGCGCGACCGGCGACATCGCCGACGGCGTAGAGCCAGTCGCCGTCCACGCCCTCGACGGTGAGATGGTCGTCGACGGTGACGGCCGCATCGGCGGGCAGACCGACCGTGTCGAGCCCGAGCGCGGCGGTGGTGGCGCGACGGCCGGTCGCCACCACGATCTCGTCGACGTCGAGGGTGCTGCCGTCGTCGAGGTCGACAGTAACCGGGCCGCCGTGGATCCGGCCGATGCCGGTTTCCCGCACGTCCGGTCGGCTGACCTGCCTGATCGCCGCGCGGTAACGCACCGCGACGCCGTGGACGCGGAGCGACTCGGTGACCATGTCCGCCGCGAACGGTTCGACGCGGGGCAGCAGGCGCGAGCCGCGCACCACCATGGTCAACTCTTCGACGCCGAGCTGCCGCAACCAGGTGGCGGCTTCGCACGCGACGACACCGCCGCCGACCACCAGCACACGGCGGGGGATCTCCAGCAGATTGGTGGCGTCGCGCGAGGTCCACGGCAACGCCGCACGCAGGCCGGTCGTGTCGGGAATCGCGGCGACGGTGCCGGTAGCCAGCACCACCGCATGCCGGGCACGGAGGGTGCGGGGCTGATCGGGGTGGGCGTCGGTGACGGTGACGGTGCGTTCCCCCGCGAGGCAGCCGCGCCCGCGCACCACATCGATGCCCGCGGAGCGGGCCCACTCCACCTGCCCGCTGTCGTCCCGGTGACTGGTGAAGCCGTCGCGGCGGGCAAGGACGGCGGGCACATCGACGCCGTGTGCGCTGACCTTGTCGCCCACACCTGCCACGTGCCGCGCCGTCGCGAGCACCTGGGCGGGGCGCAGCAGCGCCTTGGAGGGCATACACGCCCAGTACGAGCATTCCCCACCGACGAGTTCGTGTTCGACAAGGGCGACGGTGCGGTCGCTTCCGGCGACGGCATACTGCGCGGCGTTCTCGCCGGCGGGCCCACCTCCGAGCACGATCACGTCGTAGGTGTCGTCATCGGGGTCGCGGGGCCCGGAAGGACTGTCGGCGCGGGTCACCCGTTTCACGGTAGGCGGCGAGGAGCGTCGGCGGACCGGTTCCGGAGGATCGACCGGGCAATTCCGGCGCGGTCAGTCCAGTTGCGGGGACCGGGCGTCGAACACCAGCCCCATCGGTGCGAGCACCCGCACCACCTGCTCGGCGGTCCACTCGTCCAGGTCGCACAGCAACACCGATCGCCACGGGGTGATCACGACCGGCCGTTCCACCGCGGCAAGGAACTCGGCGAGCCGCGCCGGCAACACCCCGCCGGGGAGACCGCCGGCGAGCGTGACCGCGCCGTCGGTCTGGTCGAGCCACCCGATCGGAGCCGGCGGCGGCGACGGCAACGGTTCCGCCGCATCGGGTTCCCCGGAGGGCGGGGTCCCGGCGAGCAGGATCTCGGCGGCGGTGTCCGGGTCGATGCGCAGGCCGGTGTCGACGCCGTCGCGCACCAACGCCATTCGCCCGTCGGGTCGCGCGAGGACCGCGACGTGCGGGGCCAGCGCGACGATGTCGCCGGTGCCGTCGTCGATGCCGTAGATCCGGGCGGCGCGGTCGGGGGAAGCGTGCAGCCGCGCCGCGACCGCCCGGACGAGAGGACGGATGTCACGGTGCCCCTCGAGGCGGCCGCTCAGCGGTGAGGCGAGGACGCGGGGCCGGGTCGGCGCGTCGACGGTGAGCCCGATCGCGTCGAGCCGCGAGACGATCGGTTCGGCGTCACCGCGCAGCAGGATCTGTGCCCGCTCGGTCAGGTGTAGTTCGCCGCCGCCGTGCGACTCGGCGAGTTCCGCGAGCGCACGCAACTGCGCTGCGGTGACCACGCCACCGGACAAGTGGACTTCGACCTCGGCGTCGGGCATGTCACCAGGCTAGATCGTCGTGCGGTCACCGACCACATCTTCCGCTGCGTCCCGTCCGGTGTCGATGCACGTCCGGGCCGGGAAAAGACCGTAGGGTGTCGGCCATGTCCGACACTCGCTCCGAGCGCCCCTCGTTCGCAGAGCTCTCCGAGGCCAAGTACATCCTGCTCACCACCTTCCGGAAGGACGGGACCCCGGTGGGCACCGCGGTGTGGGCGGCACCCGACGGCGACCGGCTGCTGGTGTGGACGGCGGCGGATGCCTACAAGGTGCGCCGGCTGCGGCGCGATCCGCGGCTGACCTTGGCGGTGTGCGACGCGCGCGGCAACGCGAAGTCCGCGGCGGTCGCCGGCACCGGCGTGATCCTCGACGCCGAGCAGACCGCCCATGCGCGTTCGGTGATCGCCCGGAAGTACGGCCTGCTCGGCCGGCTCACCGTAGGGGCCAGTGTGCTGCGCCGCGGCCGCACCGGGACGGTGGGGCTGGCGTGTTCCCTCGATCCCGACACCGGAACCACCGACACGCAGTGACGGCTCCTGGGTCGGCTCGGGCACGGTGATCCTGCCGGGCGTGACCCTCGGTCTCGGGGTGGTGGTGGGCGCCGATTCTCTCGTCACGCGCGACTGCGCCTCGCCGATCCGCTGTATGCGGGCAGTCCGGCGCGGTTTCGTCGCACGCTGCCGTGACCGGGTTTCGGCAACGACTGGATCCTGCCGTGACATCGGACACAGCGGCGAGATGATCAGGGTGTCGTAGTTTTGCTGTGACACCGATCTTGTTCGACACCGATCGTTCTTCCGTCCGCCCTGCATTCCGACTCGCAGCATCAGATCCGCCAGGAGACCGCATGACCGTGCACGACTTCACCGTTCGTACCGCCGCAGGAGACGCCGTCTCGCTCGGTGAGTACGCCGGTTCGTATCTGCTCATCGTCAATGTCGCCAGCAAGTGCGGTCTGACGCCGCAGTACGAAGGCCTCGAAGCGCTGCACCGCGCGACCGCCGGCAAGGGACTGCAGATCATCGGGTTCCCCTGCAACCAGTTCGGGGAGCAGGAACCGGGCACCGACGCGGAGATCCAGGAATTCTGCAGTCTGACCTACGACGTGACGTTCCCGGTCTACGGCAAGGTCGAGGTCAACGGCGACGACGCGGACCCGCTGTACCGGTACCTGCGCAGCGCCGCACCCGGCGACTTCGGGCCCGATCACGGTTTCCTGTTCGAGCACGTCCGCACGACCCGACCCGAGGCCATCGGCACCGACGAGGTCAAGTGGAACTTCACCAAATTCCTCGTCGACCCCGCCGGTGCGGTCGTCACCCGGTTCGAACCGACCGTCGCCCCCGAGGCCATCGGCGCCCAGCTCGCCGAGCTGCTCTAGCTGTACCCGCCCCAGCGGTCCGGCACCGCCCCGGCGGGGCTCCGTACGCCCCGCCGGGTACCCGTGGTCAGCGCGCCGCGCTGACCGACGACATGTGGAAATCCGGGATCCGCATCGGCGGCATCGCGGTGCGGGTGAACCAGTCCTTCCATTCGCGAGGCAGCGTGCGCTCGGTGTGTCCGACCTCGGTAGCCCGGCCCAGCAGCGCCACCGGGGACTCGTTGAACCGGAAGTTGTCCACCGCGGCCCGCACCTGCCCGTCCTCGATCAGGTACACCCCGTCGCGGGTCAGTCCGGTCATCAGCAGGCTCGCCGGGTCGACCTCGCGCAGATACCAGAGCGTGGTGAGCAGCAACCCGCGTTCCGTCCCGGCGATCATCTCGTCGAGGGACGCGCCGGTACCGCCGGTGAGCAGCAGGTTGTGACCCGGTGCGGTGGGCTGGGCGGAAAACTCCGCGGCTGCGGCACGCGGATAGGCCAGCGCGTGTACCGTCCCGTCCCGGATCCAGTCGACGCGGCCGGCGGGCAACCCGTTGTCGAACACCGACACCGCATCTGTCGAGGTGGTCGCCGTGACGAACGGCGCGTATTGCAGGCCCGGCGCCGCCGGATCGGAGGTCAAGGTCAGCGGCAGGCCGGTGAGTGTGTCGCCCAGGCGGGTGCCGTGCGGACCCGACCACACCGTGCGACCCTCGTGCGCGCCGAGGCCCTCCATCGACCACATCAGGGAAATCATCAGGTCGGCCACCGCGGAGGGCGGCAACACCGTCTCGTAACGCCCCGCCGGCACCGACACCGACGTCGCGGCCCAGTCCAGTCGTCGGGACAGGTCCTCGAGCAACCGGTCCATCCGAACATCGGTGAAATCGGTGGTCCCCGCCCCGACCCACGCGCTGGCACCGTCGAGTCCGCCACGTTTGCCGGTGATCTCGAGGGACCCGTCGGGTTGCGTCCAGCGCCGCCGCAGCCCCGTCGAGGTCCCCAGCCAGCTGGTGCGCACCCGATGCTCCGCGAACCCGTACAGCGCGTCGGATCCGTCGAAACCGTGTGCCAGAGCACCTATGACGGGATCGAACACGTCGATGCCGGTGCGTCCGGCCGGTGCGTCCCAGTCTGCGGGTGTCCCGCCGCCGGCGACGAGCGGCACGGCGTCTCCGGCCGGTGGGGCGGCGCGGGCCGCGGCGTCGGCGGCCTCGGTCACCGCGGTGACCTCACCGCGGTGCACCAGCGGCGCGGTGACGATGCCGCACCGGGTACCGGATGTCGTGTGCCGCAGCGCGATCACCGTCGCCGTCCGCGCACGCGTCGACCCGTTGGTGGTCATCGAGTTGCCCGCCCACCGCAGCGCTGCTTCCTCGGTGTCGTCGACCAGAACGATCGTCTCGTCGGCCGTGGACGCGGCGAGCGCCACCTCCACGAGATCCGCTGCGGGGATCATCGGCTGCCTTCCTGCACGGTGTTGAGCACGTTGACGCCGCGCACCAGCACCGACGGGCACCCGTGGCTGACCGAGGCGACCTGGCCCGGTTGCGCCTTCCCGCAGTTCATGGCGCCGCCGAGTCGCCAGGTGGACGGCCCGCCGACCGCCTCGAGAGCACCCCAGAACTCGGTGGTGGTCGCCTGATACGCCACGTCGCGGACCTGCCCGACGAGCCGGCCCCCGCGAATCCGGTGGAACTGCTGACCGGTGAACTGGAAGTTGTAGCGCTGCATGTCGATCGACCAGCTCCGGTCCCCGACGACGTACAGGCCGTCCTCGACACCGGCGATCAGGTCGGCGGTGCTGCGATCGACGACGGGGTCCGGTTGCAGCGAGACGTTCGCCATCCGCTGGATCGGCACATGGTGGGCGGAGTCGGCGTAGGCGCAGCCGTTCGATCGCGCCGCCCCGAGTTTCGGCGCGAACGCCCGGTCGAGCTGATAGCCGACGAGCACCCCGTCGCGCACCAGATCCCACGACTGGGCGGCGACCCCGTCGTCGTCGAACCCGGTGGTGGCGAGGCCGTGCGCGGTGGTGCGGTCGGCGGTCACATGCATCGCGTCGCTGCCGTACCGCAACGTGCCCAGCCGGTCCGGGGTCGCGAACGACGTGCCGGCGTACGCGGCCTCGTAGCCGATCGCCCGGTCGTACTCGGTGGCGTGCCCGACCGATTCGTGGATGGTCAGCCACAGGTTGGTGGGGTCGATCACCAGGTCCGTCGGACCGGCCGTCACCGACGGTGCCTGCGCTTTCTCGGCCAGCAGGCCGGGGAGCCGGTCCAGTTCGTCCGTCCAGTCCCAGTGGGTGTCGGAACTCAGGTACTCCCAGCCGCGCCCGACCGGCGGCGCCAGGGTGCGCATCGACTCGAAGGTGCCCGCCCGGCGGTCCACGGTGACGGCCTCGAGTTGGGGGTGCACCCGCACCCGCTGCTGGGTGATCGACGATCCGGCCAGATCGGCGTAGAACGTCTGCTCCTTGACCTCCTCCACGCCGGCGGTGACGTGGTCGACGCCGGCCGCGTCGAGGAGGCGGCGGGAGAAATCGCCGAGCAGCGCCACCTTGTCGGTCGTGGGCACGGCGAACGGGTCGATCTCGTACGAGGAGGTCCACACCGCGTCCCGGTACACCGGCTCGTCCGCCCATTGCACCGGGTCCCGGTTCAGCGGCCGCACCGCCCGGGCGACCGCCACCGCCCGCGCCGCCGCGTCCGCCGCCCCCGCCGGTCCCGGCACCGGGTGCGACGCGAACCCCCAGGTGCCGTCGAGGAGGACCCGCACCGCGAGCCCGCAGTCGGTGCCGTCCACCGCGGCCTGCACCGCTCCGTCGCGCAGCGTCAGCGAGTGGGTGCGTACCCGCTGCACCCGCACGTCGGCATGCGTGGCCCCGGCGGCGCGAGCCACCGACAGTGCCGCATCGGCGGCGGCCCGCAGCGGCAGGGCCAGAAAATCGTCGTCCACACCGGTCACCGGCCTACCGTAGCGACTGTCTCACCCGAACTGCTGGAAGCCGAGCCGCACCGCCATCGCGACGACCACGACCAGCAGCACCACCCGCACGAACCCGGCACCGCGCTGCAACGCCATCCGGGAGCCGAGCATCGACCCGGCGACGTTGCACACCGCCATGGTCAGCCCGAGGGTCCACCACACGTGCCCGCCGATCGCGAAGACCGCCAGTGCGCCCACGTTCGAACCGAGGTTGATCACCTTCGCCATCGCGGCGGACTTGACGAACTCGCTGCCGAGCATCGCCGCGAAGATGAGGATCAGGAAGGTGCCGGTGCCCGGGCCGAGGATGCCGTCGTAGAACCCGATCACCGCGGCCGCGCCGACGATCACCGTCACGATGCGTGTCGCGCTCGGGCGGTGCTGCTCCGTTCCGGAGCCGAGCTTGGGTCGGGCCGCGACGAACACCGCCACCCCGACGAGCACCACGATCACGATGGGGATGAACACCTCGCGGTCGATCAGCGACACCGCGGCCGCGCCCGCCCCGGCGAAGACCGCCGCGACCAGCGCGGCCGGCGCCAGCACCGACCACCGCAACGGAATCCGGCGCGCGAAGGTCCACACCGCCGCGCCGGTCCCGAAGATCGCGGTGAGCTTGTTGGTGCCCAGCGCCGCCTGCGGCGCCAACTGAGGCGCGACCAGCAGCAACGCCGGCAACAAGATCAGCCCGCCGCCGCCGACCACCGCATCGACCCATCCGGCGGCCGTCGCCGCGGCCAGCAGCACGGCCCAGTCGCCCACATCCATGCGCGCCATTCGATCATGGGGCGAGCACACCGACCGGATCGCCTCCGCGTCTGTGCGCCGCGCCGGGAGCAAACTCGGCTTCTCGTACGTTGAACAAACGAGTCCCTCACCCGAGAGACGTTCGCGCCGGACCCGGCGTACGGAAGGACCCCGCGTGTACCTGTTGCTGTTCGTCGTCTACGTCGCCGCGGAGATCGCTGTGCTGGCCTGGCTCGGCTCCACCGTCGGCGCCCTCGCCACCGTGCTGATCTTCCTGGCTGTCAACGTCGCCGGGTATCTGGTGCTCGGCGCCCAGGGCCGCCGCGCGCTGCGCGGCCTCGGCCGGCTCCGCAGTGGCCCCCTCCCGCCCACCGGCTCACCCGACAAGATGCTCACCGACGGTGCGCTCATCGGCGCCGGAGCCGGCCTCGTGCTGCTTCCCGGCTTGATCACCACCGTCCTGGGCATCGTGCTGCTGCTGCCGAGCCGCGCACTGCTCCGCCCGGTGGTGCGCGCCGTGGCCGCCCGCACCGCCCGCACCCACGCCGCCACCTGGCGCGGACAACGCCTGGTGGTGGTCGACGGTCAGGTCGTCGAGAACACCGTCGTCGGGGCGGCGCCCCATCTGCCCGGTGGCCCCGGCCGCGGCCCCGTCGGCACGACCCGGCCGGACGTGGTGGACGGCGAAATCCTCGAAGGGGAGATCGTCGAGACCCCGCGGCAGCCCCGCCGCCCGTGACGGGGCAGACTGGGCAGTTGTGAGTCCAGCACCGCACACCCAGCTCTTCGTCGGCGGCCGCATCTACAGTGCGAGCGCACCCGACGCCACCGCGATGGCCGTCACGGACGGAACGATCGTGTGGGTCGGGCAGGACCGCACCGGACGCGTCCTGCACCCCGACGCCGAGATCGTCGACCTCGACGGCGCGTTCGTCGCACCGGGATTCGTCGACACCCACGTGCATGTCACCGCCCACGGGCTCGCCCTGACCGGACTGGACCTCACCGGCGCCGCGAACCGCGACGACGTGCTCCGCCGGGTAGGGGAGTACGCCGCCGGCCGCGACGACGCCGTGATCTGGGGGCACGGCTGGGACGAAACCCGCTGGCCCGATCCCACCCCGCCCACCACCGACGAACTCGACGCCGCCGCACCCGGCCGCCTGGTGTACCTGGGACGGATCGACGCACATTCGGCGGCGGCCTCCACGGCGCTGCGCGTGGCCGCCGGCGCGCTCGACATGCTCGGCGGCTACCACCCGCAGCGCCCGGTCACCGCCGCAGCCCACCACGCGGTGCGCGCCGCGGCCCGCACCGGGCTCACCGCAGCGCAACGGGCCGAGGCCCGCCACGCCGCGCTCGACGACTTCGCCGCGCACGGCATCGTCGCCGTCCACGAATGCGGCGGCCCCGACATCTCCGGCCGCGACGATTTCACCGAACTGCTCGCCACCGACCACCCCGTGGAGGTGCGCGGCTACTGGGGACAGGCGGTCCGCACCGCCGACGACGCCACCGCCCTGCTCGCCGCGACCGGTGCGCACGCACTCGGCGGTGACCTGTTCGTGGACGGCGCGTTCGGATCGCACACCGCGTGGCTCGCCGCACCGTACGCAGACCGGCCGGACTGCCACGGCACCGCGTACCTGAGCACCGAGGAACTCGCCGACCACGTGCGGGCCTGCACCACCGCCGGCATCCAGGCCGGATTCCACGTCATCGGGGACGCCGCCGTCGCCGCCACCGTGGCGGCATTCGACGCGGTCGCCGCAGAACTGGGCGGACCGGCGGTCGGTGCACGCGGCCACCGCCTCGAGCATGTCGAGTCCATCACCGGCCCACAAGCCGAACAGCTCGCCCGGTACGGCGTGATCGCCAGCATGCAACCGATGTTCGACGCATTGTGGGGCGGACCCGACGCGATGTACGCCCAGCGCCTGGGCACGGCGCGCGCCGCGACCCTCAACGCGTTCGCCGGTATCGCCTCGACCGGGATGTCCCTCGCGTTCGGTTCCGACGCGCCGGTGACTCCGCCCCGGCCCTGGCAGATGCTGCGCGCCGCAGTGCATCACCGCACCCCCGGAAGCGGCATCTCACCGCGAGCCGCATTCGCCGCCTCGACCCGCGGTGCGTGGCGCGCCGGTGGCGTGCGCGACGGGATGGCCGGAACTCTCGATCCGGGTGCCCCGGCGTCGTACGCGCTGTGGGAGGCGGGGGACCTGGTGATACGCGCCCCCAAGGACAGCGTGCAGCGCTGGTCGACCGACCCGCGCTCGCGGGTCGCGCCGCTGCCCGACCTCGCCGACGGCACCGACGATCCGGTACTGGTGCGCAGCGTGCACCGGGGCCACGTCGTGTACGCACGGTGACCGCACCGGCCGGCCCGACACGGAGGCGGACCGCCACCGTGGTGGGCCTGCGGATGGCCGCGGCGCTGCTCGCCGGAGTGCTGCTGTTCGCAAGCTTCCCGCCGCGACCGCTGTGGTTCCTCGCACCGGTCGGCATCGCCCTGCTCACCGCGGTACTCACGGTGCAACCGATGCGGCGACGCGCCGGTTTCGGATACGGCTACCTCGCCGGACTCGGGTTCCTGGTACCGCTGCTGCCCTGGGTAGGGGTCTATGTGGGGCCGCTGCCGTGGCTGGCGCTCGCCGCCGCGGAGGCGGTGTTCGTCGGCCTGTTCGGGGCACTGGCGGTGCATCTGCGCACCCTGCCCGCTGCGCCGTTGTGGATCGCGGCAGCGTGGAGCGCCACCGAATTCGCGCGCGCGTCGGTACCGTTCGGCGGATTCCCGTGGGGGCGGCTCGCGTTCGGGCAGCCCGACGGGGTGCTCGTGTCCCTCGCCGCGCTCGGCGGCGCCCCGCTCGTGTCGTTTGCCGTGGCGCTGACCGGCACCGGTCTCGCCGCGTTGGTCTCGGTCGTCGTGCGCAGCAACGGTGCCCGCCTCGACCGGCGGGGCGCCGTGCGGGCCGCGGCGTGGGCAGCGCTCGCGCCACTGGCCGCGCTGGCGGTATGGCCGCTGCTGCGCGCCGCCCCCGCCGACTCGCCGGTGGTGACGGTCGCGGCGATCCAGGGCAGCGTGCCGCGACTGGGCCTCGACTTCAATGCACAACGCAAAGCGGTGCTCGACAATCACGTGGCGCGGACCCTGGAACTGGCCGCGGACGTGCGCGCCGGCGCGGTGCCGCAACCCGATGTGGTGATCTGGCCGGAGAACGCATCCGACATCGACCCGCTGCGCAACGCCGACGCCGCCCGCGACATCACGGCCGCGGCGGCAGCGGTACAGGCGCCGATCCTGGTCGGCGCGGTGCTCCGCAACGACGACGGCACCACCAGCAACTCGGTGATCGTGTGGGACCCGGAAGCCGGACCCGGAGAGCAGCACGACAAACGGATCATCCAGCCGTTCGGGGAGTATCTGCCCTACCGCTCGTTCTTCCGTCTGTTCTCCGAGTACGCCGACCGGGCGGGCAATTTCGTACCCGGCGACGGGGACGGGGCGGTCACCGCGGACGGCATCACCATCGGGGTCGCGACCTGCTACGAAGTCGCCTTCGACCGGGCGTTCTCCGATTCGGTGGACGCGGGTGCGCAACTGCTCGCGGTGCCCACCAACAACGCGACCTTCGGCGACACCGAGATGACGTATCAGCAGCTGGCGATGTCACGGGTGCGGGCGGTCGAACACGGCCGCACCGTTGTGGTCGCCGCCACCAGCGGGGTCAGCGCCATCGTCGATCCGGACGGGTCGGTGCAGCAACGCACCCCGCTGTTCGAGCCCGCAGCCCTGGTGGCGCAGGTGCCGTTGCGGGCAGACGTTACGCTGGCAAGTCGGCTCGGACCGATCCCGGAGCTCGTGCTCTGTGTCGGTGCCGTGGTCGCCGCCGGTCTCGCCCTCGTGCGTAGCCGACGTCAGAACGCCGGTCCGGGAGCAGACCCCGCGCCCGGCACCGCAGGAGCACCGGCCCCCGGCCGGTTCGACAGGGAGGACCTTTGATGGCATCGGCGACGCCGGCCGGGAACGACAGCGCACCCAGCGCCCGCACCCTGGTGATCATTCCGACGTACAACGAGCGCGACAACATCGGTCGGATCGTCGAGCGGCTGCACGCCGCCCTGCCCGGCACCGACGTGCTGATCGTCGACGACGGCAGCCCCGACGGCACCGGTGCGATCGCCGACGGCCTCGCCGCCGCGGACGACCGCATCCACGTGATGCACCGCACCGAGAAGAACGGGCTCGGCGCCGCCTACATCGCCGGGTTCCGGTGGGGACTGGACCGCGACTACACCGTGCTGGTGGAGATGGACGCCGACGGCAGCCACGCCCCCGAACAGCTGCATCTGCTGCTCGAGCGCGTCGACGCGGGCGCCGATCTGGTGCTCGGCTCCCGGTACGTGCCGGGTGGCACCGTGGTGAACTGGCCGTGGCACCGCGAGGTGCTCTCGCGCGGCGGCAACATCTATTCGCGTCTCGCGCTCGGGGTGAACGTCAGCGACATCACCGGGGGATACCGCGCCTACCGGCGCGAGGTGCTCGAAACCCTCGATCTCGACGCGATCGCCTCCCACGGCTACTGCTTCCAGGTGGATCTGGCGTGGCGGACGCTGCAGGCGGGGTTCACCGTCGCCGAGGTGCCGATCACGTTCACCGAACGGGAGATCGGGGAGTCGAAGATGAGCGGGAACATCGTGCAGGAGGCATTGCTGCGGGTGACGCTGTGGGGGCTGCGCAGCCGCTACGAGCGGGTGCGGGCGCTGCTGCAGCGCAACTGACCGCCCGCCCAGCCGCGCACGTCAGGACCGGCCTCGCCGGGCACGGTGCGCGTCGAACGTGTCGCCGGCGCCGACGGACGCACACAGGCGGCGGATCGCGCTGCAGTCCTGTACCACCGGTTGGTGCGCGGTCGCCGCGGCGGTGTCCGCGATCAGTTCCCGGCCGCCGGGGACCTGTTCGTGCGCGACGATCGCCGCCCAGGTGGTCATGTCGCCGCCGGTGAAGGCATCGACCCCGGCGGCGAGCGCGTCGAACAACAACTCACGGTCTGCGGCGTCCAGTTCGGTGAACACCGTGGTGAACAATTCCCCGGTGAGGGTGGCGTGGCACAGTTCGTCGCGCCGGTGGACCGCGACGGTGGCCCGGTTGACCGGTTGCACGGTCTCGTCGCCGGTGAACAGCGCGAGATACGCGCTGATCGACGTCTCGGCGACCGTGGTGAACGCCAGTTGCACCAGCGCCGCGTGCCGCGGATCGACGGCGCGCTGCAACTCCGCGCGGTGTGCGCGCAGGGTGCGGCACGCGGGGAGCACCGCGTCGGGCAATGCCCAGCCACGCCCGCGGCGGGTGAGCGCATTGGCGTTCTGGTGCATGAGGGTGTGGTACTGCTCGTCGACCATCGCCTGCATCACCCCGACGACCACGGTGTCCGGCGGAGCGAGACCGAACACGTCGGAGGTGATCAGCCCGAAACCGGGATTGACCACGTACTGCTCGATGTCGATGACGTTCTTGTTGTAGGCGATCCACCCCCACGCCCGCAGCCGCGCGCGGGCGGGCTCGTCGAGTGCGAGGTACCGGGGATGGGTGTGGAACGGCAGCAGGGTGTCGGGGAAATCGTCGCGCGCGGGTTCGAACAGCGCATCCAGGTCGGGTTCGGATTTCTTCACCGCGGCGCGCCGCGGCCACGACCGGGTCAGGCCGCGAATCACCGCGGCGGCGACCGGGTCGCCGGTGTCGTTGCCGGGAAGCTCCGGGGGCCGCAGCCGGGCCCGCAGCTTCGCTGCCTCGCGATCGGTCACGGCGACACCCCGTTTCGCACGGCGTCCGGTTCGTGCAGGTCCGACGGGAGCAGGCCGAACAGTTCTCCGCACAGTGCCCGGTACTGCTCGCGGTCGTCGCCGAGGGCGCGGTAGCCGCGTGCGGTCAGCGCCGCGAACCGGTCGGGGTCCTCGGCCGCGTCGAGGTCGTCCAGGGCGGCGCGCAGGGCGCGGCGGGCGTCCGCGGCGTACGGATTGGCCACCTGGATCTCGTGATACACCGCCGGTGTGCCGGACGCGATCCGGGCGAGCAGTGCCCGCAGCAGCACGTGCGGCGGGGGAGCGGCGGTCGCGGTCGTCGGTGGTCCCAGCCGGTCGAGGGCGCCGCCGAAGGCGAGAACCACCGCGTGGGTCAGCGCCTGAGTGGTCGCCGTCGCGCGGTCGTGCTCGGCGGCGCCGACCTCCACGACCCGCGCACCCCAGCGGTCGACCGCGTCGACGAACACCCCGACTGCGGGACCGTCCCGGTGCCGCACCGCGAGCACGGGGCGCCCGGCCCAGCCGAGCGCCGGAGCGAACATCGGATTGATACCGAGCGCCTCCCGGTCCGGGAGGCAGGTCGCAAGCGCCGCAGCGAACGGGGTTTTCACCGACAACGTCTCCACCAGCAGCGCCTCGGGGTGCAGCAACCCGGCCAGGGCGGGCAGCGCGGCCACGGCGACGGCGTCGGGGACGGCGAGGATCACCGTCGGCGCCGCGCGCACCGCCGCCGCGACGTCCGGGGTGGGCGCGGCGATGTCACCGGGCAGCACCGCGGCGCCGGCTGTGCTGGTCGTCGGGGCCGGAGCGCCGGGGTCGATCGCCAGCACGCGGTGGCCGTCGCCGGACAGGGCCGCGGTGAGCATCGCGCCGACCGCACCGCAGCCCCCCGCCACGACGACGCGGCCTGGTCCGCCGGCGGTCACGGCGCGGTGCCGTCGGGTCGGGCGCGGAGTGCGGCGTTGCCGTCGGCGGGATCGGCGTCGGTCTCGGCCAGGCAGCGCCGCATCACCAGCGATTTGACGAGCGTTTCCTCGAGTTCGTCGTCCGGGTCCGACAGCGCGACGATCGCGCCGCCGATACCGAAGGTGACCTGATGGTCGGTGGCGACCATCGTGCGGATCACGATCGACAGGTCGGCGGTGCCGGTGGGGGACAGGTAGCCGATCGCCCCGGAATACACCCCGCGCGGACCGTCCTCGAATTTGTCGATGATCTCCATGGTGCGCAGTTTCGGTGCGCCGGTCATGGACCCGCCGGGGAATGCGGCGCGCACACAGTCCACGGCGGTGACGTCGGGGCGCAGGGTCCCGCGCACGGTGGAGACGAGTTGGTGTACGGCGGAATAGGTTTCGATGTCGAAGAGTTTCGGCACATGCACCGAACCCGGTCGGCACACGCGGGAGAGGTCGTTGCGCACCAGGTCGACGATCATCAGGTTCTCGGAGCGGTCCTTTTCGCTGACGAGCAGGCCGTCGCGCAGTGCGGCGTCCTCGGCGGCGGTGCGGCCCCGGGGCCGGGTGCCCTTGATCGGTTTCGACTCCACGGTGCCGTCCGCGCCGATCCGCAGGAACCGTTCCGGGGAGGCGCTGAGCACCGCCACCTCCGGGAAGTGCAGCAGCGCACTGTACGGGGTGGGGCTGATCTCCCGCAGTGTGCGGTAGGTGCGCAGCGGGTCGATGGTCCGGTCGACGGTCGCGGTGTTGGTCAGGCACACCTCGTACGTCTCGCCGCTGCGGATCTCGCTCTGGCACTGCTCGATCATCTCCAGGTAGTGCGCCGGTGTGTGCCGCAACCGGATCTGCAGATCGTCTTCGTCACGCAGCAACGGCACCGCCGTCGGGGCGAGAACATCGGTGTCGGCGAGCGCGGCGAGCGCCGCGGCGGTGGCGTCGAACCATGCGACGGACGCGGGATCGTCGGGTTCGTCCGACAACGCCAGGAGATAACAGCGGCCCGCCTCGTGGTCGAGGACGACCGCACGGTCCGCGAACACCATCGAGGCGTCCGCGATCGGGGAGGTGTGCACCAGTTGCCCGCCGGCGTCGGCCTTGAGTTCGTAACCGAGATAGCCGACGTATCCGAGTGCGAACGCGAACGGCAGATCGTCGCGGGGGGTGATGCGCCGTTCGGCGAGCCGCGCATCGAGGTGGTCGAAGAAGGTGCGGTGGTACTCGGCGACGGGCGCACCCGCACGGTATTCGCGCACCAGGGTTTCGGCGACGCTGTAGGTGACGAACTCGGCGCGGGGGCCGGACCCGTCGCCCATCACCGTGAACCGGGAACCGGGTTCGGTGGTCACGGAGCCGTCGAGCCAGAAGCTGTGCGGGTCGTCGGCGAAGAGTGTTTCGTAGACGGCGTGCGGCGCCGGGTGGAAGTCGAGGACCCGGGTGTCGAGCACATAGCGGGGTGGGGCCGGTTCCGGTGACCGAGGGGCGCTGACGGTGATCGGTGTCCGGGCCGGGGTGGCGGCCCGGAAGTTGCCGAGCAGTTCGGTGCCGTAGCAGGTGCAGATCGATTCGGGATGGAATTGCACTCCCCACAGCGGTCGGTTCCGGTGCTCGACCGCCATCAGCAGCCCGTCGTCGGTGTAGGCGGTGGCGACGAGCTGGTCGGGGACGTGCTCGGCGATCAGCGAGTGGTAGCGGACCGCGTCGAACGGGGACGGGATCCCGGCGAACAGACCGGTGCCGTCGTGCACGATCCGGCTGATCCGGCCGTGTACCGGCTCGGGGGCGGGCACCACCGCACTGCCGAACAGCTGGCACAACCCCTGGTGGCCGAGGCACACGCCCAGGACCGGCAGCCCGGAGTCGGCGAGGATGCGGTCGCTGATCCCGAAGTCGCGGGGCCGGTCGGGGCGTCCCGGGCCGGGGGAGACGACGATGTTGTCGAACCGGTGCAGCCCCAGTTCGTCCCACACGGTGTCGTTGGTGACCACGACCGGGGGAACTCCGTTGACGCGGGAGAGCAGGCTGTAGAGGTTGTAGGTGAACGAGTCGTAGTTGTCGACCAGCAGGGTTCGGGTCGGTGGCGGCGCAGACATGGCGGCCTCAGATCTGGGGGTCCCCGGAGCGCGCCGGGCGCGGACCGGTGTCGGCGCCCGCGGCGGCGACGATGTCGTCTTCGAGCCGGCAGGCTTCTCCGATGAGCAGGGTGTAGAGCGCTTCGACGAAGTCGCCGGACAGTCCGTTACGGTGCGCGTAGTCCTGGGCTCGGCGATGCACAGCCTGCATCCGGCCGGGTTGGAGCACCGCGATGTTGTGGCGCCGTTTGATTTCCGCGACGCGGGCGCAGAGCGCCAGCCGGTCGCGGACGTCGTCGAGCAGTGCGCGGTCGACTCGGTCGAGTTCGGTGCGCAGAGCGTCGAGTTCGGTTTCCGGTGTCGGTGCGGTCGTCGTATCCGCCGCGGTATGCCTGTCGTTCACGTGCGCTCACCCCTGTACAGCCCCCGGGGGTGGGGGTCGGATCGTGAAGTGTTCGACGGTGCCCGACTCGTCGGTTGGTATTCGCTCATGATTGCACGCAGCCGAACGGGGTGCCGACAATTGATGGATTTGTGCCACTCCGGCAATGCAATTGCGTCCGGGACGGAAAAGCGTGCCGGCCGATACCGCAGACAAAAGGCGAATGCCGTTGCGGGAACAATTCCCGCAACGGCATTCGGAGGTGGTGCTGGCCGGGCCTGTCAGGCGCCGCGGCGCTTCGCCTTGATCAGATCGAGGCGTTCCTGCAGCAGGACCTCGAGTTCTTCGACGGAGCGGCGTTCGAGCAGCATGTCCCAGTGCGTGCGCGGCGGCTTGACCTTCTTCGGCTCGGGTGCCGCGCCCTCGACGAGGGTGCCTTCCAGCCCGTTCTTGCACATCCAGGTGCCGGGGATCTCGGCTTCGTCGGCGAACGGAACATCGAACTCTTCGCCGTTGTCGCAGCGATAGCGCGCGATCCGCCGCGGCGCCAGATCGTGGTCACGGTCGGTTTCGTAGCTCACCGCGCCGAGCCGGCTGCCTCGCAGTACACGATCTGCCATGGTGGTGTCCTCTCTTGTGTGCTCCACCCGCTGGTGGGTCCGCCTTGCAGGCGGGCGCCCACGCGGGATCAACGTTCACCTCATGTCAACGTCGACGGGGCCGATTCCGTTCCCGCGGCCCGCCTCGAGGCCGGATACACCACATTACCGGCCGCCTCCACAGCGTCGGTAAAGTGTCCGGACATGACCGACCGCACCCGTCCGCCGGGCAGCTGCCTGTGGTGCGGACGCCCGGTCCCGGAGATCGGGACGGGCCGGCGCCGCCGGTACTGCCGGCAGTCGTGCCGGCAACGCGCGTACGAGCAGCGCCACACCACCCGCGAGGCGGGATTGCCCGAGGACGCGGTGGTACTCACCGCCGCCGAGGTGGAATCGCTGGCGGACCGCGCCTATCTGGTGCGCTGCGCCGCCGAAGATGTGGCCACCGCGGTCGCCGAGGGCGCCGACGCGGCGGAACTGGGCCGGTTGTGTACCGACCTGGTGTCCCTCGCCCGGGACGCCGAGCGGATCCGCTGACCGGACCCGCCCGGCCGGGCGTCAGGCGAAGAACCCGCCGATCGTGAACACCACCTGGCAGAAGGCACCGTTGGTGTAGTTGATCGAACCGAAGAGGCTGGCCAGCACCGGGCCGGTGCCGGTGTTGACCGTCTTCGACAGTTGCGGCACCCCGCCGGCCTTGTCGTCGAGGGTCTCGATGCCGCCGCGGAAGGTCTCCATGTTGAGCCAGACGAATTTGAGGTCGGCGGCCGCAGGGGTGACGGGGATGGTCGGTGCCACGAAGATCTTGAGCTGCCCGATCTGTACGTCCGGGTTCACGTTGGGGCCCGGTTGCACCCAGCCGGTGGTCATGGCGTACGGCACGAGGCCGCCGCCGCAGCCGGGTCCGAGAGTGGGGGCGGGCTGCATGAACGGCTGCGGAGTGTTGCGCGGCGGCGGCGCGAACAGCGCCGACCCCGTTCCGGCGCCCAGCATGTCGTCCACGGCGCGGAGGGCGTCCGGGTCGGGTGCGGCAGCGGCCCGCAGCTGGTCGAGGGGCAGGCCCGGCGGAGCGGGCTCGGCGGCGGCCTGCGCGGGCAGGGCGACGGCCAGTGCGGTGGCGAACAGGGCGCCGAGAATACGGACGGTCCGGCGACGCGGCATCTGAATGCTCCTTCGGGTCGGCTGCGAGAAGTCGTGCGGGAAGGCGGCGAGCAGCGTGATCCACGGGCGACGACGCCCTGGGCACACGGTGAGGCGGGTGCGTGACGCGGACGTGCGCGGCAGCGGGAACTCCTGACGCGTACGGGGGTACCAAAATCCGAGGATAAGGATTCACCCCGCCGCACCGGGGGATTTCGCCGATATCTCCGAGCATTCGGGACATTTACCCCACGCCGAACGTCAGGTACGCCGCCGGCGCGATTCGGGAGAATTCCGGTAATTGTTTCGACAGGGCCTCGGAAATATTCGGTAAAGAATTCCCGGGCACATCCAAGATCGAATTTCGATATCTGGTGTATTTCCGGATACCTCTCGCCGAATGCGGGCGATCCGAAGTCATTCTGGTCTAACTTGGGGGAGTGCTTCCGGTCATGCCGGGAGCACGACACGGGGCCCGGTCTCGGCGAGAGAGGTTCGACGAGCATCGGCCCCGACGCGATGTCGGGGGCGCGCCGTTTACGCCAACATCGCTCTCGGAGGGGACATGTCGTTGCGACAGCGTCGTCTGCAGCTACCACCCGATGCTTTTCCGCTTTCGTCCGCACAACGTTCGATCTGGTTTGCGCAGCAACTCGCACCCGAGGTGCCGATCTGCATCGCCCAGTACGTCGATCTGCCCGGCGAACTCGACATCGACCGGGTACGGCAGGCCGGGTACGTCGGGGGCGGCGAGTTCCAGTCCGCCTACCTCCGGGTCGTGGAGGTCGACGGCGAGCCGTACCAGTACGTCGACCCGGCCTTGGCGGCGAAACCGATCGAAGTGGTCGATTTCCGCGCCGACCCGGACCCGCTCGACGCGGCGCACCGGTGGATGACGGCGGATTACTCCCGTCCGGTCGACCTCGCGCACGAACCGCTGATGAACATGACACTGCTGCGGGTCGGCGATGCCCGCTATCTCTGGTACGGCCGGATCCATCACGTCGCACTCGACGGCTACGCCGCGATGACCATGGTCAACCGCATCGCCGCGCTGTACACCGCGGCCGTCGAGGGACGCGATCCCGATCCGTCGCGCGCCGCCGACCTGCGCACCCTCTACGACTGGGACCGCGACTACCGGGCTTCCTCCCGGTACGCCTCCGACCGGGACTACTGGATGGAGCGCGTCGCCGGCCTCGAGGACGGCTCGTCGCTGGCCACCCGCACCGGCCCGCTCGCTCCGGTCTCGTTGTTGTCGAGCATCCCGTTGCCCGACGACCTGGTGACTGCCCTGACCGCCGTCGACGAGGACGCCGGATCGTCGTCCACCGCCGCGGTGGTCGCCGCGTTCGGGTGCTACCTGGCGCGGATGACCGGCACCGACGATGTGGTGGTGAACCTGCCGGTCTCCGCCCGCACCACCGCCTCGGCCCGCCGCTCGGGCGGCATGCTCGTCAACACCGCACCACTGCACCTGCACATCGACCCGGACGACACCCGCACCGCCCTGGTGCGGCGCGTGCAGCTGGAACTGACCGGGGCGCTGCGCCACCAGCGGTGCAGCATCGAGGACATCCGCCGGGAATCCGGCACCACCGCCCCGCACGCCTACGCCGGTCCCACCATCAACGTGATGCTCTTCCGGCAGGAGATCGTGCTCGGCGACCTGCGCGGCGAATTCCACATCATGACGTCCGGACCGATCGAGGACCTGCTCGTCAATATCTACCAAAGTGGCACTCCGGCTACCACTTTCATCGATTTTCGGGGTAACCCGCACCGGTACGACGACCAGGAGTTACGTGCGCACCATCGCCGGTTCGTGGGACTGCTCACCGCGTTCCTGCAGGCCGACGGCGACGCTCCCGTCGCCGGGATCGATCCGGAGACGGCCGCGATCGGTGTCCAGCGTGCGCGCGCCGCCGAGGCCGCCACCTATTGGCAGGGCGTCCTCGCCGACGCTCCCGACCACCTCGCCTTGCCGCGGCCGGCCGCGAGCCCGGACTCCGCAGCCGCCGATACGGGGGTGGCCGAGTTCGACACCGATCTGCCCGTCGCCCCCGGCACCGCACAGATGCTCCGCGACCACGCCGCCGACCCGGAGTCCGTGCTGGTGGCCGCGACGTCGGTGGTCACCTCGGTACTGACCGGCAGCCGGGACACCCTCGTGGGCGCCCCGTCCGGCACCGCCGTGTTGCCCTTGCGCAGCGACGTCGACCCCGCCGTGCCGTTCGAGCAGTACCTGAACCGGATGCGCGGGCTCGCCCGCGACGCCACCACCCACGCCGACGTCGACCCCGCGGTGCTCACCGGCGCGTCCGTCCCCGTGGCCGTGGGCCTCACCGACTCGTCTGCAACACTCCCGCAGCCCGACAGCACCGCGCTGACGTTGCGCCTCGCCGCCGGCGGCGACGGGGTGCACGTCCACGTCCGGTACCGGCCCGAGGCAGTGGACGAGGACATCGCCCGAGGGTTCGTCACCCGCCTGGCCCGCGTCCTCGATACCGCCGCCACCGCCCCCGCGACCCCGCTCGGCGCTCTTCCCGTCGTCAGCGGCGGCGAACTCGACGGTTTCCTGCCCGCACGTGGCCGGCCGGCGACCTCCCCGCAGACGCTGCCCGAGATCCTGACCGGCGTCGCGGCGATCGTGCCCGACTCGGTCGCCCTGACCTGCGGAGACGACGCACTGACCTACCGGGAACTCGACGAGTGGTCCAACCGGGTCGCGAGAATGCTCGTCGCGGCCGGCGCCGGCGCCGAACGATACGTCGCGCTGGGAATCGGCCGATCCCTCGAATCCGTCGCCGCGATCTGGGCGGTCGCGAAGTCCGGTGCCGCGTTCGTACCGATCGACCCTGCCTACCCCCGCGACCGGATCGAGTACATGCTCGGCGATTCCGGCTCCGTCCTCGGACTGACGACACGGGCGCACCGCGACGCGCTGCCCGACGACGTGGACTGGCTCGTCCTCGACGACCCGGCGGTGCGCACCCGCATCGCGGGCACCGACGCGACCGCACTGACCGACATCGACCGCCGGGCGCCTCTGCGCACCGGCCATCCCGCCTACCTGATCTACACCTCCGGCTCCACCGGCCGCCCCAAAGGAGTCGTGGTCCCGCACCACGGCCTGGCAAATCTGTCGGTGACACTGCACTCGCGGCTCGCCCCCGAGCCCACGGCCCGCGTCTCGCACTTCTCGTCACCGAGCTTCGACGCCTCGATCTTCGAATACATGACCGCGTTCGCCATCGGCGCGACCCTGGTGGTGATCCCCGCCCACGTGTACGGCGGCGACGAACTGGCCCGGTTGCTGCGCGACGAGCGGATCACCCATGCCTTCTCCACGCCGGCCGCACTCGCCTCCGTCGACCCGGCCGGGATCGGCTGCCAGGCGATCACCGTCGCGGGCGAGGCCTGCCCTCCGGAACTGGCGGCCCGGTGGGCTCCCGGACGGCGCATGTTCAACGCCTACGGCCCCACCGAAACCACCATCGTCGTCAACATCACCGACCCGCTCGTCCCCGGCGAACCGATCACCATCGGCACGCCCGTGTGCGGCGTCGACGAGGTGATCCTCGACGCGCGGCTACGCCCGGTCCCCACCGGGGTGACCGGCGAACTCTACGTCGGCGGACCCGGCGTGACCCGCGGCTACCACCGCAACCCGGGACTGACCGCAACCCGGTTCGTCGCCGACCCGCACGGACCCGCAGGCAGTCGCATGTACCGCACCGGCGACGTGGTGCGATGGCGGCCCACCCCCGACGGCGCCCCCACCGCCGAATACCTGGGGCGCTCCGATTTCCAGGTCAAGATCCGCGGGTTCCGCATCGAACTCGGCGAAATCGACACCGCCCTCACCGACCATCCCGACATCGCGTTCGCCGCCACCCTCGGCCGCACCGGTCCGTCCGGCGATACCGTCCTGGTGTCCTACGCGCTGCCCGAACCCGGCCGCACCGTGGACCACGACACGCTCCTCGAGCACCTGGCGCGCCGCCTGCCCGCCCACATGGTGCCGGCCGCGCTCGTCGAACTCGACGAGATCCCACTCACCGCGGTCGGCAAACTCGACCGCCGCGCCCTGCCGGAACCGGTGTTCGGGACCGCCGGCCCGGCCGGCACGGCACCGGCGACGGCCACCGAGGAGACCATCACGCAGGTGTTCGCCGACCAACTCGGCGTATCCGGCATCGGCGTCCACGACAGCTTCTTCGACCTCGGCGGCAACTCGCTGATCGCCACCCGGGTGATCTCACGGCTCAACGACGCACTCGGCGCCGACCTGGGAGTGCGGACACTGTTCGAGGCGCCCACCGCGCACACCCTGGCCGCACAGATCGGCGAGGCCCCCACCGACCGCATCCCGCTGATCGCCGGGCCGCGCCCGGACCGGGTCCCGGTCTCGGCCGCGCAGCAGCGGCTGTGGTTCGTCAACCAACTCGACCCCGGCTCCGCGGCCTACAACATCCCGGTGGCATTGCACCTGGCAGGCCCGCTCGACACCGCGGCGCTCACCGCCGCCGTCACCGACCTGCTCGACCGGCACGAAACGCTGCGCACGGTCTTTCCCGCCACCCCGGACGGGCCGATCCAGCGGGTCGTGCCCACCGGCGACCTCGGGCCGGACCTGACCGCCGTCCCGATCGACGCCGCCGACCTCGACGCCGCCGTCGCCGAATTCACCACCGCCGGTTTCGATGTCACCACCGACCTGCCGGTGCGGGTCCGCCTGTTCACCACCGCCGACGACGAGCACGTACTGGCGGTGGTCGTGCACCACATCGCCGCGGACGGCGCGTCGATGGCGCCGCTGGCCCGTGATCTGGTCTCCGCCTACGCCGCCCGCATCCACGGCGCCGCACCGGCGTGGACACCGCTGCCCGTCCAGTACGCCGACTACACCCTGTGGTTCGACCGGCTGCTCGGCGACCCCGCCGATCCGCAGTCACGGGCCGCGACGCAACTCGACTACTGGCGCGACCGGCTCGCCGGTGCCCCGGACCTGACGGCCCTGCCCACCGACCGGCCCCGCCCACCGCGGCAATCCTTCCGCGGCGACACCGTCCGCTTCGACCTCGACCCGCAGCTGTACCGCGCGGTCGACACGCTGGCCCGCACCGCCGGAGCGACCCCGTTCATGGTCGTGCACGCCGCCCTCGCGGTGCTGGTGGCGCGCCTCTCGGGCAGCGACGACATCACCATCGGCACCCCGGTCTCCGGTCGCGGGGACCCCGCGCTCGACGACCTGGTGGGCATGTTCGTCAACACCGTCGCCCTGCGCAGCACCATCCGCGGCGATCGCGCATTCGGCGACCTGCTCACCGCCGTCCGCGACGACGACCTCGACGCGTTCGCGCACGCCGACCTGCCGTTCGACCGGCTCGCCGACACCCTCGCCGGCGCCCGCTCGGAGGCGTACTCACCTCTGGTGCAGGTGATGCTGGCCTTCCAGAACAACGAGACCGCGCACCTCGCGTTGCAGGACCTGACCATCGACATCGCCGAAATCGACACGGCCACCACAAAATACGATCTGCATCTGCTCCTGAGCGATGTTCCCGGCGACGACGGCACTCCCGTCACCCTCGCCGGAGCCCTGTCGTACGCGACCGATCTGTTCGACCATGACACCGCCGTCGCCTTCGGCGACAGCTTCGTGCGGTTGCTCGCCGCGCTCGTCGCCGCACCTGCCACCCCCGTCGGCGACGTCGATCTGCTCACCCCCGCCGAGCGCACTCGCATCCTGCACGACTGGAACGCCACCACCGCGCCGCGCAGCGACGCGACACTCGGCGACCTGTTCGCCGCACAGGCCGCCGCGACCCCGCACGCCCCGGCCGTCACGGCGGACGGCCACACCCTCGACTACGCCGACTTCGACGCGGCCGCCAACCGCCTCGCCCATGTGCTCCTCGACGCCGGCGCCGGACCCGAACAGGTGGTCGCGCTCGCCGTACCCCGCTCGCTGGACCTGCTCGTCGGCATGTACGCCATCGTCAAGACCGGTGCCGCCTACCTGCCGCTCGACCCCGAGCACCCGCCCGAGCGGCTGCGCTACGTCCTCGACACCGCGCACCCGGTGACGGTACTGACCCGCGAACGCGACCGCCTCACCCTGCCGCCCGGCACCCCCGTCCTGGACTTGGACACCCTCGACACCACGAGCGCACCCGCGACCGCACCCACGGTCGAGCACCGGCCCGGCCCGACCGGCGACACCCTCGCCTACGTGCTGTTCACCTCCGGTTCGACCGGCCGGCCCAAAGGTGTCGCGGTCGCGCACGACGCCATCGTCAACCGGCTGCGCTGGATGCAGCACACGTACCCGTTGACCGCCGCCGACACCGTCGTCCAGAAAACCCCCGCCACGTTCGACGTGTCGGTGTGGGAGTTCTTCTGGCCGCTGCAGGTCGGGGCGCATCTCGTCCTCGCCGAACCCGGCGGCCACCGCGACCCCGCCTACCTGCTGCAACTGATCGACGAACAACAGGTCACCGTCGCGCATTTCGTCCCGTCGATGCTCGAAGTGTTCGTCGACGCCGTCACCGCCGGACGCGGCCGGTCGCTGCGGCTGCTGTTCGCCTCCGGGGAAGCGCTGCCCGCGTCCACCGCCGCTGCGACCCGCGCGGCGCTGCCCGGCGCCGCGCTGCACAACCTGTACGGGCCGACCGAAGCCGCCGTGGACGTCACCGCGTGGCCCACCGGCCCCGCCGACACCGGTGCGGTACCCATCGGCACCCCGGTGTGGAACACCCGCACCTACGTGCTCGACGCGCGCCTGCATCCCGTCCCCCCGGGAGCGGCCGGGGAACTGTATCTCGCCGGCATCCAGCTCGCCCGCGGTTACCTCGACCGTCCCGCACCCACCGCGGAACGGTTCGTCCCCGACCCGTACGGACCCGCCGGCAGCCGCATGTACCGCACCGGCGACCTCGCCACCTGGCGCCGCGACGGTGCCCTGATGTACCTGGGCCGCACCGACTTCCAGGTCAAGGTACGCGGCCTGCGCATCGAACTCGGCGAAGTCGAACAGGTGCTGCGCAGCCACCCCGATGTCGCGCAGGCCGTCGTGGTCGTCTACCGGCGCGAGGACGACCAACTCGCCGGATATGTCGTGCCGCGACCCGACCGCGCCGTCGACACCGCGGCCCTGACCGCGTTCGCCGCCGCCCGCCTGCCGGGCTACATGGTGCCCGCCGCGCTGACGGTGCTCGACCGGCTCCCCGTCGGCCCCAACGGCAAACTCGACCGCCGCGCGCTGCCCGAACCGGCACGCACCGGAGCCACCGCCCTGTACCGGCCGCCGCGCACCCCGCACGAAGAACTCGTCGCCGCGGCGTTCGCGGACCTGCTCGGCAGCCCGACCGTCGGCGCGGACGACAACTTCCTCGACCTGGGCGGCACCTCGCTGCTCGCGATGCGCCTGGCCGCCCGGCTCGCCGCGACCCTCGATACCGACGTCGGGATCCGGGACCTGTTCGACCATCCCACCGTCGCCGACCTCGCCGCGCACCTGAGCGCCCCCGACCGCGCCGCCGCCACCCGGCCCGCGCCGGTCGCCGGCCCCCGGCCCGACCCGATCCCGCTGTCCCCGGCGCAGCAGCGCATCTGGTTCATCAACCAGTTCGACACCAGCTCACCGGCCTACAACATCGCTGTCGCCCTCCGGTTGTCCGGGGACCTCGACCTCACCGCGCTGCGGCACGCCGTGAGTGACGTCGTCGCCCGGCACGAATCCCTGCGCACCCGTTACCCGTTCACCGACGCCGGTCCCGTGCAGGTGGTGGTGCCCGCCGCCGCGGCCCCACCCGAATTCGCGGTGGTGCCCCTCGACGGCACCCCCGACGCCGCGGACCCCGACGCGCAGATCGCCCGCATCGTGGGCGCCGGATTCGACGTGGCCACCGAAATCCCCACCCGCATCCGGGTACTGGCCGTCTCCGGAACCGAACACATCCTGGTGCTGGTCGTGCACCACGTCACCGCCGACGGGTTCTCGATGGGCCCCCTGGCCCGCGACATCATGACCGCGTACACCGCCCGCCGCGCCGGGCAGCCACCGCAGTGGGCCCCGCTGCCCGTGCACTACGCCGACTACACCCTGTGGCAGCACCGCATCCTCGGCGACGAGAACGACCCCACCTCGGTCGCCGCCCGGCAACTCCAGTTCTGGCGCACCACCCTCGACGACACCCCGGAACTGCTCGAACTGCCCCTGGACCGGCCACGCCCCGTGCAGCAGAGCCTGCGCGGCGCCCAGGTGCCGTTCACCGTCGACGCGGCCACCCACCGGCAGCTGGTGGCGGTGGCCCGCCGCCACGACGCCTCGGTGTTCATGGTCGTGCACGCCGCGCTCACGGTGCTGCTCGCGCGGCTCGCCGCCACCACCGACGTCGTCGTCGGCACCCCCGTCGCCGGACGTGGCCACCGCAACCTCGACGACCTCGTCGGGATGTTCGTCAACACCGTCGTGCTGCGCAGCCACGTCGACGAAACCGACACGTTCGCCGACCTGCTCGGCCATCTCCGGGACGCCGACCTCGCCGCCTTCGGGCACGCGGACGTCCCGTTCGAGCGCCTCGTCGAAGTCCTCGACCCGCCCCGGTCCACGGCGTATTCACCGCTGTTCCAGGTGCTGCTCGAGTTCCAGGACACCGAGCGGCCCGACGTCCGGTTGCCGGGGCTGACCGCCTCGGTGCTGGACCTGCAACCGGGACTGTCGCACTTCGACCTGCAGTTGTCGATCGCCGAAACCGCCGACGAGAACGGACCCGCCGGGATCCGCGCCGCGTTCACCTACGCCACCGACCTGTTCGACGAGACCACCGTGGCGTCGTTCGCCGACCGGTTCGTGCGGATCGTCGAGACCATCGGCACCACTCCCACCGTGCCGGTCGGCGACATCGACATCGTCACCGGACGTGAACTCGCCGCGCTGGCCCCCGCCCGCGGCCTGCCGCCGGTCTCCCCCCAGTCGTGGCCGGAACTGCTGTCGTCGATCGCGGCCATCGTGCCGGACGCGGTCGCCCTGTCGTTCCGGGGCCGCGAGGTGACCTACGGCGAACTCGACGAGTGGTCCACGCGCGTCGCGCGGCTGCTCATCGACTCCGGCATCGGACCGGAATCGGTGGTGGCCCTCGGGTTGTCGCGTTCGGTCGAGTCGGCGGCCGTGGTGTGGGCGGTGACCAAGACCGGTGCGGCGTTCGTCCCCGTCGACCCCGCGTACCCACCCGACCGCATCGCCTACATGCTCGCGGACTGTTCCGCTGCCATCGGCATCACCACCACCGACCATGCCGCCGCGCTGCCCGACACGGTGCCGTGGCTGATCCTCGACGATCCGGGCGTGCGCCGCCGCATCGAGGAGACCTCCGATGCGCCCGTGACCGACCTCGACCGCACCGCGCCGCTGCATCTCGACCACCCGGCCTATCTGATCTACACCTCCGGATCGACCGGCCGGCCCAAGGGCGTGGTGGTCACCCACAGGGGCATGGCCAACCTGCACGCCGAGGTGCGCAGCCACTTCACGCTCACCCACACCGCCCGTGTCTCGCACCTGGCGTCCCCGAGCTTCGACGCCTCGATCTTCGAGTTCACCAAGGCGTTCTGCGCCGGCGCCACCTTGGTGATCGTGCCGCCGGACGTGTACGGCGGCGACGAACTGGCCCGGTTGCTGCGCGAGGAACGGGTCACCCACGCCTTCGTCACACCCACCGCCCTCGCCTCGCTCGACCCGGCGGGCCTGGACACCTTGCAGGTGCTCGTCGTCGCGGGGGAGGCGTGCCCCCCGGACCTCGTGACCCGGTGGGCGCCGGGCCGGCAGATGTTCAACGGGTACGGTCCGTCCGAAGCGACCATCGAAACCAGCGTCAGCGCGCCCCTGCAACCCGGGTACACCGTCACCGTCGGCGGCCCCGCCATCGGCTTCCACCAGGTGGTGCTCGACGACCGGCTGCGGCCCGTCCCGACCGGGGTGGCCGGCGAACTGTACATCGCGGGTGCCGGTGTGGCGCGCGGCTACCATCACCGCCCCGACCTGACCGCCGCCCGGTTCGTCGCCGACCCGTACGGCGCGCCGGGGGAGCGGATGTACCGCACCGGCGACATCGTGCGGTGGCGCTCCGACGGCACCGTCGAATATCTCGGCCGCTCCGACTTCCAGGTCAAGGTGCGCGGGTTCCGCATCGAACTCGGCGAGATCGACGCGGCACTGACCGCCCACCCCGAGGTGGTGTTCGCCCACACCCTCGGGCACACCGCACCGAGCGGCGACACCGTACTGGTGTCCTATGTGCTGCCCGAACCGGCCGCCGACCCGGACCCGCACACCCTGCGCACCCATCTCGCCGCGTCCCTCCCGGCGCACATGGTGCCCGCCACCGTCGTGGTGCTCGACGAGATTCCGCTGACCCCGGTCGGGAAGCTCGATCGGCGCGCCCTGCCCGTCCCCGACCTCGCCGCCACCGGCGGCGACTACCGGGCGCCCACCTCCGACGTCGAACGGGTCCTCGCCGGGATCGTCGCCGAGGTCCTCGGCCACCCGCGCGTCTCCGTCGACGACAACTTCTTCGATCTCGGCGGCAACTCGTTGATCGCGACGCGTGTCGTGGCCCGCATCAACACCGCGCTCGGTACCGACGCCGGGGTGCGCGCGCTGTTCGAGGCACCCACGGTGCGGGCGCTGGCGGTGCGTGTCCTCGACGACCACGGGGGCCACGGGCGGGTGCCGCTCACCGCCGGGCCGCGTCCGGAGCGCCTTCCGCTGTCCCCGGCGCAGCAACGGATGTGGTTCGTCAACCAGTTCGACACCGACTCCGCCGCGTACAACATTCCGCTCGCGATCCGGTTGACCGGCCGCCTGGATCTGCCCGCCCTGATCGCCGCCGTGGGCGACGTCCTGGACCGGCACGAGATCCTGCGCACCTGGTATCCGGAAGACGAGCACGGCCCCCATCAGGTGGTTACCGACACCGGCCGGGTTCTCGCCGACCCCACCCCGGTGCCGATCACCGCCGCCGATCTGCCCGGCGCGCTGCTCGAGTTCGTCTCCGCCGGCTTCGATGTCGCCTCGGCCGTGCCGGTGCGGGTGCGACTGCTGCGCGTGCTCCCCGACGAGCCGGACACCGATTCCGGCACCGAACACCCCGGCACCGACCACTCCGACGTGCACGTCCTCGCCGTGGTGGTGCACCACATCGCCGCGGACGGGGCATCGATGGCGCCGCTGGCCCGTGACCTGATGGGGGCCTACCTGGACCGGACCCGCGGCTCCGCGCCGTCCGCCGCGCCGCTGACCGTGCAATACGCCGACTATGCGCTCTGGCAGCAGGCACTGCTCGGCGACCCCACCGACCCCGAGTCCCTGGCCACCACCCAACTCCGCTACTGGCGCGAGACCCTCGCCGACCTCCCCGAACTGCTGCCCCTGCCCACCGACCGGCCCCGACCGGCGCACCGCACCTTCCACGGCGACATCGTGCGGTTCACCCTCGACGCGGACCTGCACCGCCGGATCTCCGCGCTCGCCGCCGCCCACAGCGCCACCGTGTTCATGACCGTGCACGCCGCGCTCGCAGTGCTGCTGGCCCGGTTGTCGGGCACCGACGACATCGCCGTCGGCACCCCCGTCGCCGGCCGCGGACACCGCGCCCTCGACGACCTCGTCGGCATGTTCGTCGACACCGTGGTGCTGCGCACCCCCGTCTCCGGGGGACTGTCGTTCTCCGACCACCTCGACCGCACCCGGGAAATCGACCTGTCCGCGTTCGGGCACACCGAACTGCCCTTCGAAAAACTCGTCGACGCGCTCGCCCCCACCCGAGCCACCGGCCATTCCCCCCTGTTCCAGGTGGTCCTCGAATTCCAGAACAACGAGCGCGCCCACCTCGACCTGCCCGAACTGACCGTCGACGCACTCGACACCGACCTGCCCGTCGCGAAATTCGACCTGCAACTGTCCCTGCAGGAAGAGCCGGACGCGTCGGGAATGTCCGGCGGATTCACCTACGCCACCGACCTGTTCGACGCCGACACCGTCGCCGACTTCGCGGACCGGTTCGTGCGGCTGCTCGACGCGGTCACCACCGACCCGCAACGACCCGTCGGCGACGTGGACCTGCTCGCCCCCGGCGAACATCCCCGCCGCGCCGACGCACTACGCGTCCCCGGCACCGACACCCTGCTCGACCTGTTCCGCCGCGGCGCCGACCGCGATCCCGACGCCGTCGCCGTCACCGCCGCGGACGGCGACCTCACCTACCGGGACCTCGACGCGCGGGTGCACCGGCTGGCGCGGCTGCTGCTCGGCCACGGCGCCGGGCCGGGCACCCTCGTCGCCGTCGCGCTGCCCCGCACCTCCGACCTCGTCGTCGCGCTCCTCGCGGTGCTGGAGACCGGGGCCGGCTACCTGCCCGTCGACGTCAGCTTCCCGGCCGAGCGGCTTGCCCACATCTACCGCGACGCGCAACCGGTGTGCACCGTCACCACGGACGATCACGCCGGGTCGCTGCCGGACACGCCCGCACCGGCGATCCACCTCGACAGCCCGGAGGTGCACGCGGAACTCGCCGCGCTGCCCGGTACCGCCCTGACCGACGCCGACCGGCACGGCCCGCTGCATCCCGAATTGACCGCGTACGTCATCTACACCTCCGGCTCGACCGGCCGGCCCAAAGGCGTTGTCGTGCCGCACCGCACCGTCGTCACGCTGCTCGACGACACGCGGGAGATGTTCGGATTCGATCACCGCGACGTGTGGACGATGTTCCACTCCTACGCCTTCGACTTCTCGGTCTGGGAACTGTGGGGCGCCCTGGCCCACGGCGGCCGGCTCGTCGTGGTCGACTACCACACCGCCCGCGCCCCCCAGGACTTCCTGGAATTGCTGCGCCGCGAGCAGGTCACCGTCCTCAACCAGACCCCCACGGCGTTCTATCAGCTCATCGAAGCCGACCGCGCCGCCGGCGGTGCGCCCCTGCCACTGCGCCGGGTGATCTTCGGTGGTGAGGCCCTCGACCTGGCGCAACTCGAACGGTGGTACCGCCGGTACGGCGACACCGCCCCGACGCTGGTGAACATGTACGGCATCACCGAAACCACCGTGCACGTCACCGCCCTGGCTCTGGACCGGCACCGCGCCGCCACCGCCACCGCCAGCCTCATCGGTGATCCGCTGCCCGCACTGCGGTTGCATCTGCTCGACGCCCGGCTGCACCCGGTGGCGCCCGGCGTGGCGGGAGAACTGTACGTGTCGGGGGAGCAGTTGAGCCACGGCTACCTCGGGCGTCCCGACCTGACAGCGTCCCGGTTCGTCGCCGACCCGTACGGTCCGCCCGGGGCGCGGCTGTACCGCACCGGCGACCGCGCCCGCCGTACCCGCGACGGTGACCTCGAGTACTTGGGGCGCAGCGACTTCCAGGTGCAACTGCGCGGGTTCCGCATCGAACTCGGCGAAATCGAAACGGTGCTGCTGCGCTGCCCCGGCGTCGCCCGCGCCATCGCGGTCGTGCACACCGACGACCGGTCCGGCACCGACCGGATCGTCGGCTACGTCGTCCCCGAAACAGGCACCGACCTCGACGTAACCGCCACCCTCGACCGCGCCGCGGCGGATCTGGCCGCCTACATGCTGCCCGCCACCCTCGTCGTCCTCGACTCGCTGCCGGTCACCGCCACCGGAAAACTCGACCGGCGGGCGCTGCCCGCGCCCGACTTCGCGGACCGCACCAGTTCCGGCCGCGCACCCACCGACGGCGTCGAACGGACCCTCGTCGATCTGTTCGCGCAGGTCCTCGGACTCGACACCGTCGGGGTGGACGATTCGTTCTTCGCCCTCGGCGGCGACTCGATCATGTCCATCCAACTGGTCTCCCGCGCCAAAGCTCTCGGCCTCGACCTCACGCCGCGCGCCGTGTTCGAGCACAAGAGCCCCGCCGGTCTCGCCGCGGTCGCCGGCACCACCGACGCCCCCGCGGTGCTCCCCGAACTGCCCGGCGGGGGAGTCGGCGCGCTGCCGCTACCCCCGATCGTGCACTGGATGCTCGACCGCGGCGGCCACTTCGACCGGTACTCCCAGGCGGTGCTGTTGCGCCTGCCCACCGGACTCGACGACGCCACCCTCACCGCGGTCGTCGACGCCGTGCTCGACCGGCACGACATGCTGCGGGCCCGCCTGGTCCCCGACCCGGCCTCACCCGCCGGATACGGCCTGCACGTCGACCCCCCCGGCACCGTCACCGCCGGCACCGTCGTCCACCGGGTCCCGGTGACCAGCGCCGCCGACACCGACGACTTCTTCGCCCTCGCCGCCACCGAACTCGACGCCGCCGCCGACCGTCTCGACCCGACCGCCGGGCACGTGCTGCAGATCGTGTGGTTCGACGCCACCAGCGGCGCCGGACGGGTGCTCATCGTCGTCCACCACCTCGCCGTCGACGGCGTGTCGTGGCGCATCCTCGTACCCGACCTCGCCGCCGCCTGGGGTGTCGCCGCCCACGACGACCCCGCCGGGCCGCTGCTGCCACCCCCGGCCGGGACTTCGGTGCGGCGCTGGGCGCACGCCCTCGTCGACGCCGCCCACGATCCGTCGCGCCGCGCCGAAGCCGACTACTGGCGCGACATGCTCACCGGCGACGACCCGCCGCTCGGCCACCGGCCGTTCGACCCGGCCCGCGACACCAACGACACCGTCACCAGCGTCGTCGCGGATCTGCCCACCGCCGTCACCGACGCGATGCTCACCACCGTGCCCGCCGCCTTTCACGGCAGCGTCGACCACGGTCTGCTCACCGCCGTCGCCCTCGCCGTGACCGGATGGCGACGCGAGCGCGGTGAGGACACCACCAGCGTGCTGCTCAACCTGGAAGGGCACGGCCGCGATACCGCCGCCGCCCCGGGCGCCGACCTGTCGGGCACCGTCGGCTGGTTCACCACCATCCACCCGCTGCGTCTGGACCTGTCCGGCATCGACCTCGACGACGCGCTGGCCGCCGGTCCCGCCGCCGGCCGCGCCGTCAAAACCGTCAAGGAAAACCTCGCGGCCGTCCCCGACCACGGCATCGGCTACGGGCTGCTGCGCTACCTCGACGCCGACACCGGCCACCAGCTCGCCGCCCACCCTGCACCCCAGATCAGCTTCAACTACCTCGGACGTCCCACCGCCGGCACCGGCGGCGGCACCGACATCCCGTGGCTGCCCGTCGCCGGGTTCCCGCACGGCGGCACCCAGGACCCCGACATGCCGGCCGCCGCCGTCGTCGACATCAACGCCGTCACCGTCGACACCCCCGACGGACCGGTCCTGCGCGCGCACTGGTCCGCCCCCGCCGGTCTGCTCGACACCGCCGACCTCACCGAACTGAGCGACCGGTTCACCGCCGCGGCCACCGCGCTGACCCGGCACACCCGCAACCCGGACACCGGGGGACTGACCCCGTCCGACCTGCCGCTGGTGCGGCTGCCGCAGGACACCATCGAAGACCTCGAACAGCGCTACGGGCCTCTCGACACGGTGTGGCCCACCGCGCCGCTGCACACCGGGCTGCTGTTCCACGCGTTGCTCGCCGGGGACGACCCCGACGCCTACATCGTGCAACTCGTCCTCGACCTGCGCGGCCCCCTCGACCCCGCCCGGTGGCGGCGCGCCCTCGAGATGCTGCTCGACCGGCACCCCAACCTGCGGGCCGCGTTCACCACCGGCCCCGACGGCCACCTGCAGGTCGTCCCCACCCACGTCGATGTCCCGTTCACGGTCGTCGACACCACCGACGACCCCGATCCCGACGCCGCCGCGACGGAACTGCTCGACACCGACCGGCACACCCGCTTCGACACCACGCACCCGCCGCTGCTGCGCGCCACCGTCATCCGCACCCACCCCGACCGGCACCTGGTCGCCCTGACCAACCATCACCTGCTGCTCGACGGCTGGTCCACCCCCGTCCTGATCCGCGAACTGCTGGTGCTCTACGCCACCGACGGCGACCCCGCAGTCCTGGACCGTCCGCACAGCTACGGCACGTACCTGCAGTGGCTTGCCGACCGTGACCCGGCCGCATCGATCGACGCCTACCGACATGCCCTCGACGGTCTCGACGAACCGACCCTGCTCGCCCCGCAGCACCGGTCCGCGCACGGCGCCGGCATCTCCGAAGACCTCGACATCGACCTCGACCCGACGCTGTCCGCGCGCCTCGACGAGATCGCCGTGGCACGCGGCGTCACCGTCAACACTCTCGTCCAGACCGCGTGGGGGCTCGTCCTCGGAGCGCTCACCGGCCGCACCGACGTGGTGTTCGGCGCCACCGTCTCCGGTCGTCCACCGCAGGTCGCCGGCATCGAATCGATGGTGGGCCTGTTCATCAACACCGTGCCGGTCCGGGTCGCGGTCCGCCCCGGCGACACCGTCGGCGGACTCGTCGACCGGGTCCGGTCGGAACAGACCGCGCTGCTCGACCACCACCACATCGACCTGAGCACCCTCGACCGGCACGTCGGTGCCGCCGCCCGCTTCGACACCCTCACCGTCTTCGAGTCGTATCCGGTCGAACGCGCCGGCCTCGACCGCGACACCGACATCGGCGGCATCCGGGTGGCCGACATCACCGGCCGCGACGCCGCGCACTACCCGCTCAGCGTCGTGGTGCACACCGACGACGCGGTACACCTGCGGATGAAGTACCTCCCGGAGGTGTTCGACCGCACCGAGGTCACCACCATCGCCGACCGCATCGCCCGCACCCTCGACGCGCTCGCCGGCGACCCGACCGCACCCGCCGCCGGCATCGACGTACTCACCACCACCGAACGGCGCACCCTCACCCCGATCCACGGACCGGTCGGCGGTAGCGTCGCCACCCTGCCCGACCTGCTCACCGCCACCGCCGCCGCGCATCCCGACACCGTCGCGGTGCTCGACCTCACCCCCGGCGGCACCGACCGCACCGTCACCTACCGCGACCTCGACGAGCGCTCCACCCGGCTGGCCCGGGTCCTGCTCGACGAGGGCATCGGGCCGGAAACCTTCGTCGCGCTCGGCATCGCCCGCTCCGTCGAATCCCTCGTCGCACTGTGGGCGATCACCAAGACCGGTGCGGCGTTCGTCCCGGCCGATCCCCGCTACCCGGCCGAGCGGATCGCGTTCATGCTCGACGACTGCGGTGCCACCGTGGGCCTGACCACCATCGCACACGTCGCCGACCTGCCCGGCACGGTCCGCTGGCTCGTCCTCGACGACCCGGCCCTGACCGGGCCGCTCGCCGCCACCGATCCGGCACCGATCACCGACCGGGACCGCATCGTGCCGCTGCGCCTCGACCACGCCGCCTACGTGATCTACACCTCCGGTTCGACCGGCCGCCCCAAAGGGGTGCTCACCACCCACCGCAGTCTCGACAACTTCGCGCGCGAGCAGCAGGACCGGTTCCGCGCCGGACCCGGCGCCCGCGTCCTGCACTTCTCGTCCCCGAGTTTCGACGCGTCGATCTTCGAATACCTGCTCGCGTTCGGGTCCGGTGCCACCCTCGTCGTGATTCCTCCGCACGTGTACGGCGGCGCCGAACTCGGTCGCCTGCTGCGCGAGACCGGCGTGACCCACGGGTTCCTCACCCCGGCCGCGCTCGCGTCCCTCGACCCGGCCGACCTGACCGCGTTCGTCGACCTCGCCGTCGGCGGCGAAGCGTGGCCCCCCGAACTGCGCGACACCTGGGCGCCGCACCGCCGCCTCGTCAACGGGTACGGCCCCACCGAGACAACGGTCATGGCCGCGATCAGCGACCCGCTCGGTCCCCACGACCCACTCACCCTCGGCGGTCCGCTGCGCGGAGTGCACGCCGTGGTGCTCGATCCCGCGCTGCGCCCGGTCCCGCACGGCGTCGCGGGGGAGTTGTACCTGGCCGGATTCGGGCTCGCCCGCGGCTACCATGCCCGGCCGGCGCTGACCGCCTCCCGGTTCGTCGCCGACCCGTACGGCACGCCGGGGGAGCGCATGTACCGCACCGGAGACATTGTGCGGTGGACCGGCGATCCGGACGACGGTCCCGGTCTCGAATACCTCGGCCGCGCCGACTTCCAGGTCAAGATCCGCGGGTTCCGCGTCGAACTCGGCGAGATCGACGCCGCCCTGACCGCCCATCCTGCGGTGTCGTTCGCGGTGACCGTCGCACACACCGCACCGAGCGGCGACACCGTGCTCGTCGGGCACGTCCACCCCGCAGCCGGCAGCACCATCGACCCCGACGACATCAAAGACCATCTGGCACAGCTCCTTCCGGAGCACATGGTGCCGACCGCCGTCACCGTCCTCGACACGATCCCACTCACCCCGGTCGGCAAACTCGACCGCCGTGCCCTGCCCGTCCCGGACCTGACCGCCACCGGCGCCTACGAGCCACCCGACGGCGACCTGGAAACCGCCGTCGCCGACGAGCTCGCCGACGTTCTCGGACTCGAGCGCATCTCCGTGACCGACAACTTCTTCGACATCGGTGGCAACTCCCTGATCGCGACCCGCGCCGTGGCCCGCCTCGGCGACCGGCTCGGCCGCGACATCGCCGTCCGCACCCTGTTCGAAGCCCCCTCCGTGCGGATGCTCGCCACCCGACTCGATACCGACACCGCCCCCGGCCGCGACACCGCCGGCCCGGCTCCGCGGCCCCGCCCCGACCACATCCCGCTGTCCCCGGCGCAGCAACGCCTCTGGTTCCTCAACCAGTTCGACCCCGGCAGCGCCTCCTACAACATCCCCCTCGCCATCCGGCTCAGCGGCCACCTGTCCCCGGCCGCGCTCGGGGCAGCGCTGCACGACGTCATCGCACGGCACGAGAGCCTGCGCACCGTCTACCCGGCCTCCGCCGCCGGGCCGCGGCAACGCATCCTCGACGCCGACGACGTCCCGCTGACCGTCGACGTGGTGCCGGCCGACGCCGACGGCGTGTACAGCGCCGTCGCCGACTTCCTCGCCACCGGATTCGACGTCACCGTCGACATCCCGTTCCGGGCCCGGGTGTTCGCCCTCGACCGCGACGAGCACCTCGCCGTGCTCGTGGTGCACCACATCGCCGCCGACGGTGCTTCCACCGTCCCGCTCGCCCGCGACCTGCTCGGCGCCTACCAGGCCCGCAGCCGCAACGAAGCCCCCACCTGGACACCGCTGCCCGTCCAATACCCCGACTACACGCTGTGGCAACTCGACCGGCTCGGCGACCCCACCGACCCGCAGTCCCTCGCCGCCGCGCAGGCCGAGTACTGGCGCACCACCCTCGACGGCCTGCCCGACGTGCTGACCCTGCCTACCGACCGGCCGCGGCCGGCCCAGCAGTCGTTCCGCGGCGACATCGTGCGGTTCCCGATCGATCCCGCGCTGCACAGCCGGCTCACCCGGCTGGCCTCCGCGCACGGCACCACCTTGTTCATGACCGTGCACACCGCTCTCGCCGTGCTGCTGGCCCGCCTGTCCGGCAGCGACGACATCGCCATCGGGTCCCCGATCGCCGGGCGCGGGCACCGCGCACTCGACGACCTGATCGGCATGTTCGTCAACACCGTCGTGCTGCGCACCCGGATCCCCGGCGCCGCACCGTTCACCACCCTGCTCGACAGCGTCACCCACGACGACCTCGACGCGTTCGCCCACACCGACCTGCCGTTCGAACGGGTCGTCGAGGCGGTCGAACCGGCCCGCTCGACCGCGCATTCCCCGCTCTTCCAGGTTTCGCTCGAATTCCACAACACCGAACGGCCCGCGCTCGAACTGCCGCACCTGACCGTCGAGGGAGTCCAGCTCGACCCGCAGTCGTGCAACTTCGACCTCGAACTGCTCCTCGGCGAATCCGCCGACCCGGCCGGCGGCATGGACGCCGCGTTCGTCTACGCCACCGACCTGTTCGATCAGGACACCGTCGCCCGATTCGCGGACCGCTTCGTCCGGCTCCTCGACGCCGTCACCACCGATCCCGGCGTCCCCGTCGGCGATCTGGACCTGCTCACCGACTCCGAACGGGCGGCGCTGGTGCCCGCCACCGGTCCGGCGGGCGAACCGACACGGTTGTGGCCGGACCTGCTCGACGACGCCGTCGCGGCGAACCCCACCGGGACCGCGCTCGTCGACGGCGACACCGTGTTGAGCTACCGGGATGTCGAGGCGCGCTCCGCTGCGCTGGCCCGGTTGCTGCTCGACCGGGGAGCTGCCCCGGACACGGTGGTCGCGCTCGCGTTGCCGCGTTCGGCAGAGGAGATCACCGCGGTGTGGGCCACCACCCGCACCGGCGCCGCGTTCGTCCCGGTCGACCCGACGTACCCGGCGGACCGCATCGCCTACATGCTCGACGACAGCGCCGCGACACTCGGTGTCACCGTCGCCGCCCACCTCGAACACCTGCCCCGCACGGTGCAGTGGCTCGTCCTCGACGACGACGAGATCCGCGACGACCTGGCACACCGCAGTACCGGCCCGGTCACCGACGCGGACCGCGCCGCACCGCTGCGCCCCGACCATCCCGCTTACCTCATCTACACCTCCGGGTCGACGGGCCGGCCCAAGGGAGTGACCGTCACCCACCGCGGTCTCGGCAACCTCGCCGCGGACGAACGGCACCATTTGCGGGTCGCGCAGGACAGCCGCGTCTCGCACCTGGCCTCACCGAGCTTCGACGCGTCGATCTTCGAACAGATGATGGCGCTGTGCGCGGGCGCCACCCTGGTGCTCGTGCCCTCCGAGGTGTACGGCGGGGAAGACCTCGCCGCTGTGCTGCGGCACCACCGCGTCTCGCACGCGTTCGTCACGCCCACCACGCTGGCGTCGCTCGACCCCACCCAGGTCCCGGACCTGCAGGTGCTGCTCGTCGCGGGGGAGGCGTGCCCACCGGAACTGGTGACGCACTGGGCCGACGGGCATCGCATGATCGACGCGTACGGCCCCACCGAGGCGACGATCATGACCTCGCTCGGGGAGCCGCTGAATGCCGGCGACCACGTCACCATCGGCCGTCCCACCCGCGGCGCCACCGCCGCCGTCCTCGACGCCCGGCTCGGGCCCGTGCCGGTGGGGGTGGCCGGGGAACTCTACGTCGCCGGCGCAGGACTGGCCCGCGGCTACCACCACCGGCCCGGCCTGACCGCCACCCGGTTCGTCGCCGATCCGTACAGCGACCGTCCCGGCGCCCGCATGTACCGCACCGGCGACGTCGTGCGCTGGACCGGCGACCACCGGCTCGATTACGTGGGCCGTTCCGACTTCCAGATCAAGGTGCGCGGGTTCCGCATCGAACCGGGGGAGATCGACACCGTCCTGACCGCCCACGACGACCTCGACTTCGCCCACACCCTCGGCTACACCGCACCGTCCGGCGAAACCGTGCTGGTCAGCTACGTGCGGGCCACCACCGTCCCCGCACCCGACCCGTCCGCGCTCCGGGACTTCGCCGCCGCCCGCCTCCCGGCGCACATGGTGCCCACCGCCGTGGTCGCGCTCGACGAGATCCCCCTCACGCCCGCCGGCAAACTCGATCGGGGTGCGCTCCCGGTCCCCGAGTTCGCCGGCATCTCCGGGGCACACCGCGCCCCGGCCGACGAACTGGAACGCACCGTCGCGGACGTCTTCGCCGACCACCTCGGGCTCGACACGGTGTCGGTCGACGACAGCTTCTTCGCCCTCGGCGGCAGTTCACTGCTCGCGACCCGGCTGGTACCGGACCTGTCCCGCCGCCTGGACCGGCGGATCCCGCTACAGGTGCTGTTCGCCCATCCCACCGTCGCCGACCTCGCCGCCCATCTGCGCGCACCGGGGGAGCAGGACACCATCGACGACGCGCTGCGGATCCTGGTCCCGCTCCGCACCGGCACCGGACCGGCGCTGTTCTGCGTCCACCCGGCCGCAGGCCTGGCCTGGGCGTACACCGGGCTGACCGAACGGCTCGGCGGGCGCGGCGTCTACGGCCTGCAACTACCGGCGCTGAGCACGGGAGAGATCGTCGAATCGATCCCGGCGCTGGCCCGCCGCTACGCCGACGAGATCCGCCGCGCGCAGCCGGACGGTCCCTACCACCTGCTGGGCTGGTCCCTCGGCGGGGTCGTCGCACACGCCGTCGCCGTCGAACTGCAACGCGGTGGAGCCCCCGTCGACACCCTCGCGCTGATCGACAGCCATCTCGGTGTTCCCGGCGGTTCGGCGCCGGTCGAGGTCAAGGACATGCTCCGCGATCTCGGGGTCGCCACCAACGGCGGGCCGGACCCCAGCTACGACGATGCACTGGACCTGCTCGAGGACACGCTCGGCGGTCCCACCGGACTGACACCGCGCCATCTCGAACGGTTGCACCTCGGGTCGGCCGCGGCCACCCGCGCGGTGCGGCGTCATTCGCCGGACACCTTCCTCGGCGACGCGCTGTTCTTCACCGCCCTGCGGTCGTCGACCTCGGTGCCGGCGGTCACCGCGTGGCACGACCTCGTCGACGGGATGCTGCACCAGTACCGTCTCGACGTCGAACACCACGAGATGGTGGCGGCGCCGGCGGTGGACACCATCGCCGCGGTGCTCCGCGCCCGGCTCGAGGAGAGCGATTCGCACCTGCGGCGAGGGCGGCGGTACCCGCCCATCGGTACCGGATCGCGGCGGTGAACCGCGCCCGGCACGTCGGGCCGGTTCGCCGTCAGGTCTGCGCGGTCGGTGCCGTCGGCGCTCCCGTCAGCGCGGTCGGCGCCCACGACGGCCACGCCACCTCGCCGACCGGGTCGCCGTCGACGAAACGCGCGGCGATGCGGGTGACGTCCGCGGCGGTGTTGTCGTAGACGGTCGAGTGGTCGGCCCGGTCGATCGCGTCCGCCACCAGTGGCCACACCCGCTCGAAACGGGAGCGGATCTTCTCTTCGGGGACCCGATGGCCCCCTTCGACGACGCGCTCGGCGACACGCGCGACGGACAGTTCGACAGGCACCAGCACCACGTGCAGCACCACCACATAGCCGGCCCGGTGCGCCCGGTCGATCAGGTCGAGTTTGGACGGGTGCGAGAACACCGTCTCGGCGATGAACGATTCACCCTGGTCGATGAGGGCGTCGCGGATGGTCGCGGCGATCTGCGCGGCCTCATAGGAGTGTTCCTCCGGGCTGTCGGGCCACCGCTGCTTGGCGATCACATCAGCATTGACGAACACGCTGCCGGGCAGCAGGGGAGCGAGACGCTGCTCGACGAACGTCGATTTTCCGGATCCGTTGGGTCCGACGACGAGATCGAGTCGCCTCACAGAACGATCTGGGTGCCGTCAGGCAGATGCTTGACGACGCGGCCCTGCTCGTCGAGCACCACCGAGGCGAGGCCCCGGGCGGCACGGTCGGTGACGTGATGGCCGGTGGCGAGGGATTCCTCGAGTGCTGCGGCGATCTCGGCGTTGAACACGACGCCTTCTTCGTCGGAGAGTTCGCGCAGCGGCAGGCGTCCGGCGAGCGCGGCCTCGACGCGGCGCCGCGCGACCTGCCGCTGGTTGGACACCTCGCGGCCCACTCGCGCCCAGTGTTCGAGTTGCTGGCGGGCCGAGCGGTTCTCCCGTTCGCCTTCGGACGCGGCGGCGTCGACGAGCTCCGACGAGAACCTGGTCACCTTGTCGACGACGTTCGTCATGACGTACTCCTTCGCGCGACGGTCACACCGTTCCCTCCAGTGTAGCAATCTGCTACAGCAATGGCGCGGGATCGTCGGAGGCGGCTCTGAAGAGCGCGGCGAGCGCGTCCAGGATGCGCTCGCGCCCGAACTCCCACGCCGCGTCGGGACTGTACGAGGTGTTCAGCGCCTCGCCGGCCGCAGCGCCGACCCGCCGGGCGAGGGGGAAGTCGTCGCCGACATAGGACGCCAGTCGCTCACTCCACGCGGACCACACCTCCCCCATGTTCGCGGCGTGGGGGTCCGGCCGGCGGGCGCGCGCCGCGCTGCGGGTAAAGTCCGAGACGAACGTCAGCGCCGCGTCGCGCTCGAGGTCGCTCGCGCCGGTGTGGTCGAACGCGTGCAGATCGTGATCGTACTTCGCAATCGTCCCCGGCCCCAACGACATTCGCTGGTCCGCGATATCGAGGAGCCAGTCGTGTTCGCCGTAGAGGGCCAGGTCGGCGTCGGTGACCTGACGCACCCGCGTCCGCCAGTCCTCGGTGGGATACGGCGCGCGCGGTTGCCTGCCGTGCACGCAGTCGGCCATGAGGACCAGCAGGTCGTCGCGGGAGCCGACGTGCGTGTACAGCGCCATACCGGAGATGCCGAGTTCGGCGGCGAGGCGACGCACGGTGAGGTGCTCGAGTCCTTCGGTGTCGGCCAGAACGATCGCGGCGTCGACGGCCTGCGAGGTGGTCACCTTCGCCCGGGGTCCCCGCGCGCCGCCTCGAGGGGCGGCGGGGTGGTCCCGCCACAGCAGATCGAGCAGTTCGCGCGCCATTGCAAATCTCTCCTCCGCGGGTCGGATACGAGCTACTCTATACACTGCACAAGGTTTTGGGGCTCCCTCGCACCCGAACACACCCTCGTCTCCGTCACCTGGAGGTACCCGTGAAGATCACCGACACCGCCCTGTCCCTGAACGTGGCCGACCCCGCGGCCTCCGCGGAATTCGCCACCACCCATTTCGGCTTCACCGAAGCGATGTCCGCCGACGGTTTCGTGTCCCTGACCCACCCCGACGCCGGCTTCAACGTCGTATTCCTGCGCACCGGACTCGGCACCTTCAAGCCCGCCTCGATCGCCGGTCCGGCCGGCCAGGGCATGCTGATCGCCTTCGTCGTCGATGCTCTCGACGACGAATACGCCCGCATCGCCGCCGCCGGCGCGACAGTGGTCACCGCACCGGAGACCGAGCCGTGGGGGGAGCGGTTCTGCCAGTTCGCCGACCCCAACGGTCTCGTATGGCAACTCGTGCAGTGGGTCTGAGCGGGGCCTTCCACCTTCCGGTCGGCCGCCCGGTGACCCACAAGATCTACCGGGATGCCGCGCACCACTCCCGACTCGTGCTGCCGTTCACGGCACGCACGGCAGGGGAGTAGGAGCGGGGAGGAACCGCTGCGGCCGGGTGCTGCGAGGAAGACCCCTCGAAGCACCCGGCCGCATCCCCCCGACGGGTCAACCCACGATCAGCGATTCAACGGGCTGTAGAAGACCAATCCGTTGCCTTTGTTGTCGTACACCACTGCACGCCGCTCGTGCGCGTCGTCGTACGGACCTTGCACGATGCCGCCGCCGGCTTCTTCGGTGGCTTTCGCAGCGGCATCCACATCGTCGGTCTTGATGCCCACGACGACCTGTCCGTGGATCGGATGATCGACCGATGTCGCGAGTGCGACCGTGACCGCGCCACCGTCGAGCGCGGCAAAATGCGTGCCGTCCCGGAACTTGAGTCTCATTCCCAGGCCCTCGCTGTAGAACTTGATCGACTCGTCGAGGTTGTCGGTCGACAGGACGATCATCTTCACTTCGTGGCTCACGGCTTCTCCTCGGGTGAAAGTTGCCCAACCTTACGGCCGTCGACCTCGGCCCGACGAGGGCCGATTGTCACTCCTCGCACCGATAACTTCCCCATTCCACAGCTCGTCACGTGACGTGTGGGCGCGAGTGGCGACGGACCCTGGCACCTGACCGAAGATCGTCCTGGTGCATTTTCCGGAGCGGGCGCCGGAGTCGATGAATACGGCAAGCCGGAGGGTGGACATCAAAACGTCACTGTGACGTTTTGATGTCCGTGGGCAGGGTGGGAGCGGGGAGGGTCGCCGGGGCTCGAGTGCCGGTGTATTCGAATCGGACAGCCGAGGCGGGAGCCGGAGATCGGATCGCCGGCCACCAGGCGTCGAGGACGATTCGGCCCGACGATCGGCGCCGGTGGGCGGAAGACCGGAAGCGACCAGCGCGCGCGCCGAGGCGCGATGCGAAAAGCTGCGACGACGTCGCATCAGCTGCGTAGCGATACGCAACGTCTCCGGCGGACTCAGGGATTACACACTGCCGTTTCCGCAGGTCACCGTTTCGCCGATAATCTACATTATGTCAAGTAACGCGGATCAGGCCCGCCCCCGGAGGGAGTGGAACGCCCGCCGAGCAACCCATGCCGTTTCCGGCACACCCGACTCCGGCGCGTCACGTGATGCGCCGACGAGTGGCGCGGTTAACCCTTCGGCCCGCTCGGCACATGAATCCCGAGACGCTCGAGCGGCCGGCCCGTGGATCTCGCGGGATTCGTGGACCATCGGCATCGGCGGTCGATATCCCGGATGACGCTGCGCACGCGAACGCCGCGTGCGAGAACACTGCGATCTCCGCACAAGCCCTTCCGGCACCAACCGTGGAGACGGCGGACGACCGCAGCGCGCCGACCCCGCGCGCCTCGGCCGCACCATGTGGGCCCGCGAACGTACCCCGTCCCCCGGGGTCGGGAAACCGAGGATGCGCCTCATCTGCCCTATCCAATTTTGATGGATAATCACCGTTATCCATGAATACTACTGCTGCACAACAGTTTCGGTGTTCGGAATGTGCGACCCGCAATCCCGCGATCCTGACGGCACCGCCTGCACCGGACACGCGACCGTCGACCTCGGCACCTCCTCCTCGGTGGATCCGGTCGACGCTCCCCGGCCGGCCAGGGCACGATCGGCACGCTGCACTCCCCTGACCCGGCCGGCACAGCGCCCTGTCCCCCATCCTCCGAGCAGCATCCGATGAGTTTGCCCGCCGCGCCCGGTCTACCTCTGCGTATCCATCCGAGACGACACGGGAGAACAGTGTGTCCCAGCTTTTGCGCGTACAGAACTTCACCGTTTCGAGCGACGGAATCGCCGCAGGAGAAGATCAGACCCTCGAGAACCCCTTCGGTCTCGACCACAGCGAAATGTTCGAGTGGGCCGGGGCCACCGCGAGCTGGCCCAACCGCGCCGATCCCGGCGGCACCCGCGGCATCGACGACTACTTCACCCGCGACTTCTCCCACAACATCGGTGCGGAGATCATGGGCCGCAACAAATTCGCTCCCAAGCTCGGACAGTGGCCCGACCCCGAATGGCGGGGCTGGTGGGGCGACGAACCACCGTTCCACACCCCGGTGTTCGTCCTGACGCACCACACCCGCCCCTCCCTCGCACTTTCCGACACCACCTTCCACTTCGTCGGGGGCGAACCATCCGACGTCCTCGCCCGAGCGCGCGAGGCCGCGGGCGGCAAGGATGTCCGACTCGGCGGCGGGGTCACCACGATCCGGCAATTCCTCGACGCCGACCTGGTCGACACCCTGCACATCGCAGTGGCGCCGCTCGAATTCGGGTCCGGCCTGCACCTCTGGGAGTCACCGGACGAATTGCACGGCAGATTCCATCACGACGTCGTTCCCAGCCCGAGCGGCGTCACCCATCACCTGTTCTGGCGTAAGTAACCCGGCACAATCGCATCCCCTGCTCACCCGGACGCCGACGCGGGTGAGCCGTTGCCGTGTCTGCCGAGCGCTGCCGTCCCACCTCGGATGTGGGTACTGTGCACCCAGATCGACGCGTGCAATCCCGATCGTCGGAAGGCTCACGATGTCTGCTGCCGTGTGGTTGACCCCCGGCGAGTTGGCTGCTCGGTCGGGTGTGGCGGTCTCGGCGCTGCACTACTACGAGTCGCGGGGGCTCATCGACAGTCGCCGGACGACCGGAAATCAGCGCCGGTACCGGCGCGACACCCTGCGGCGGGTGGCGTTCATCCGGATCGCGCAGGGCGTCGGGGTGTCGCTCGACGACATCAAAGCCGCCTTGGATTCGTTGCCGGACAGCCGGGTGCCGACCGCCGAGGATTGGGCACGGATGTCCGCGTTGTGGCACGACGAGTTGACCCGCCGTATCGACGCGTTGACCGAACTCCGGGACGATTTCGCAGGGTGTATCGGGTGTGGATGCCTGAGCCTGAAGATCTGTCCGCTGGCCAACCCGGGCGATGTGCTTGCCAAGGAAGGTCCGGGCCCGCGACGGTTGCCCGTCCGCGGCGACTGACACATCGCCCGCACGTCGGAGACGGAACGACCGGGACCCCTGCCTCGCGTCGGTGTCGGCGAACCGCACACTCCGGCCTCACGCCGTGTCGGTGCAGCACCCGTCGGTCTCCTCCCCCTAGGTTCGACGCATGGGGAGTCGAGACAGGAGTCGAACACACGAAACAAGATCGACGGTGCCGAGGTGGTGGCCCGTTGCGGCGGTGATTCTTGCCGGCGCCGCGTTTCTCGCCCACGACCGGCTGCTGGGGTTCACCGACTACTACGGCTTGTTCGGCAACGGCGTCGACGCGCTGGTGTACCGGCACGGCGGCCTGACCGCGCGCAGCCCCGAACCGCTGTACTCCTTCTTCTTGTTCGACTCGTTGCCGTTCACGTACCCGCCGTTTGCTGCGCTGATGTTCGTGCCGCTGTCGCTGCTCTCCGTGGCGGGCACCACCATCGCGGTGAACCTGGTCAATCTGGTGCTGTTGTACCTGGTGGTCCGGCTGAGCTGGCGCGCTCTCGGTTACGAGGATTCGGTGCGGATGCGGGTCGTGAGCGTGGGAGCGGCGGTGGCGCTCACCTGGATCGAGCCGGTGCGGATGACCCTGTGGCTAGGTCAGATCAACCTGGTGTTGCTCGTCTTGGTGCTCTGGGATCTGTCCCGCCCGGAGCAGAGCCGCCTGCGTGGGATCGGCGTCGGCCTGGCCGCAGGCCTGAAACTGACGCCGGCGTTCTTCATCGCCTATCTCGTGGTGGTGCGACAGTGGCGTGCCGCCATGGTCGCGACCGTGACCTTTGCCGTGACGATCGTGGCGGGTTTCGTGGTGATCTTCACCGACGCGTGGCAATTCTGGACTTCGGCGATCATCCGCTCCGACCGCATCGGGCTGATTTCCTCACCGGCGAACCAATCGGTGCGGGGCATCCTCGCGCGGGCGCTCCACACGCAGGAACCTCCGATGTGGCTGTGGTTGATGTGCGCCGCCGTAGTGGCCGGCGTCGGGCTGTGGGCCGCGCAGCTCGCCCACCGGCACGGCCGCCATCTCCTGAGCCTGACGGTGTGTGGGTTGACCGCGCCGATGGTCTCACCGTTCTCGTGGGGTCATCACTGGGTGTGGGTGGTGCCGCTGCTGGTGGTGTGCCTGGACCAGGCGGTGCGGTGGGGCCGATGGTGGGGTTATCTGCTTCCCGTTGCTGCGGCGGTGCCGTTGTCCGCGTGGTACCGCTCCTACCCGGACGGTGTCGTCGCGATCGGCGTCTTCATGACCCCCGGTGAGCCACTGGTGCGCACCCTTCTCCAATCCGCGTACCCCATCGTGTTCGCGGTGCTGATCGTCGTCGTCCTGATCACCTACGGTCGCGCGCCGACACGCGCTGCCGTGCCCGAAGAAGAACAGGTGCCGACCGCAGATCGGAGCCCGACGATGGTGATGGCACCGGTGGTCATCACCTCACCCGTCGTCGAAGAAGGAAAGACCGCGTCCGGGAGTTTCGGTGAGGGAAGCAAGGATTCACCCGCTCCGAGAGTGTGAGGCACTCGTATTCGCTTCGATCACGCCCTAGCGGAGCCGACACGCTGAGCGCAGTTCACCGTGCGGACGGAGGTGCGCGGCTAGCATTGCCGAACGACGCGGTATCGGGCGGTCCGACACAAGGGATGCAGCGATGATTCGTAATGCTCTGGCACGAACCGTTCTCGTCCTTGCGACCGTGTCTGCGACCGGTCTCGCGGCGCCGGCACTCGTCGACGCGACGCCCGCTGAACCCGTTCCGGCAGTGGCAATTGCCCGGGGGATCGGTTATTCCGTTCAGGTCGACGGGCTGTCGATCACCTACACGGCCACCGATGTGCCGCGTGTGCCGCTCGTCGGGTCGCTCACGTTGCCGGGCTCGTGCACCACCGCGGTGGTCGACGCGGTTCGGGCCGCGCCGGTCGTCGGACCGGTACTGCTCGATTACCTCGTCGGTAACCCCGACATCGATGTTCTCGCCTTGCTCCGGGAACTCGGCGATGCCGACGCGATCACCGCGATACAGCCCCTGCAAGGCGCCAACCGCGACAACGTGGTGTCCGGAACGTTCCAGGACATCCCGCGAGGTGTTTATGCGGTCGTCAGCATCTGCAACCTGAACTCCGACCTGCTCGGCGCGGCCGGCGCGCTGGTCCTCGGCCCGGCATGGAACTCGGGCTCCAGCGATGGGGGCGGATCGTCGATCGGTTCCAGCACCGGATCCTGAGGGGTGGGCTCATCGCCCGGTCCGTCACCTCACTCCCTCCTGTCACACTGGAATCGCACATGCGTACGACAGGGTGACCGAAGGAGGACGTGGGAATGACGAGCCGGGACGATCCTGGTCTGCTCGAGTGGGTCTCGTCGTATCTGGAAACGCTGCAGACCGCGAAGCGGTCTCCGCACACCCTGAAGGCGTACCGCCTGGACCTGCATGCGGTGTGCACACACCTCGGTGAGCTGCGGGAACGGCCGCCCGCGGACCTGACAGTCGGCGACATCTCGATCCGCGCGATGCGCTCGGCGTTCGCATCGTTCGCCGCCGAGCGGCAGCCGGCCTCGGTGCGGCGCGCGTGGTCGGTGTGGAACAACTTCTGCAATTTCCTGGTCTCCGAGGGGGTGTCGGAGGGCAACCCGATGGCCTCGATCACCCAGCCGAAGAAACCTCAGCACACACCGAAGTCCTTCTCCCCCAGTGCGATTCACCAACTCGTCGAGACCGTCACCGTCGAGGCGCAGCGCCCGGCGGAATCGTCGCGGGAGTGGCCGCAACGCGACCTCGCGCTGATCGCGACGTTGCTGCTCACCGGCATCCGCTCGGACGAGTTGATCCGCCTCGACATGGGCAGCATTCTCGGCGGAGCGGGTACGCCGGTGCTGCGGGTGCTGGGTAAGGGCGCGATCGAACGGGAGATTCCGCTCGAGGACAGCTGGACGGCCATCGTCTCGAGTTATCTCGAGGAACGGTACGCGCGGTTCCCGGCGCCGCGACGGCAGGTGCGCGGCGAGCGCGACGATCCGGCCGTGTGGGAGCGCTACCCGGGAACCGATCCGTTGTTCGTGGGCAGCGACGGACAGCGCATCACCCGCGGCACCCTGCAGTACCGGGTGCGTCGTCTCTACCGGCGCGCCGGCATCGAGTCCGAACGTAAACGCGGAGCGCTCGCGCACGCGCTGCGGCACACGTTCGCGACGAGCCTGGCCGACAGCGGGGCCACCATGGTCGAGTTGCAGCAGTTGCTCGGACATCGGTCCTTGCAGACCGTGCAGATCTACACGTCGGCGACCGGCGACGCGGTGCGGCACGCCGCGCAGCACAACCCGGTGTACGGACTGCTCGGCGACTCGGCACCCGGCCCGCACTGACCGCCCGGCGCACCTGCATCCGGCGCGATCCCCCTGTGCTGCGGCGTGTCAACTGCGAGACTGGATGCAGTCCCACCCGCGTCGGCGGGCTGCCGTGGGGGTACCCAGGGGTGGTCGTGCCGACAACAGTGAAGGAGCATGCATGAGTGTCCAGTCGGGTGAGTCTCGTCATCGTGTCGTCGTCATCGGGTCCGGGTTCGGTGGATTGTTCGGTACCCAAGCCCTGAAGAATGCTGACGTCGACGTCACGTTGATCGGGCGTACCACCCATCATCTGTTCCAGCCGCTGCTCTATCAGGTGGCCACGGGCATTCTGTCGGTGGGCGACATCGCACCGGCGACGCGGATGATCCTGCGCAAGCAGAAGAACGCGCGGGTTCTGCTCGGTGACGTCGAAACGATCGACCTCGAGAACAAGACGGTGACCTCGCAACTCCTCGAGCGGCGCACCGTCACCCCGTTCGACAGCCTCATCGTGGCGGCAGGTGCCGGCCAGTCGTACTTCGGTAACGATCATTTCGCCGAGTTCGCGCCCGGGATGAAGACGATCGACGATGCGCTGGAATTGCGGGGCCGCATTCTCGGCGCATTCGAGCAGGCCGAACTGTCCGACGACCCCGACGAGCGGGCACGGCTGCTCACGTTCGTGGTGGTGGGTGCGGGACCGACCGGAGTCGAACTCGCCGGGCAGATCGCAGAACTGTCGCGGCGCACGCTCCGGGAGGCCTTTCGCCACATCGACTCCACGGAAGCGCGGGTCGTCCTGCTCGACGGGGCACCGGACGTCCTTCCGGTCTATGGTGGCAAACTCAGCCGCAAGACCCGCCAGACTCTCGAGGGCCTGGGCGTGCAGATCCAGCTCAACGCGATGGTGACCGGCGTGGATGCCGACGGGTTGACCGTCAAGGAGAAGGACGGCACCGAACGGCGCATCGAGTCGCAGTGCAAGGTGTGGTCGGCAGGTGTCGCGGCCAGTCCACTGGGCAAGCAACTCGCCGAGCAGTCCGGAGCGGGCATCGATCGGGCGGGCCGGGTGGAGGTGCTGCCGGATCTCTCGTTGCCGCGATACCCGAACGTGTTCGTCATCGGCGACATGATGTCGCTCGACAAGCTGCCCGGTCTCGCTCAGGTCGCGATGCAGGGCGGCAAGTATGCGGCGAAACAGATCACCGCCTCGGTCGAGGAGGGACAGGATCCCGCGCAGCGTGCGCCCTTCCGGTACTTCGACAAGGGCAGCATGGCGACGATCTCACGGTTCAGCGCGGTCGCGAAGGTCGGCAAACTCGAGATCACCGGGTTCCTCGGATGGATTGCGTGGCTGTTCGTGCACCTGCTGTACCTGGTGGGATTCTCGTCGAAGGTGTCGACCTTGCTGTCGTGGGCACAGGCGTTCTTCTCGACCGGGCGCAACCAGATGGCGGCAACCGAGCAGCAGGTGTTCGGGCGGCTCGCGATCCAGCGGTTGCGGACCGAGGAGGACGCGGCCGAGGCACGCGAGGCTGTCGCGCGACGCGAAGCGGGATAACCCTCCGGGCGTGACACGCGTCGTTGCTTACGGGGTGACGAGTCCGCTCCGGTAGGCGATGACCACCAGTTGTGCGCGGTCACGGGCGCCGAGTTTCGCCATGGCATGGCTGACGTGGGTGCGGGCGGTGGCCGGGCTGAGAAACAGGGCGGCACCGATCTCCTGGTTGCTCATGCCCTCCCCGACCAGCGCGAGAACCTCGCGCTCGCGTTCGGTGAGGACGGAGAGCCGATCTTCCCCGGCCCTGTCCGCCGCCTGCCGGGTGGCGAAGCGGCCGATGAGGCGGCGGGTGATGCGCGGCGCCAGCAGTGCATCACCCGCCGCGATCACGCGGATGGCATGCAGGAGTTCGGCCGGACCGGCGTCCTTGAGCAGGAAACCGCTGGCACCGGCCTGTAAACCCTCGAACACGTAGGCGTCGGTGTCGTAGGTCGTCAGGATGAGGATGCGTACATTTCCCAGCCCGGCAGTGGTGATCTCCCGGGTGGCTTCGATGCCGTCCAGGTTCGGCATGCGGATGTCCATGAGGACGACGTCCGGCCGCAACGCGTAGGCCTTCGCTACCGCGTCCGTGCCGGTGGTAGCTTCCCCGACCACCGTGATGTCGTCCTCGGTGTCGAGGAGGAGCCGGAACCCGGACCGCACCAAGTGCTCGTCGTCGGCGAGCAGCACCTTGATTGTGCCGCCGGGCGTCTCTTCCTCTCCGGTCATGTGGCCGCCGTTTCGGTCGACGTCAGCGGAAGCCACGCGGTGACGGCGAAACCGCCGTCCGGCCGGGGACCCGCGTCGAGGTGCCCTCCCAGAAGGCGGCAGCGTTCCCGCATCCCGGCGAGGCCGTACCCGCGTCTGCTCTCCTGCTGCTCCGGACGGTCACTCCCCCGGTTCGGCGCCGACAACGGCGAGACCGCGGGTGTCGCCGAGAGTGCTCGGCCTTCGTCGACGACGCGCACTTCCACGGCGTCTGCGCCGTAGGTGACGGTGATCGTCACGCGGGTCGCTCCGACATGACGGATCACGTTCGTGATCGATTCCTGCACGATCCGGTACACGGCGGTGCCGACCGCAGCGGGTACCGGCTGTTGAGGCGGCGGCGCATCCACGGTCAGATCGAGGCCCGCGTCGCGCGCCAGGTCGGCAAGGTCCTGGATCTGCGCCGGGCCCGGGTTCGGGGCCCGCCCGTCGGTGTCTCCCCCGACGCCGGCAGTTCTGTCGTCTCCGACGTTGTCGTCCCGGAGTACGTCGAGGATTGCGCGCATCTCCGCCAGTGCCCGCGCGCTGGTCTGCTCGATGACCTCGAGGGTTTCGCGGGCGCGCTCGGGTCGTTTGTCGAATACATGTGCGGTGACACCGGATTGGACGTTGATGACGGCGATGGCGTGCGCCACGGTGTCGTGTACCTCGCGTGCGATCCGGAGCCGTTCCGCGTCGACCCGGGCACGGGCTTCCTCGTCACGGGTGCGTTCGGCCACCGCGGCGCGTTCGAGTGCCTGCGCCGCGATCTGATTCCTCGCCCGCACGCTCTCACCGAGAGCCGCGCTCATGACCGACGCGCCGATGCGGAAGTAGACCCAGCCGATGGCGGCGGGTGGCTCGATGTCCGACGCGGCGATGAGCCATGCCGCGGACAGGACCACGATGCCCACGGCGGCCAGCCGGAGCGTGCGGTGCCCGTCGCCGTGCGCGGTGAGCGTGTAGAGGGCGACGAACAGGGCGAGCCACCCGGGCCCGTCCGGGAAGTCGAGGCCGTAATACACGACGCTGGTAAGCGCGGTGACGGCAAACACGGCGACCGGTCGGTCGCGGCGTACGACGAGGGCCGCGCCGGGGACGATCAACAGGAGGTAGCCGAGGTTCCCGAGGTCGGACAGGGGACGCAGCACGACTTCGGGCTGCCCGCTGTTGCGCACCACAGTGCCCTGAACCTGCATGACGGTGACGAACAGCGCCAACAACAGGTCCTGAACACGGGCAGGCAGGCGGAACGACGCAGCGCGATCCTGCATGCAGTGATCATAGGTTTCCCGCGCCCGCAGCACCCGAGGTCTGCGGCTCGATCACCTACGTCCGCGGTTGCGGATCGATGCGCGCGGCGTACACCCGATGCCGTAGTCGCCGACGCCCGTCGGCCGATGACCTGCCGTCCCCGTGGCACGACGATCGAAGGTGCCCCATCTCGACGGATACCCGTCCGACCGAAAGGATCGTCATGTCTGTATTCGAGGTTTCTGTTGCCCCGCTTCCGGATCCCGCCTCCATCGTTGCCGCCGGTTACGAACTCGGTGTCGGCCGGGCGGTACCCACGACTGCGGCCGTGCTCGCGCTGATCGGCGTGGTCGCCGGCGCAGTGGCCCTGAGGCGTTCCCGCCGCTCCGGCACGCACCTCGCCCTGCCGTGGATCGTCGTCGCGTTGGCGACGGGAGCGATCGGTGTGATTGTCGGTGGGATGCACGGCGCGAATGCCGCCGGTGGTCCCAATACCGGCAACGGGGTCGTCGGCGCATTGTTCGCCGTGGTGCTGGGAGTGATCGCCGTCGTGCTGTGCGGTCTGAGTCTGGCCCGCTACCGCCGCACCGAGCGTGCCGCCCCGGTGCTGTCCGGCTCGTGACCTCGCTTCACGCCGACCTGAGCGCTCTCGAAGGACCCGCCCGCGAATTCTCACGACGTGGTGAGATCGCGGCGGCGGAACAGCATCACACCACCCGCGCAGAGAGCCAGGGCAATCAACGAGAGCGCGACCAGCGGACCGGCCGTGACCGACGCAGCCGGGACCGCCGGCACATGCGTGAACGGCGACACGTCCCGGACGGCGTCGGGCACCCCGAGGAGCGGACCGAACAATCCGACGACGAGGCAGAGGGCGAGCAGTGCCCAGGACAGCCCGGCCGACCAGGCGGGCAGTCCCCCGATGAACAGCACCACCGCGGCGCCGACCACCAGGACCGCGGGTACGAAGACCAGTGCCGCCCCGGTCAGCGCCGCGACCTGTCCGGGCACATCCCCGACGATCACGCCGTGGGCCAGACCCATCGCCGCTCCGGTGAGTGCTTGCAGCGTCGCGATTCCTGCGGCGACGAGACCCACGTGTGCGAGCATCCACCGGGGCCGGGAGAGCGCGGTGGCGAGGACCGGTTCGAGCCGGCCGGCCGTTTCCTCGCTGCGCATCCGCAGCAGCGCCTGGACGGCGTAGCCCGCGACCGCGATTGCCATCAGCGCGAAGATCGCCGCGAAGTAGGCGTCGATCAGATCGGTGACACCGCCGCCCAGGTCGGTGAGCACATCACCACCCTGCTCGCCGTCGCCGAGGAAGTCGTCGATCTGATCGGCGATCGCGCCGTACACCAGCGACAGGACGACGATCCCGAAGGCCCACCAGAACCAGATCGTGCGCTGCATCCGCCACGCCGATCCGAGCGCTGTGGGTAGTGCCCGTGACGCGCGGGGCGGTCCGGGCCGGGTCGGTACCAGCCCGGACCCGAGGTCGCGGCGTCCGGTGAGCGCGACGGCGACGACACAGAGCACCAGCGAGAACACCATCGGCAGCGCCAACACCCACCAGTCGTCGGTGTCGTACGGCCGCATCTGCTCGGCCCAGCCGATCGGCGACAACCACGTGGGCCATCCGCTTTCCACGCGGGTGCCGTCACCGGTAACCGTTCCGGTCATGTCGCCCACCGCGCGCAGCAGGAACGCCACACCCAGGGCGGCACCGGCCAGCCCGTTGGCGGTGCGGGCGCTGTCGGTGACCTGCGCGGTGACTGCGGCGACCGCGGCGAAGGCGATACCGGCGGCCGCGACGCTCGCGCCGAGCGCTGCCGACCCGCCCGCCGGTAGGCCCTGCAGTGTCAGCACGGCCGCACTGAGAACACCGAGCGTGAGGTTGGCGCCCACGGCGACGAGCAGGGCGGCGGCGAGCAGCGCCCGGCGTCCGACGACCGCTGCTCCGATGAGCTCGGCCGCGCCGGTCTCCTCGTTCTGACGGGTGTGCCGCACCACCAGCAGCGTGGTCATCAGCGCGGCGGCCAGCGCCAGCGGCATGACGGTCTGGCTGGCGACTACAGCGCCCGTGCTGTAGCCGGACACCAGTCCGTTGGTGGCGAGCGCGACCGGGGACGCCGCGGACGCGGCTGCGAAACCCCGCAATTCGGCGACGGTGGGATACAGCCCCGCCACGCTGGCTGCGGAGAACGCGAGGATCGCGGTGAGGGCGAGCAGCCACACCGGCAACCGGATGCGGTCGCGGCGCAACGCGAGTCGGACGAGCCGCCCGGTACCGGCGAATCGTTCGGCCCCGGTCGTGGACGTCGGGGCCGCGGCGGCTGCCGTCGTCATCGCGGAGACGTTCCTGGTTCGGCTCGCCGGTGCCGCTCGCTCTCGCGGACCCGTTCGTCGCCGTAGTGCCGCAGGAACAGTTCCTCGAGAGTGGGTGGAGTGGACGTCAGCGAGGTGATCCCGAAGGTCAGCAGGTGGCGCAGCACCGCGTCGAGTGCGGTGGTGTCGACCTCGCAGCGGGTGTGCACACCGTCGATGCGGACATCGTGTACTCCGTCCAGTTCGGTCAGCCCGGTGACGGGACGGCCGGTTTCGGCGGTGATCGACGTGCGGGTGAGGTGCCGTAACTGGGTGAGAGTGCCGGTCTCGACGGTGCGGCCCTCCCGGATGATGCTGACCCGATCGCAGACCGCTTCGACCTCTGCGAGCAGGTGGCTCGACAGCAGCACCGTCTTCCCGGCCGCGGACATCTCACCGAGGCAGTCCTGGAACACCGATTCCATCAGTGGGTCCAGTCCGGAGGTGGGTTCGTCGAGGATGTAGAACTCGACGTCCGACGCGAACGCGGCGACGAGCGCGACTTTCTGCCGGTTGCCTTTGGAGTAGGTGCGGGCTTTCTTCGTCGGGTCGAGTTCGAAGCGGTCGAGAAGGTCCGCGCGGCGGGCCTCGTCCAGTCCGCCGCGCAACCCGGCGAGTAGATCGATCGCCTCGCCGCCGGTGAGGGTGGGCCACAGGTTCACATCGCCGGGCACATAGGCGAGGCGCCGGTGCAACGACACCGAGTCACGCCACGGATCGCCGCCGAGCAACCGGACCTGTCCCGAATCGGCGCGCAACAGCCCGAGCAGCACGCGGATGGCCGTTGACTTACCGGAGCCGTTGGGGCCGAGAAATCCGTGGATTTCGCCCGCTTCGACGGTCAGGTCGAGGCCGTCGAGGGCCCGCGTCGGACCGAACGTCTTGACCAAGTGCTCGACCGCGACCACCGTCATGGGGGCATGGTACGCCCGACCTCCGGGGGTCTGCCCGAGAAGAACAATCGGGACCGCGTGCAGATCCCTGAGCCGACCTGGCAGGTCAGTGGTGCGCCGAGTTCGAAAAGGGCCTGATCTCAACGGTATTGCGAAACCGAGGGGTCGGCGCGCCCGCAGGAGAGGACACAGCACGGTTTCGGAAGTGCGTCGGGTCGGTCTCGACTTCCGGACGTGTTAACGGAGGTCGGCGTCCCTGCGACATCTCCAACGTCGGGCAGTTTCCCCGCGGTCACACCGTCGTCGACGGCTACTGCGATGGCGGAGCCGGTCCCGTCTCCCTTCCAGCAGAACGCAGTTCCCGGAACGACGACCAAGATCGGACCGGTGACCGGGCCGAATACGTCGTCGACGCAGTACGGTGTCGGCGGTACGGACCTGGGCATTGCCCGCAGCCTTCCCAACGGCAGCCAGGCCGTCGTCCTGGGTGACACCTTCGACCAGGCCGGCGTCGGTGGCCCCGGGTGGCGGTCTCCGGTGATGCTCTTCACGAACGAGAAGTCCCCGGCGGACTACGCCGATGGACTGACGTTCCATGGGGCCGTCGGCGGCTCGTACGCCCGCCAGTTGTGGCCGTACAACCACGACAGGGCCCCGTGGACCAATGGCGGGTTCGCCACGGTCCTGCCCTCGGACCTCCTCGTCGTCGGCTCCCGCATCTACCTGTTCGTGACGATCTGCCGGTCCCTCTCCGAGGTCCTCTGGACGGAGATCCAGTATTCCGACGACAACGGCCAGACCTGGCATCACGCGGGCCCCGCCGGACAACGCGACTGGCATCACGAGGGCGCTTTCCAGATGGGCATCACCTGGGAGATGGGGACCGACGGCTGGGTCTACATCATGGGCAACAAGTGGCTGGTGGACGGCGGATCGAACGTTCATCTGTACCGCTGCCGGCCCAACGAGGTGGCGGACCGCTCGAAGTGGTCCGGCTGGGGATGGAACGGGACGGACTGGGGATGGAACCGGGCGTGCTCGGACATCTTCCCGGCGGGGACCAAGGTCCGGGAGATGAATCTCCGCCTGGTCCAAGGCCAGTGGCTGCTCACCTACACCCAGACCGCACCGGACATCCGCGTCAACGTGAAGGGCCTTCGCAACGGGCCCACGTCCCATATCGGGGAGGCTCCGACCACGACCGTGGTCCGTCACGTGGACCACGACCAGGAGCCCCAGGACCGGAACAACACTCTCGCCCAGTGCTACGGCGGGTACGTCCTCACCGGTTCCACGCTCGACGAGCTCTATGTTCTGGTCTCCCAGTGGGATACCCGCGACAACTGGCCGTACCAGGTCAATCTCTACCGGCACACGGTCCACGCCGATATCCCGCGCCCCGCACCGGTACCGACGCTGGATCAGGTCGTGGACGAGAACTACCTGCTGTCGCGGGCCGTCCTGGCCAAGGTGGGCGGGAACGTTGCGGACCTCCCCACCACTCCGGCGGTGGAGACACTCGACGCGGCGAGACAGACCAACACGGCGTTGCGGCGTGTCGCCGGCGTCGTGGGCGCCGGCACGGCAGGAATCTGACCTGACCCCCATCTCCCGCCGCGGGAACGCCATGAACCGTGGTCATCTCCGCGGCCGGCGGCGGGAGGTGGGGTCTCCCTTGTGCTGAGGGGTGAGTCGTTCCGATGGAAGCATCACGCCTGGACCGCTACAGCAGTCGGTGTGTCGGAGTTCGGCGAACGGTGCTCAGCCCGAGGCCGCGAGACCGATTGCCACGCTGGGCAGGACGAGCCACCAGGACCCGGCGGTTGTGGGCTGCTCCTGCCCCGCCGTTTCGTCTCCGGGGATGTTCCGCGCCCGTCTCCCGTCGCGTGGTGTCAGCGGATTCCGTTCGGTGCGCCGGACGACGGGAACGGGGTTGTCGCGATCCACGCGGACTCCTTCGGTGACGTCGAAACCGGACCCGGCTTCTGCGGCGAGTGGGATGTTCTCGAAATGCCAGGAAGCGATCAACCGGCGGAAGGAGCTGCGATGGAACACGATCGGTTCCACCTCTGCGTCGGTAAGCATTTCGTTGATGCGCAGCACGACGATGTCGTGATCACCGGCCGGAATCTCCTGTTCGACGGTCACGTCCATGCGCACGCTCGTGCCTGCCACGAACAGGGCACCGCCATCACGGATCTCGGTCTCGATTCCGGCGAACCGGTCACCGTTCTTCGCGGCGAGCACCTTCGCCGCACCGTCGTGCTCCTCACTCAGCACGCTGATACCCAGGTGCGGCAGAGCCGACAGTCGCGGCCACGTACCCGAGGTACGTTGCACGCAGAACGCAACGAGCGGAGGGTCGAGCGACACCGGCACGAACGTGCTCGCAGCCATCCCCACCCGCTCGCCGTGCACCTCGGCGCAGATCGCGACCACCCCGGAAGGGATGTGCGCGAAGGCGTGCCGCAGGGCGGTGCTGTCGAACGTGCTCATGACGCCCCGGTTCGGATGGCCACGGGCAGGGCCGGCGCCCAACGCTCCGCGTGCCGGCCGTCGGTGATGTAGCCGGCGTCGACAAGGTACCGGCCCGGCGACGGGGTCCCGGCGTCGCGAGTGCGGGAGTACGGCTCGGGGTTACCCGTGACGACGGCGATCGTCATACGGCCACCTTTCGGATCTGCGTTGTCGGCTCCCGCGGTCGGCACGGGCACCCGCCATCCTTCCCTCCCCCGAACCGCGCGGAAACCCTTTCGCTCTGCTCGAGCAAAAGAGGGGCGCATGCCCGGCGGAGTGGCCTCGTCGCCGATCGGAAACCTCGGGCGGATTCGGGCTCTCGGCGCCCACCGACGATCGGCGTGACGTCCGGCCGCTGCAGATCCGCCGCCCCACCGGTGCCCGAACCACCGTGCATGGTCCCGCCGGCCGTCTCTGTCCGCGAATGCTGTTGGGGGCACTCCGATCCGGCTATCTTCGACACTATTGCTTCCGGCACCTAGTGGTGACCGAAGTGTCGAAGGGACGGCAGCACATGAGGGTTCTGGTTCTCGGGGGTACGACATTCATCGGCCGGCGCATCGTGGAAAGACTCCACGAGCGCGGCGATCGGGTGCTGGTTGTCCACCGCGGACACCACGAGCCGTCCCCCTGGGTGGCGGTCGATCACCTACGGGTCGATCGGCTCGCACTGGGCGATCACGCCGACGATGTTCGCCGGTTCGATCCGGACGCCGTAGTCGACACCTATGCGCTGACCGCCGACCACGTCGATGCCGTCCTGCCGGCGATACCGGAGGTGCCGACGGTCGTGCTGTCCAGCGTGGACGTGTACCAGGCGTTCACGGGTCTCACCTCGGGGCGTTGCGAATCCGCGGTGCCTCTGACCGAGGACTCCGAAGTGCGCCGGGAGCGCTATCCCTACCGCGGGGCCCGGAGGCCGGGGATCCCGGACGCCTACGACAAGCTCGATGTCGAGGAGCGGTGGCTCCCGCGAGGCGCCGTGGTGTTGCGTCTTCCCATGGTCTACGGACCGCACGATCCGCAGCGCCGGGAGGACCCGGTGCTGCGCCGGATCCGCGCCGGACGGCAGCACATCCCGGTCGGTGCCGGAAATCTGCTGTGGACCCGCGTCCATGTCGATGATGTCGCCACCGGCGTACTGGCCGCTCTGGACACGCGGGCCGCCGACGGCATGGCGGTGAATCTGGGCGAGCCTGCCACGGTGCCGGTGATCGCATGGGTGGAACAGATCATCGCGGCAGCCGGCTCCGCGCTGGAGCCGGTACGGGTACCGGAGTCGGTACTGCCCGGCGAACTGGCGCTGATGGGAGGACCGGCGCAGCATGTGCTCGTCTCCGTCAGCCGGGCGGAGAACCTTCTCGGCTGGTCTCCCGGCGACCCGCAGCAACGGGAGGCCGAATCGGTGCGGTGGCACCTCGACAATCCACCGGCGAGCACGTGGTCCGCCGAGGACTCACGGGTGGACGAGGATGCGCTCGGCTCCGTCTGACCCGACGACGGCACTCACGACGGCCGCAGGTGCTCGATCGTGAAGCCGTGCTGCTCGACGAGCCGTCGCGCGACCAAGGAACGATGACAGGCTTCGGGATCACCTTCGACGCAGAACAATGCGGCTGGTCCCGTGCTCGGCAGCACCGACACGACCGCCTCGAGATCGGCCGGATCGAGGATCTCGGCGGTGTAGCGGCTGACGTACCCGGTGGCGAGTTCGCGGCGCGTGCGTTTGCCGACACCCTGGCGGGCGTCCTCGGCGTACTGAAGCTCGCGCAACTCGGTGGTCGGTGCCAGTTCGAGGTGATGGCGGTATGCGATCCCGCTCGCGGCGAGTGAGGTCTGTAGTCGCTGCGAGTTCGCCCAGGCGTAGTCGGGCCCGCGAACCCCTCGACGCTGACGCACGTCGAGCAGCATCCTCACCTCTGCTCGACGCAGTCGTTCCAGGAACGTCGTCACGTCGAAGCCGTAGACGCCGATCGTCCACAGATCGGGCACCGGCACTCACCCCTCTCGGTTGCTGCCCGCGCCGCCGTGCCCGGCGCGGGCAGCGGAACGGCGTCACGTCAGGCGACAGCGGTACCTTCGAGCTCGATCATCTGGCCGGGTATCGCCAGTCGCACCACGCCGAGCATCGTGGTGGTCGGTGCTGCCCGAGCGGCCGCAAGCCGTGAGGCGAGCGCGCCGTAGTGCTGGAAAAGCAGGTCGACGTCGGTGGTGTACACGTTCAGCCGGACGAGGTCGGCGAGCGACATGCCCGCTTCGGCAAGCACACCCTCGAGATTGTTCAGACTCAACGCGACCTGTGCCGCCATGTCTCCCTCGTACTGAGGAGCGCCGTCGGCATTCATTGCCGTCTGTCCGGAGCAGTACAGCGTCCTGGTGTGCCCGCTGACCACCTCACCCTGCTTGAACCCCATCTCCACCGACCACGTCACCGGGTTGAGGACCGTTCGTTCGATCGTCACTTCGACTCCATTCGGATCCTGCGGGGCGCGTCCCCCGATTCCGCGACACCGCCGATGCGGCGTCGCGTCATGGAGCCTTCCGCTGAATCACGACACCTTGTGTCAGGTATTCGGTAACGTCCCGATGCGTGCGGGCCGACCGAGTGGTGTCTCTGGTGCTGTTGCTGCGTCAGCGCGGCCGGCTGACGGCGGACGTCCTCGCCGAGGAACTCGAGGTTTCGGTCCGTACGGTCCTGCGCGACATCGAGGCGCTCTCCACGGCGGGTGTCCCCGTGTACTCCGAACGGGGCCGGCACGGCGGGTTCTCGTTGCTCCCCGGGTTCAGGACCCAGCTGACCGGGCTGAACCACGACGAAGCTCTGTCTCTGCTCGCTGCCGGTTCCGGTCCGGGCGGGCAGATTTTCGGACTCGGCACGGCTCGTGCGTCGGCGGTGCGGAAAATCGTCGATGCACTCCCCGAAAGCCACCGGATCGCCGCGAGCAATGCCGCCCGACGATTGCTCGTCGACCCCGAGACCGACCTGCTCTCCCGCCGCACGGCCCGCGACGAGGTTGCGGGCCCGATCCTGGTCGCGGTCCGGAATGCGGTCCTCGGCGGACGGAAGCTGCGCCTTCACTACTCCTCCGCGGGCCGGGCACCGCAGTGGCGCACGGTGGACCCGATCGGTCTGGTCACGGTGCGGGACAAGGCCTACCTGCTGGCCACCGAGTTCGGCTCCGACAGGACGCTGCGGATATCGCGGATCCTCGCCGCGCACGAGATGGCCGAAGCGGCGGAGCGTCCGGATCGGGTCGACCTGGCACGCATCTGGGCGCAACGCTGCGCCCGGTTCCTGTCCGAGGACCACATCGCCGTCGATGTGCGAGTCGACCCGGTGCGACGAGACGACCTGCTGGACATGGCGGAAGCCGTCCGCACCGAGGAACCCGACGCCGACGGCCGGTTGCGCCTGGACGTCACGTTTCAAGATCTCCGGCACGCGGAGTGGGCGCTGTGGCAACTCGGCACCCAGGCCGAGGCGCTCGCACCGCCGGAGCTCCGCGCCTCCCTGCGCAGCCGGGCGCAGACGGTCGCGGATCGTTACCGAGAGCCCGTGTGACTCGATCCCGGTGTCGCGTGGGGTCGGCGGCGGTCAGCCGCCGAGATGCGCGGCGTCGGTGATGTTCGCGAGTCGCACCTGACCCTGGGCGACGAGGCGATCCTGCTCGTCGGTGATGATCACCTTCCACAGTTGCTGGGTGCGACCACGATGCACGGGCGTGCCGACCGCGGTGAGAACACCCTCGCGGGTGGCACGGAGGAAGTCGGTGTTGTTGTTGACTCCGACGACGGTGCCGCGGTCGGCGAACCACGCGGAGCCACCCACGCTCGCGAGTGTCTCGATCACCGCGCAGTACACGCCACCGTGCACGATTCCGAACGGCTGGTGCTGGTTCGGGGTCACCGTCCAGCGCGCCCCCACCCGGTCGGGGCCGATCTCGAGGAATTCGAGGCCGAGGGCGGTGCCGAACCCGTTGGCGTTGAGCGCTGTGGCGGCGGCCGGGTCGTGCAGCGAGGTGGGATCGAGCCGGGGCTGATCGGTCATGCGGTCTCTCCGTTGCGTGCGGGGCCGCGTCCGGTGGATCCGGGCGCCGGTGGCCACCGAACGATGGTAGGGCATCGCGGTTTTCGGTCACGTCGCGTGTTTCGGTTGCGCGGCGCGTTCGCCGTACCCATCCCTGGACCGGGGCCACGGGATACGCACGACGGCGGGCCCCACGAGTGCTCGTGGGACCCGCCGTCGGTATGGACCCGGGAATCACTGCAGCCCTCAGGACTCCGGCGCGGTCCGTTGTTGCGCGAACATCCCCACTATAGGGAAGGCTGCCCTTATTTCACAAGACCTCGAACCGGAAACCCTGCTGCGACGAACGCGTCGAGGAGAATCTGCCCCCGGCGCGCGGCGACCCGCCGGGATCCGCCGCCGAGAATCGGCAGTTGCGCCGTACCGGTCACCACGGACCGGCCCACCATGGCCCAGAATCGCGGACCGTCGAGGGGCGCGGACCGGCAGACGGCGCCGTGCACCGCCGTCAGGGCAGTGACGGCGCGATGCGCCGTCCACACGGCCATCGCCTCCTCGCACGGCAGCACCACCACGTCGCCGGAGTCGGCGGCAGGATCGTCCGGCAGAACCCGCAGCGTGTCGTCGGCGACACCCGCCCAGTCGATGCAGCCGTCGCTGTCCTGATGCAGCCAGAGATTGTCCAGTCCCGGATCCCACACGCGGCCGTCCAAGACATACGGGGCGAGCACGCGTCCGGTTACCGCATGGATGAGCGCGGCGGCGACCTGTTCCGCGGCGATGCGGGGATCCTCGACGTCTTCGCGCGCCCGGGCGTAGAGCAACTCGATGCGGTGCGTGCGCTCCATTCCCCCGAGGTACCACCAGCGTCGCCGCGGTTCCTCGTCCACGCACGCGACCGCGTACACGCGCGGCGCTCCCGCGGTGAGTGATTCCAGTCGCCGGCGCGTGTCGTCGAACGCGCGGACGGGGGTGGGAGCGGCCGCGGGTGACGGCAGCAGCAGAGTCGTCATCCGACCTCCTGATCGACGGGTCCCGTTAATTAGGTAAGCCTAACCATTGCAGTCCGGGCGGGCGCGCGCAACCCTCCCGTTCCCGTTCCCCCGGGCACCCCCTCCCGCCGCCACATAGGATTCCGTAACCTAACTCCTAGATCCGCAGTCCCACTCGCGATCCCTCCCGAGGAGCACCCCGCGCACGTGACCACCACCCCCCACCGCGACGCCGCCCCACCGGCGTCCACCCCGATCACCCCGCCCACCACGGGGCGTCGCGTCGCCGCCGAACTCCTCGACCTCGCACTCGTCGCCCTCCCCCTCGCCATCGGCGCCCTGGTGGTCGACACCCTCGGCGACGCACACGGCGGCGGGCAGGCCGACCGCATCGTGTTCGGCACCGCAGCCGTCCTCATCGCCGCAGCGGTGCTGTGGTGGAATCGCGGACTCCGCGAAGGCCGCACCGGACAGAGCCTCGGCAAACAGTGGCTGGGCCTGGTCACCCGCGACACCGTCACCAGCGCACCGGTCGGCGCCCGGGCCGCACTCCTGCGGCGCGGCACCGACACCGTCACCGTCAAGGCCGCCGTCCACGACGGCTTCACGCCCCGACCGGCCGACACCAGCCTCCCCGCGATGCGCCGCCGCCGACTCCTCGGCCTCGCCGTCCTGGCAGTTCTCCTCGTGCTCGTCCTGCTCGCCAGCATCGCCGTCGGTGCCCGGCCCATGTCCTTCGCCGAGGTCTACCACGCGCTGGCCGTCAACGACGGCGCCGAAACCGACCTGATCGTGCACTCGCTCCGCATCCCCCGCACCCTGCTCGCCCTGATCGTCGGCATCGCGCTCGGCGTCGCCGGAGCGCTCATCCAAGGGCACACCCGCAACCCCCTCGCCGACGCCGGCCTGCTCGGCATCAACGCCGGTGCCGCGTTCATGGTGGTGCTCGCGATCTACCTGTTCGGCGTCACCACCCCCGCCCAATACCTGTGGTTCGCGTTCGCCGGCGCCATGCTCTCGAGCATCGTCGTGTTCGGCTTCGCCTCCGTCGGCAACGGCCGCTCGAGCCCACTGAGCCTGGCCCTGGCCGGCGCGGCCGTCGCCTTCTTCCTGCAGGCGATGATCCAGACCCTCGTCCTGCTCGACCAGACCAGCCTCGACGGCTACCGATTCTGGGTGGTCGGCTCCGTCGCCGGCCGCGGCATGGACGTGCTCTGGCAGGTCCTCCCGTTCCTCGTCGCCGGACTCGTCGTCGCCATCGCGGGCACACCGTCGCTCAACGTGCTCAGCCTCGGTGACGACGTCGCCCGCTCCCTCGGCACCAACGTCGTGCTCACCCGCGTGGTCGGCATCGCCGCCATCACCGTCCTGACCGGCGCAGCCACCGCAGCCTGCGGACCGATCGCCTTCGTCGGCCTGATCGTCCCGCACATCGCCCGCGCGATCACCGGGCCCGACTACCGATGGCTGCTGCCCTACGCCGGGCTGCTCGGAGGCGTCCTGCTCGTACTCGCCGACGTGATCGGCCGCATCGTGGTGCGCCCCGGCGAACTGCAGGTCGGGATCGTGCTCGCACTCATCGGCGCCCCGTTCTTCATCGCCCTGGTGCGACGCCGGAAGCTGGTGGCACTGTGACCACCACCCCCGGCACCGAGACCCCCACTCCCCTCACGGCCCCCGTCGACGGCGCGCGGCGCCGCTCGCCGATCCAGATCTCCACCGCCGTGCCCGGCCGGCACGCGTTCCGCATCGGACCGTTCTCGGTGGTCTGGCGCGGCCGCATGGTGCTGGTGTGCGCTCTGATCGCTGTCGCCACCTTCCTGCTCACCTGTGTGTCGCTCGGACGTGGCGACTACCCGATGTCGGTTCCCCAGGTCATCGAGGTGCTCTTCGGCGGCGGCTCCCGCCTCGAGCGATTCGTCGTCTTCGACCTGCGACTGCCCCGGGCGGTCGGCGCGATCGTCGTCGGCGCCGCCCTCGCCGTGGCCGGCGCGATCACGCAGTCGCTGTCCCGCAACGCCCTCGCCAGCCCCGACATCCTCGGCATCACCGCCGGTGCGAGCGCCGCCGCGGTCGCCCTGATCGTCCTCACCGGCGGCGGATCCGTCGTCGGCATCCTCGCCACCCTCGGGTTGCCGCTGGCGGCCCTCGCCGGTGCCCTGCTCACCGCCGCGGTCATCTACCTGCTCGCCTGGCGCAACGGCGTCGAAGGGTTCCGGCTCGTCCTCATCGGCATCGGCATCAACGCGATGCTGCTCGCCCTCACCAACTGGATGCTGGTCTCCGCCGACATCAACGACGTCTCCCGCGCCCAGGTCTGGCTCACCGGATCACTCAACGGCGTCTCCTGGAACCAGGTGGCCCCGGCCGCCCTGGTTCTGCTCGTCCTCGGCGCGTGGGCCACCGTCTCGTCGTTCACCGTCGGCGCGCTGCGCCTCGGCGACGACACGGCGCGCTCCCTCGGGGTGCCGCTGCAAACGCAGCAGGCCCTGCTGCTGATCACCGCCTGCACCCTCGCCGCGGTCGCCACCGCCGCGGCCGGACCCGTCGGGTTCGTCGCGCTCGCCGCCCCCCAGATCGCAGTCCGTCTGGTCAAGTCCGCGGGGCCGCCGATCATCGCGTCCGCACTGACCGGGGCGCTGCTCGTCGTCGGCGCCGACCTCATCGCCCGTACGATCCTGCCCGTGCCACTGCCCGTCGGTCTCGTCACCTCCGCGCTCGGCGGCCCGTTCCTGCTGTACTTGCTCGTGCGCTCCAACCGGAAGGTCTCCGCGTGACCGACACCCACACCCCCGCCGCCTCGGACACCGAACACCCCGAGGCTGCCCCGGCGACCCGTCTGGTCGCCGAACACATCGGGCTCGGCTACGGGGATCGGCTGATCATCGACGACCTCGACCTGGAGATCCCCACCGGCGTCATCACCACCATCATCGGACCCAACGGCTGCGGCAAATCGACCCTGCTGCGGTCGCTGAGCCGACTGCTCAAACCCCGCACCGGGCAGATCCTGCTCGACGGCCGCAACATCACCACGATGCGCACCCGCGACGTCGCCCGCGTCCTCGGGATGCTGCCGCAAGCGCCCCTCGCCCCCGAAGGACTGACCGTCGCCGACCTCGTCGCCCGCGGCCGGCACCCTCACCAGTCGTGGCTGCGCCAATGGTCGTCCGACGACGAGGGCGAAGTCGCCGCCGCGCTCGACCGCACCGGCATCGCCGACCTCGCGGACCGGCCGGTCGACGAATTGTCCGGCGGCCAGCGCCAACGCGCCTGGATCTCCATGGCACTCGCGCAAGGCACCGACATCCTGCTGCTCGACGAACCCACCACCTACCTCGACCTCGCGCACTCGGTGGAAGTGCTCGACCTCGTCGACCGGTTGCACAGCGAACTCGGCCGCACCGTCGTGATGGTCCTGCACGACCTCAACCTCGCCGTCCGCTACAGCGACCACCTCGTGGTGATGAAGGACGGCCGCATCGTGCGCTCCGGTCCGCCCTCGGAGGTGATCTCCGCCGAACTGCTCGCCGAGGTGTTCGATCTCGACGCGTCGGTGATCGAGGATCCGGTGTCCGGCCGGCCGCTGATCATCCCGATCGGCACCCGGCACGTCTACGGCGCAGTCGGGGGTCCCGTGGCCCCGGCGCACACGCCCGGAATTGCCGAAACTCCCTGATCACGACCCCGCCAAGGCTACGACCCGGGGTAGTACGCACAAACGTCGGAGAAATCCGTAGAATCGGACCATGGCAGCACTAGGCGAACTCGAGCGAGCAGTGATGGACCACCTGTGGTCCTCCACCGAACCCCAGACGGTCCGGCAGGTCCACGAAGCCCTGTCCACCCGCCGCAACCTGGCGTACACCACCGTCATGACGGTGCTGCAACGGCTCGCGAAGAAAAACCTGGTGGTCCAGCAGCGCGACGACCGCGCCCACCGCTACATGCCCGTCCACGGCCGCGACGAACTCGTCGCCAACCTCATGGTGGACGCCCTCGATCAAGCCGACGAAACCGCCGGCCGCGCGGCCGCCCTCGTCCACTTCGTCGGCCGCGTCGGCGCCGACGAAGCCGAAGCACTGCGCGCCGCACTCGCCGAACTCGAAGCCCAGCAGTCGGGCACCACCGCCACGCTGGGCGAACACGGCTCCGGGCGCGCGAGCTGACACACTCGATGCCATGAACGCCCCCACAGCGCTGTTCTTCGGGATACTCGCGCTGCTTCTCGCGGGTCCGGTGCCCGGGCTCCTCGCCCGTGCCACCTGGCCGCACCGCAACCCGCGTGCGGCGCTCGTGCTCTGGCAGGCGATCGCGCTGGCCGCGGTCCTGTCCGCGTTCAGCAGCGGGCTCGCCATCGCCAGCCGGCTCCTCGTCCCCGGGGCCGACGGCCGGCCCACCACCGAGCCGCTCCGCGAAATCGAAGCGCTCGGTCTGCCGCTCTGGCTCACCTACATCGTGGTGCTCGCCCTGACCCTGCTCATCGGAGCGCGCCTGATCTACTCCATGCTGCGCGTCGCGGTCCGTACCCGCCGTCGCCGGTCCCGGCACCGGATGCTCGTCGACCTTCTCGACAATCGCGACACCCGCGAGGTCGTCCGCCGCCACCCGCACGTCCGGATTCTCGACTCCGCCGATCCCATCGCATACTGCCTACCCGGCCTGCGCCACCGCGTGGTGCTCAGCGCCGGCACGCTCGACAACCTCAGCGACGCCGAACTCCGCGCGATCCTCTGCCACGAGCATTCGCATCTGCGGGCCCGTCACGACCTCGTCCTCGAGGCGTTCACCGCCGTGTACGAAGCGTTCCCCCGCTGGGTGCGGTCCCGTTCCGCCCTCGGCTCGGTGCAGACGCTCGTGGAGATGCTCGCCGACGACTCCGCGGTCCGCGTGACCGGGCCGACCCCCCTCGCCCGGGCGCTGGTCGCGTGCGCCGGCACCTCCACCCCGAAGGGCGCCCTGGCCGCCGGGGGACCGAGCACCGTGCTCCGGGTGCGGCGACTCGCCGATCCCGGACCCGACCTGCATATCTCCGCCGGCGCCTACATCGCCGCCGCCGCGATCCTCGTGGTGCCCACCGTCGCCGTCGCCGTACCGTGGCTCACCGAGCTGAGCCGCCTGCTCGCGCACTGACCCCGCGCCGATTTCGATCCCACCCCGTTTCGGGGGAAGCTGTACCCATGACCGTCGAACACACCGCGACACCCCAAGCCCAGATCGGCGTGACCGGCCTGGCCGTCATGGGGTCGAACATCGCCCGTAACTTCGCCCGCCACGGATACACCGTCGCCCTGCACAACCGCAGCATCGGCAAGACCGACGCGCTGCTCGCCGAGCACGGCTCCGACGGCACGTTCGTGCGCACCGAAACCATCGAAGAATTCGTCGCCGCACTCGAGAAACCCCGCCGCGTCCTCATCATGGTCAAGGCCGGCGACGCCACCGACGCGGTGATCGAGGAACTGGCCGGGGCGATGGAACCGGGCGACATCATCATCGACGGCGGTAACGCCCTCTACACCGACACCATCCGCCGCGAAGCAGCGCTGCGCGAGCGTGGCCTGCACTTCATCGGCGCCGGTATCTCCGGCGGCGAGGAAGGCGCACTCAACGGCCCCTCGATCATGCCCGGCGGGCCCGCCGAGTCCTACAGCGCCGTCGGCCCGCTCCTCGAGACCGTCGCCGCCCACGTCGACGGCATCCCGTGCTGCACCCACATCGGCCCCGACGGCGCCGGCCACTTCGTGAAGATGGTGCACAACGGCATCGAATACGCCGACATGCAGCTCATCGGCGAGGCCTACCAGCTGTTGCGCGACGCGCTCGGCCACGACGCCGCAGCGATCGCCGACGTGTTCTCCGAGTGGAACACCGGCACCCTCGAGTCGTACCTCATCGAGATCACCGCGGAGGTGCTCCGCCAGACCGACGCCGCGACCGGCAAGCCCCTCGTCGACGTGATCGTCGACGCCGCCGAACAGAAGGGCACCGGCCGCTGGACCGTCAAATCCGCCCTCGACCTCGGTGTGCCCGTCACCGGCATCGCCGAAGCGGTCTTCGCGCGCGCCCTGTCCGGCTCCCGCGACCAGCGCGCCGCCGCCCGCGGACTCACCGGCGGCACGCTCGGCGCCGCCCCCACCGACGCCGCCCAGTTCACCGAGGACATCCGCGCCGCCCTGTACGCGTCGAAGATCGTCGCCTACGCCCAGGGATTCGACCAGATCGCGGCGGGCAGCGCCGAGTACGGCTGGAACGTCGACCGCGCCGCCCTCGCCACCATCTGGCGCGGCGGCTGCATCATCCGCGCCCAGTTCCTCAACCGCATCAAAGAGGCGTACGACGCGGACCCCGACCTGCCCAGCCTGATCCTCGCCCCGTACTTCCGTGACGCCATCGAAGCGGGCATCGACAGCTGGCGCCGGGTGGTGGTCACCGCCACCACGCTGGGCATCCCGATTCCCGCGTTCGCGTCGTCGCTGTCGTACTACGACGGGCTGCGCGCCGAACGGCTCCCCGCCGCCCTGACCCAGGGTCAGCGCGACTACTTCGGAGCGCACACCTACGAGCGGATCGACAAGCCGGGCAAGTTCCATACCCTGTGGAGCGGCGACCACAGCGAAGTCAGCGCCTGACCTCGCCGTGAACGGCCTCGCGGCAGCATCCGTGGCGTGCGCACTCGCCGCCGCGGTGCTGACCGCGATCGCCGGGGTCGCGCAGCAACGATCCGCCGCCGCCGTCCCCGAAACCGGCAACCTGGTCAGCTCGCTGCTGCGCAACCCTCGCTGGTGGGCCGGCGCGGTCGGCGACACCGCCGGCTACGGATTCCAGATCGCGGCGCTCGCCCTCGGCTCGGTGCTCGTCGTGCAGCCGCTGATGGTGAGCTCGCTGCTGTTCGCGCTGCCCCTCGCCGCCTATTTCGGCGGCTACCGCCTCACCCGCAGCACCTGGCTGCTCGCCGCAGCGCTCTGCGCGGCGCTGGCGATCTTCCTGATCGTCGGCAACCCCGCCGCCGGGACCACCGACGCGGCCGCCACCCGCTGGGCGCTGCCCCTCGGCGCAGTCCTCGCCGTCACGGCGGCCGCCGCGGCGCTCGGCGCCGCCCCGGCCCAGACCACGCGACTGACCCCCGGCGTCCGCGCGACCCTGCTCGGTACCGCCGGCGGTCTGCTGTACGGGGTCGTGGCCGCCCTCACCAAACACGTCACCGACCTGTTCGAGGACGGGCCTGTCGCGGTACTGACCTCCTGGCAGGTCTGGATGCTCGTCGTCGCCGGTGTCGGCGGCTACTACCTGCAACAACGAGCATTTCAGGTGGGGCCGCTGTCCGCGTCTCTCCCCGCCCTCACCGTCGGCGAACCGCTCGGTGCGATGTTCCTCGGTGTCGTCGTGCTCGGTGAACACCTGCAGGTCGGCGGCGCCGGCGTGGTCCTCGTCGCCGCGGCGGTGCTCGTCATGTTCGTCACCACCATCGCGCTGTCCCGGGCGGAGGCTCCCACCCCCGAGGTCGCTACGCCCGCGACAACACCGCCACCAGAAAATCCGAATCCTCGGTGAAGGGACGCAGATCCCACGTCGACAGCCGCAGGTCGACCGTCAGTCCGGCCCGTTCCGCATCGGCGAAGAATTCCGCGAACTCGTAGTCCCGACCGGCACCGAATCCCACCACGACACGCCCGCGGTCGGCGAGGTGCCGGACGAATCCCGCCAGGACCGCATCCCGCGTCTGCGGCGCCACGAACGTCATCACGTTGCCCGCACAGACGATCACGTCGAACGCGCCCGTCACCCCCCGCGCCGGCAGATCCAGTTCCGCGAGATCCCCGACCAGCCAGCGCGGACCGGGATGGTCCTCCTCCGCCGCGGCGATGAGCACCGGATCGACGTCCACGCCGACGACCTGGTGTCCGGCGCGATGCAGATATCCGCCCAGCCGGCCCGGCCCGCAGCCCGCGTCGAGTACCCGCGCCCCGCGCTCGACCATGGCGTCGACCAGCCTGGCCTCACCGACGGTGTCCTGGCCCTGTGCCGCCAACTCCCGGAACCGCTCCACGTACCAGGTCGAATGCGACGGATCTGCCGCCGTGATCTCCTCCCACCGGCTCGGGATACGTCCGCCAGGGGTTCCTGCAGTCATGGTCGATACTCCTTCGTCCGAGGGCGCGAGCACGGATCCGTTCCGCGGTCCCGACCACACCGTAGGCCGACGGCCGGCGAACCGTCGCACCCACCGCCGACCGGGTGCGCTTCGGCGCCGCGGCGACAACACCGCATCCCTCTCAGTAGAATGAGGACTTTCACACGACGTCCGGGCGGCCGCTTCCTCTCCCCGTCCCGGACCAGACGAAAGGAACCCGGTGCCCGCGGCACCCTCTTCCCGCAGGTCAGTACCCGAAGCCACTGCGGAGCCCGACTCCGCCGGTCCGGAGGGCTCCCCTACCGAGCCGGGTGACCACCCCGGCGACACTCAGCACCCACGGGAGCGGATGTGACTTCCGTGATCCTGTCCGTCCTCAGCCTGGTCGGCTTCGTTGCCTTGACCGCCGGAACCGCGCTCTTCGTCGCGGCCGAATTCTCCCTCACCGCCCTCGAACGCAGCACCGTCGACGCCGAAGCCCGAGACGGCGACCTGCGCGCCCGGCAGGTGCAGCACGCACACCGCACCCTGTCGTTCCAGCTCTCCGGAGCACAGCTCGGCATCACCATCACCACCCTGATCACCGGCTACCTCGCCGAACCCGTCCTCGCCCGCTTCCTCGACCCGCTGCTCACCGCGGTCGGGCTGAGCGAGTCCGCGTCCGGCACCGTGTCGCTGATCGTCGCGCTGATCCTGGCCACCTCGTTCTCGATGATCTTCGGCGAACTCGTCCCCAAGAACCTCGCCATCGCGCGGCCCCTGGCCACCGCCAGGGCCACCGCAGGCCTGCAAGCCGGGTTCTCCCTCGTGTTCAAGTGGGCCATCAACGGGCTCAACGGCAGCGCCAACTACATCGTCCGGCGCCTGGGCATCGAACCCGCCGACGAACTGCGCTCGGCGCGGTCGCCGCAGGAACTGGGCTCGTTGGTCCGCGCGTCCGCCGTCAGCGGCGTCCTGGACGAGAGCACCGCCCAACTCGTCGACCGGTCCCTGCAGTTCGGTGAGCGCACCGCCGCCGATCTGATGACTCCGCGCGTGACCATCGAGTCGCTGGACCGCAACGACACCGTCCTCGACCTGATCGACCGCTCCGACCGCACCGGCTACTCCCGGTTCCCGGTGGTCGACGGCGACCTCGACGACACCCTCGGTGTCGTCCACGTCAAACACGCGTTCACCGTCCCGGCCGCCGCACGGGCCACCACGCCGGTCCACACCCTGGCCCGCCGGGTTCCGAACGTGCCCTCCAGTCTCGACGGGGACGCCGTGATGGAACGGGTCCGCGCCGACGGCATGCAGGTCGCGCTGGTCGTCGACGAATACGGCGGCACCGCCGGCCTGGTCACCATGGAGGATCTCATCGAAGAAATCGTCGGCGATGTCCGCGACGAGCACGACGAACCGGAACTCGACGCGCACCCGCAGGGCATCGGCTGGTCGTGCGCGGGTCTGCTCCGCACCGACGAACTCGCCCAGCTGACCGGCTACCAGGCCCCCGAGGGAGACTACGAAACTCTGGCGGGCCTGTTCCTCACCGAACTGGGCCGCATCCCGGACGTCGGGGACGAGATCGTCCTGCCGGCCCGCCCCGGGGAGGAACACCGGCCCTGGTACGCGCAGATCCTCGAGATGGACGGTCACCGGATCGACCGGGTTCTCCTCGTCCCCGGCGAACCGGACGACGACCCCGAATCCGATGTTCCCGAGTCCGGTGGCCCTGAATCCGGGCACCTCGGTGACACGGGATCCTCGGAGACAACGGATTCCTCGGAGACCCCGGACGGTGACGCCCGATGAACGACTGGATCGCCGTCGCCCTCACCGTCGTACTGCTCGCCGGCAACGCGTTCTTCGTCGGCGCGGAGTTCTCACTCATCAGCGCCCGGCGGGACCGCCTCGAAGCGCTCGTCGCCCAGGGCCGGAAACGCGCGCAGACCGTCGTCGACGCGGGCGAGCACCTCTCCCTGATGCTCGCCGGGTCCCAACTCGGCATCACCATCTGCTCGATCCTGCTCGGCCGGGTCGGCGAACCCGCGCTCGCGCACCTGATCGAACGGCCCCTGCACCTCGTCGGGATCTCCGAGGCGTGGCTGCATCCCATCGCCTTCACCCTGGCCCTGAGCCTGGTGGTCGTGCTGCACATTCTGCTCGGCGAGATGGTCCCCAAGAACATCGCCATTGCCGGCCCGGAACGCACCGCGATGCTGCTCGTCCCCGCCCATCTGATGTTCATGCGACCGGCCCGGTTGCTCATCGCGTTCTACAACGTGTGCGCCAACGGGGTGCTGCGGCTGATGCGTGTCGAACCCAAGGACGAACTCGAGGTCACCGTCACCGCCCTCGAACTGTCGGAGATGATCGGTGAGTCCCGTTCCGAGGGTCTGCTCGACGAGGAACAGCATCGCCGCCTCACCCGGGCGCTGAGCACCAGCAACCGCACCGTCGCCGACGTCATGATCCCGCTCGCGGCCGTGCGGACCGTGCCTGTCACGGCGACCGGCACCACCACGCTCGGCGCGATCGAGCAGGCGGTCATCGCGACCGGGTTCTCCCGCTACCCCGCCCAGGCACCGACCGGCACGATCAACGGTTACGTGCACATCAAGGATGTCCTCGACCTCGTCGGAGATCCGAACGCCGGTCCCGACGCCGTCATCGCCGCCGACACCATCCGGCCGCTGCCGTCGATCCGCCCGAGTGTCGCGCTGGACGAGGCGCTGTCGGTGCTGCGCCGCACCAGTTCGCATCTCGGCGGGGTCGTCGATGCCGCCGGCACCGTGATCGGCATCGTGGCGCTCGAAGATCTCGTCGAGGAGTTCGTCGGTACCGTCCGCGACGCCACCCACCGCGTCGCAGAACCCCCGGAGCGCCGCGCCCCATGACCGATCCCACCCCCGGTGCCGCCCCGACCGTGCTCGCGGAGGCGGACTGGACCGGTCGCCGCGACCGTCACCACGCCGCGGTGGACGCCCTGCTGGCCGACCATCTGCGGCGGCGCGCGGCCGACGAGACGCACCCGGTGCACGACTTCCTGTTCACCTACTACAACTACCGGCCCGGCAAGTTGCGGTTCTGGCATCCCGGTTACGGGACGATCCTGCTCGGTGCCGCGACCCGCGACTACCGGGATCATCCCGGCTACGAGCGGCTCGAGGTGGACGGCGTGCCCGCGGTCCGGGTGAGCGAGGCGGTCCTTGCGCACCGCTCCGGCACGGTGGACTTCGTCGCCGGTCTGCTCGCGGCCACCGCGTCCCGTCCGGCCCAGCTGGGGTGCTTCGGTCTGCACGAATGGGCGATGGTGTACCGCACCGGAACCGAGGACGTCCGGCACTCGTCGGTGCCGCTGCGCCTCGGCCACCAGGGCACGGACGACGTGGTGAAATCAATGCAGCTTCGATGCACCCATTACGACGCGTTCCGTTTCTTCACCCCGGAGGCCGCGTCGCGCAACGCCTCGGCACTCACCCAGGACAGCCGGACGGACCGGGAACAACCCGGGTGCCTGCACGCGGGGATGGACCTCTACAAGTGGTGCTTCAAGCTCTCCCCGCTGGTCGACTCCGATCTGGTGCTCGACTGTTTCCGGCTGGCGTCGGCGGCTCGCGAATTGGACATGCGGGCCAGCCCGTATGATCTGAGCGGCTACGGCTACTCGCCCGTCGCCATCGAGACTGCCGCCGGACGCGCACAGTACGTCCGCGAGCAGTCGGCGCTCACCACTCGCGCCGCGGCCCTCCGTGAGGAACTGCTCAATCGCTGCTCCGCCCTGCGCGCGTGTCGACCCGACACCCCTACTGCTACCGGCGGGTAACATAACTGGAGTTTTTCGTGCAAGCACCCGTGGCGCTGCCCCGGGCGCACCGCAACCGGAAAGAGTGAGGCTAATGACAGAACGCGTGCAAATCGGTGGACTCCACATCGCAAAGGTGCTCTACGACTTCGTCAACGACGAAGCGATCCCCGGCACGGGGGTAGACGCAGCCGCGTTCTGGGACGGTGCAGACAAGATCATCCACGAGCTGGCCCCCAAAAACCGAGAGCTGCTCGCCAAGCGCGACGATCTGCAGAGCCGCATCGACACCTGGCACCGCGACCGCGCCGGGCAGCCCCACGACCCCGTCGCGTACAAGGCGTTCCTCGAGGAGATCGGGTACCTCGTCCCCGCCCCCGAGCCCTTCGAGATCACCACGGCGAATATCGACAGCGAGATCGCGACCACGGCCGGACCGCAGCTCGTCGTCCCCGTCCTCAACGCCCGCTTCGCGCTCAACGCGTCCAACGCCCGTTGGGGTTCGCTGTACGACGCGCTGTACGGCACCGACGCCATCCCCGAGGACGACGGCGCCGAGAAGGGCACCGGATACAACAAGGTGCGCGGCGACAAGGTGATCGCCTGGGCCCGCGACTTCCTCGACAAGGCCGTCCCGCTCGCTGAGGGATCTCACGTCGACTCCACCAACTACGCCATCGACGGCACCGAACTCCGGGTCACCCTGGCGGACGGCACCGTCACCGGTCTGGCCCAGCCCGAGAAGCTCGTCGGCTACCTCGGCGACAAGGCCGCCCCCACCTCCGTGCTGCTGCGCAACAACGGCCTGCACATCGAGATCCAGATCGACGCCGAATCCCCCATCGGCAGCACCGACGCCGCCGGCGTCAAGGACGTCGTCCTCGAATCCGCGGTCACCACGATCATGGACTTCGAAGACTCCGTCGCCGCCGTGGACGCCGAGGACAAGGTCATCGGCTACCGCAACTGGCTCGGCCTCAACCGCGGCGACCTGTCCGAATCGTTCTCCAAGGGCGGCAAAACCCTTACCCGCACCCTGGCACCGAACCGCGTCTACACCGCGCTCGACGGCAGCGACCTCGAACTGCACGGACGTTCGCTGCTGTTCGTCCGCAACGTCGGTCACCTCATGACCAACCCCGCGATCCTCGACCGCGACGGCAACGAGGTGCCCGAAGGCATCCTCGACGCTCTCGTCACCAGCCTGTGCGCCAGCCACGGCCTCTACGGCGACGACGAGCACGGGCCGCTGCTCAACAGCCGCACCGGCTCGATCTACATCGTCAAGCCCAAGCAGCACGGCCCCGAAGAATCCGCGTTCACGACCGAACTGTTCGGCCGCGTCGAGGAGATCCTCGGCCTGCCCGCCAACACGCTCAAGGTCGGCATCATGGACGAGGAACGCCGCACCACGGTCAACCTCGCCGCCTGCATCGAAGCCGCATCCGAGCGCGTCGCCTTCATCAACACCGGCTTCCTCGACCGCACCGGGGACGAGATCCACACCTCCATGGAGGCGGGCCCGGTCGTGCGCAAGGCCGCGATGAAGCAGCAGAAGTGGATCGCCGCCTACGAGGACTGGAACGTCGACACCGGTCTCGCCGCCGGCCTGCAGGGCAAGGCACAGATCGGCAAGGGCATGTGGGCCATGACCGACCTCATGCACGACATGCTCGTGCAGAAGATCGGCCAGCCCAAGGCCGGCGCCAACACCGCCTGGGTGCCGTCCCCCACCGGGGCGACGCTGCACGCCACCCACTACCACGAGGTCGACGTCTTCGCGGTGCAGGACGAGCTCAAGGGCAAGACCCGGGCCACGCTCGACGACATCCTCACCATCCCGCTCGCCGAGAACCCGAACTGGTCGGACGCCGAGAAGCGTGAGGAACTCGACAACAACTGCCAGTCGATCCTCGGCTACGTGGTGCGGTGGATCGACCACGGTGTCGGGTGCTCCAAGGTCCCCGACATCCACGACGTGGCACTGATGGAAGACCGCGCCACCCTGCGCATCTCCAGCCAGCTGCTCGCCAACTGGATCCGCCACGGTGTCGTCACCGAAGCCGACGTCATCGAATCCCTCGAACGCATGGCACCCGTCGTCGACCGTCAGAACGAAGGTGACGCCACCTACCGGCCGATGGGCCCGGACTTCGCCGGCAACATCGCGTTCCAGGCAGCCAAGGAACTCATCCTCGAAGGCACCACGCAGCCCAGCGGCTACACCGAGCCGATCCTGCACCGCCGCCGCCGGGAGTACAAGGCCACGTTCGCCTGACAGAACGCCGGCACCGGCACACCCGCCTCGCGCAGCAGGGCCCCGATCCGAGAAGGACCGGGGCCCTGCCCTGTAATACCCGTCCGCACTACGGGCTGCACCGCGTACAGCGCCTTCGGCGGCATCACTAGACTGCTGTAGCCGGTCGGATTCGACCGGATTCACGACGAAACGAGGCGAACCCACACGTGAGCGGGAGACATCGCGGCGACGGTGCGCGAGGCATCAGCACAAGCGTGATCGTGGTGGTCGTGGCACTCCTCCTGCTCGTGGTCGCCGTCTTCGGCTGGTTCCAGCTACGCGAACGAATCGACAGGCAGGGCGCGGACGCCGCCGCAACATGTGTCGAAGGCGACGCCGTACTCCGGATCGCCGCCGACCCCCTGATCGCTCCGACACTGACCACGCTCGCCGACCGGTGGAGCACAGACGTCGCTCCCGTCATCCGCGACCACTGCGTCACCGCGCAGGTGTTCGCCGCCGAATCGGCTCCCGTCGCAGCGAGCCTCGGCTCGGACACGCCGTGGAACACCGCCCTCGGGCCCGAGCCCGCCCTGTGGGTGCCCCTCGATTCCCGCGCCGCCGAACGCGCCACCACCGCCGTCGACGGGCAAGCCCGCTCCCTCGCCACCTCCCCGGTCGTGCTCGCCGTTCCCGACGATCTCGGCCGCGCGCTGACCAGCTCAGCGGTCGGATGGGACGATCTCCCGAAGCTCCAGCGCGACCCGGCTGCGATGCGCGCCGTGGGCCTCGACGCGTGGGGACAGCTCGCACTCGCCCTGCCCACCGGCGAACGCACCGACGCCACCGCGCTCGCCCTCGAGGGAGTCGCCGCGGCGGTCACCGGCGCCGGCACCGGCCCGCTCACCGTCGAACAGGCCGAGTCCCCGGCCGCTGTCACCGCCGTCACCGAACTGGCGCTCGGCGCCAATGCACTCGGGCCGACCGCCGGACCGACGACGACCGACGCACTCGCGGCGCTCGGCGCCCGGGCCGACGTCTCGGCCCCGGTCCACGCGGTGCCGGTCGTCGAGCAGCAGTTGTACACCTCGCTCGACGGTGACGCGGTACGCGGCCTGTCGGGGTACCTGCCCGTCGGTGCCACGCCGGTGGCGGATTTCCCGGCTGCCGTTGTGGACGCCCCGTGGGTCGACGAGACCCTCTCGCGCGCCGCGGCAGAGTTCGTCGATTACGTGCGCAAGCCCGAGCAGACACAACTCTTGGTCGAGAACGGTTTCCGGGTCGGCGACGAAGTGCCCGCGCCCATCGACACCATCCGCCTTCCCCGCGTGGACTCGACGCTCGTTCCCGCCCCCCGTGTCGTCACCGAGGCACTGCTCCGCACCCGTATCGAGCCGGTGGCGCCCGGCAAGGTCACCTTCGTCGTCGACACGTCGCAGTCGATGTCGACCGTGGACGGCGACGGCACTCGCCTCGCGCACATCGGCGACGCCCTCGATCTCCTCGTCCGCCGCTCCCCCGACACGTCCGTGATCGGCATGTACGTGTTCTCCGACGCCGCACCCGGATACCGGATCGCGGTGGAACGGGACGGCCTGACCGCGGCGAAGAGAACGGCGCTCGGCAGCGCACTGGACGGCGTCACCCTCACCGAGGACGAACCCGTGAGTGCCGCGCTGTCCGCCGCGTACCGCGACGCAGTGGACAAGTACGACCCCACCCGCCCGAACGTCGTGCTCGCGGTGATCGACAGCAGCGACGCCGACGTGGCCGGTCTCCTCACCACGGTCGACGAGCTTGCCTCGCCCGACAAACCCGTCCGTGTGAATCTCGTCGTCCTGGGCGAGTCCGCCGACGACCTCTCCGCGTTGCGAGCGGTCGCCGACCGCACCGGCGGAACGCTCGAGACCGTCCCCTCCACCGAGGGCGCCGCCCTCGCCGACATCATCCGGAAGCTGGCGTCCTGACCGTGCTCAGATTGCTTGTCATGGCGAGCTTCTTCGCCCTCATCACGTATTGGTTGCATCGCCGCCTCGTACGCGCGCCCGGTGTGACCGGTCGCGCCGCCCTCGGCGCCGACCTCGCGCTTGTAGTGCTCGCGGTCTTCGCCATCGCCGCCGGTTCGGTGGGTACCACGCTCGACCCGTCGTGGGCACGACCCATCGGGTTCCTCGGGTGGACCTGGCTCGCCGTCGTGCTGTACCTCGGGCTCGGGGTCCTGCTCATCGGCCTCTTCGCCCTCGGGGCACGGCTCGTCCGGCGCATCCGCGACCGCTCGAAGCCCCGCACCGACGAGCCTGCCGACCCGTCCCGGCGCCGAGCCATCCGCATCGCCACCGCGACACTCGTCGTCGCATCGGTCGGTGCCGTCACCTACGGCGTCGTCGAGGCCGCGCGTCCACGCGTGGTCGACGTCCGCGTACCCCTGCGCCGGCTCCCCGCCGGATTCGAGGGGACCCGCGTCGCGCTCGTGACCGACCTGCACGTCGGACCCGCTCGCGGTGCCGACTTCGTGCGCCGCGTCGTCGACCTGGTGAACGCGCAACAACCCGACCTGGTGGTCCTCGGCGGCGACCTGGTCGACGGCACCGTGGCCCTCGCCGGAGAGGACCTCGAGCCGCTTCGCGACCTGCGTGCACCTCTCGGCGTCTTCGGTGTCAGTGGCAATCACGAGTACTACGCCGACGACGGCATTTCGTGGCTCGACCACTGGGAAACCCTCGGCGTACAGACACTGCGGAACGAGCACGTTGTTCTCACGCGGGGCGGCGACACGATCGCGCTCGCCGGAGTTCACGACTACACGGCGCCGGAACCCCACACCGCCGACATGTCGGCCGCGCTCGACGGCATCGATCCCGGCACGGTCGTGGTGCTCGCCGCGCACCAGCCCAAGCATGTCCTCGAAGCGCGTGAGCGCGGCGTGGACCTGCAACTGTCGGGGCACACGCACGGCGGACAGATGTGGCCGCTCCGTCCGCTGGTCTCGCTCGCCAATCCCACGGTGACCGGGCTCGACCGGTTCGGCGATACCTTGATCTACACGACGCAGGGCACCGGCGCCTGGGGCCCGCCCGTTCGGGTCGGCGCTCCCCCCGAGATCACGATCCTCGAACTCACCGCCGGCGCCTCCTGAAATCAGCCCTCGGGTATGGGCTGAGGTGGGATCGTCGTTCAGGTGAGGAATGTTCTGGTTTTCTACGATTTCCGTACAGTCCAGAATATTGATCGGAGACCTACTGCCGGGGGCCGACGGGAAAACCCGTCGGCCCCCGGACAGATCAGTTGCTGTACGCCTCCAGCGGCGGGCACGAGCACACCAGATTCCGGTCACCGTGCGCACCGTCGATACGACGGACCGCCGGCCACACCTTTGCGCGGGCCTTCCCCATCGGGAACACCGCGGTCCGGCGCGAGTACGGGTGGTCCCACTCTCCCACCAGGCATTCAGCGGTGTGCGGAGCGCCGCGCAGCGGGTTGTCGTCGGCGGGCCACTCCCCTGCCCCGACCCGGTCGATCTCGTGGCGAATCGAGATCATCGCGTCGATGAACGCATCGAGTTCGGCGATGTCCTCGCTTTCGGTGGGCTCGACCATCAACGTGCCTGGCACCGGGAAGCTCATCGTCGGCGCATGGAACCCGTAGTCGGCCAGTCGCTTCGCCACATCGTCGACCGTCACGCCGGTGGCCTTGGTGATGCCGCGCAGGTCGAGGATGCACTCGTGGGCCACCATGCCGTTCTCGCCGGTGTACAGCACCGGGAAGTACTCGTCGAGACGACGGGCGATGTAGTTCGCCGAGGCGATCGCGGTGAGCGACGCCTTCCGCAGGCCGTCCGCCCCCATCAGCTTGATGTACGTCCAGGTGATCGGCAGGATCGACGCCGAGCCGAAGGGCGCCGCCGACACCGGTCCGCCACCGCCGAGGCCCGGTTCGGCCGGGTGTCCGGGGAGGTAGTGCGCCAGGTGGGCGCGCACTCCGATGGGTCCGACACCCGGCCCACCGCCGCCGTGCGGGATGCAGAACGTCTTGTGCAGATTGAGATGACTGACGTCGCCACCGAACTTGCCCGGCCGCGCGAGCCCGACCAGCGCGTTGAGGTTCGCGCCGTCGATGTACACCTGCCCACCGGCGTCGTGCACTGCCCCGCAGATCTCGGCGATGTCCTCCTCGTACACGCCGTGCGTCGACGGGTACGTGATCATGATCGCCGCGAGACGCTCCGCATGGTCGGCGATCTTGGCACGCAGGTCGTCGAGGTCGACGTCGCCGTTCGGCCGGCACGCCACGACCTCCACGCGCATCCCGGCCATCACTGCCGATGCGGCATTGGTGCCGTGGGCACTGGACGGGATCAAGCACGTGTCGCGCCGGTCGTCGCCCCGGTCGAGGTGGTACCGGCGAATCGCGAGTAGCCCTGCGTATTCGCCCTGGCTGCCCGCATTCGGCTGCAGACTGACCGCGTCGTACCCGGTCACCGCCGCCAGCCATCCCTCGAGGTCCGCGATGAGACTCCGGATGCCGGCGGTCTGCTCGGCCGGTGCGAACGGGTGCAAGCCCGCGAACTCGGGCCAGGTGATCGCTTCCATCTCGGCAGCGGCGTTGAGCTTCATCGTGCACGAGCCGAGCGGAATCATCGTGCGGTCGAGCGCGAGATCCTTGTCGGACAGACGCCGCAGGTACCGCATCATCGCGGTCTCGGTGCGGTAGCGCGTGAACGCCTCGTGCTGCAGGAAGGCGCTCGTCCGCGCCGGCGCGGCGAGCGACGCGCCCCCACCCGATCCCGAGTGCCCTTCGGCGACACCGAACGCCTCCAGCACCGCGGTGATGTGCGCCGGCGTCGTGGCTTCGTCGCAGGACACCGAAACATGATCGGCGTCCACGCGGTAGAGATTGATACCTGCCGCTGCTGCGGCACCGATCACCTCGTCGGCCCGGCCCGGGACCCGGGCCAGCACGGTGTCGAAGAAGGACTCGTGCACGACCTCCACGCCACCCTCACGCAGCGCCGACGCGAGGTGATCCGCGTGCCCGGCGACACGGCGCGCGATCGCCGTCAGTCCCTCGGCACCGTGGTACGACGCGTACATCGCGGCCAGCACGGCCAGCAGCACCTGCGCGGTGCAGATGTTGCTCGTCGCCTTTTCACGCCGGATGTGCTGCTCGCGGGTCTGCAATGCGAGGCGGTAGGCGGGGTCGCCGTCGGCGTCGACCGACAGGCCGACGAGCCGCCCCGGCAGTGTGCGTGTATCGGACGCTTTCACCGCGAGGTAGCCCGCGTGCGGACCACCGAATCCCATCGGGACACCGAAACGCTGTGTCGTGCCGAAGCACGCGTCGGCGCCCTGTTCTCCGGGAGGGGTGATCAAGGTCAGTGCCAGCAGGTCGGCGCCCACCGCGACGAGCGCGCCGCGTGCGTGGGCGGCGTCGATGATCGGGGTGACGTCGTACACCCGTCCCGACGCTCCGGGTACCTGCAGGATGATCCCGAAGAAGTCGCCCTCGGGAAGGCCGTCGTCGACGAGGTTCGCCGTGACGATTTCGATGCCGAGGGGTTCTGCGCGGGTCGCGAGGACGGCGGCGGTCTGCGGGAACAGATCGGTGTCGACCGCGATCCGGTTGCTCTTCGACTTGCGGTTCGCGCGGCGTAGCAGTGTCATGGCCTCGGCTGCTGCGGTGGCCTCGTCGAGCATCGACGAGTTCGCGACCTCCATGCCGGTCAGGTCCGCGACCATGGTCTGGAAGTTCAGCAGGGCTTCGAGGCGGCCCTGGCTGATTTCGGGCTGGTACGGCGTGTACGCGGTGTACCAGGCGGGGTTCTCGATGATGTTGCGGAGCAGTACCGGCGGCGTGAGCGTGTCGTAGTAACCCTGCCCGATCATCGAGGTCACGACGGTGTTCTTCCGGGCGAGAGCAGTCAGCTCGGCGAGAACCTCGTGTTCGGACTTCGGGGCGTCGAGGACGTCGAGCCCGTCGGAGACGGCACCGTCGCGCTCGTCGAGAATGGTCGCCGGAACGGCCCGCGCGGCGAGTGCGTCGAGCGAGTCGACGCCGATCACCTCGAGGATGCGGCGCAGGCCCGCGGTGTCGGGACCGATGTGACGGTCGGCGAAGTTCGAGGTGACATCTTCTGACATCGCAGCTCCCAGGCTGATCGGAGAGGTCCACCACCGGGCGTGGGCGCACGGGGCGTTTCCTCCCCCTCTGTCGTGAGCTCGCGGTGCGAGCGCCTGAGAGATTCGGCCCGTGGAGGGCGTTTCCCCGTGGGCGGGTGGGTGCTCCCACCGCTTTCCAGAGACGTCGTAGCTCGCACGGTCCTGTATGCCTGAGAGATTGACGGGGAGGTGCTGCTCCTTCGGCGCCCGGATCAGGTCCGGAACTCTCCCGCACGACGGCGACGCGAGCCCAAGTCTAGAACACGACGGTCTTCCGTCGACGACCCCGCACCACCCTCGCGGGTGATCTTCGTCTAGCCGATTCGGCGGTTGATGCGACTGCGGCGCCGGGACGCCAATTCGTCTTCCGGCCGCTCTTCGACGTCGCCTCCGTCGGCACGCTCGGCGGGGAAGTCGGCGATGCTTCCGGTCAGTTCGCGCATTGCGCCGCTGACCGCGATTCCGAACACGCCCTGCCCGCCTTGGAGAAGATCGACGACCTCCTCGGGCGACGTGCATTCGTACACGGTGGTGCCGTCGGAGAACAGCGTGATCCTGGCGAGGTCACGGACCCCACGGCTGCGCAGGTGATCGACGGCGACGCGGATGTTCTGGAGCGAGACACCGGTGTCGAGGAGTCGCTTGACGATCTTGAGAACCAGGATGTCCTTGAACGAGTAGAGCCGCTGGCTTCCCGATCCTGCCGCGCCCCGGATCGACGGGACCACGAGGTTGGTGCGGGCCCAGTAATCGAGTTGGCGGTAGCTGATTCCCGCGATCTGGCACGCGATGGGCACCCGGTAGCCGACGAGTTCGTCGGGCACCGAATCGTCGGGGAACAGCCCGGGCTGGATCTCGTCGTCGTGCGGTGTGGGTGACGAACTCGCGCGGTCGCCGGCGTCAACGGTGGAATGCTGTCCCTGCGGCCGATCTCGCACTGTGTGACTTCCTCTCGCGCGCCCTGTTGTACCTCGCAACGACCGACCGGCGGATCCCCCACCACATCCAATCGTCGAGCGCTCTCAGGCTCACCAAGTAACCCATATTCGGATTTACCCAGCGTACGCTCCGGCGTGGGGCGCGGGGCAGCAACACGCCCACCGGAAAGGCAACGTTCGACACTACTCGCGTCGGACTGTGCTGCTGCTCGAAGCTGCAACGCGTCCGTCGCCGGTCGACGAACGACCGCTCAGCCGTCCGTCGCCTTGAAGTCGTCCGGAGAGATGTTGTCGAGGAATTCCTTGAACTTCTCGACCTCGTCTTCACGCTCGTCCGGCATGACCAGTCCTGCTTCGGTGAGCACAGCTTCGTCGACGAAGACCGGCGCACCGATGCGCAAGGCTACAGCGACGGCATCGGACGGACGGCACGACACGCGCATGTCGCCGTCGAAAACAAGATCGGCAAAGAAAGTGCCTTCCTGGAGGTCGACGATGCGGACTTCCAGGAGTGCGTGACCGAATGCGTCCAGGAGATTCTTGATCAGGTCGTGCGTGAGGGGGCGGGCGGGTTCCACACCTTGCTGCTCGAGCGCGATCGCGGTCGCTTCGTTCTGGCCGATCCAGATGGGCAGGTACCGCTCCCCGTCGACCTCGCGGAGCAGTAGGACAGGCTGGTTCTGGGGTTGTTCTACTCGGATCCCCACCACTCGCATCTCGCTCATCGCGGCGCCTCCGTCCCGCTGCTCGTCAGTGGCGTACCACCCGAATCGATATTGCCTGAATTCTAGTGCGCTCCCGAACATCCGTCAGGTGCCGGCCGGCGCAGCCCGGGGCGATCAGCGGTCGAGAGCGCCCTGGACGGCAGCCTTCACCAGGCAGGTGTGGAGCGTCAACGACAGTGCGGCGAGTTCGCGCACCATCTCTTCCGCTCTCTGCCGGGCCCCGGCATCGCGCCCCTTCGCGACAGGACCTGCGATCTGGGCGACGAGTCCGGCCTCGCGGTCGGCGGCGAGCTTGAATGCGCGCAGATGCCGTACCTCGAGGCCGAACTCGGCCATTGCCTTCGCGGTGCGCGCGAGCAGCACCGCGTCGTCGTCGAAAAATCCGGCGGGTCCCGGCGTGACCAGGCCCGCCCCCACCAGTTCGGTCAGGAAAGCGACATCCACACCGGCCCGCTCGCACAGGTCGTCGCGGCTGACGCGGATCTCCCGGTCGGTGCGCAGATCCTCCGGCGAGACCTCACCGCGGGCAACTGCCAGCGGCCGCGGCCGCTTGGGCCGGGTCTCGACCGATCCCACCGTCGCAGCACCACGGTCGATCGCCTCGAGCTGTTCCTTGATCACCTTCAACGGAAGGTACTGATCCCGTTGTGCGGTGAGCACATAGCGCAGCCGTTCGCAGTCCGCGATGGAGAACCGGCGATAGCCCGACGGAGTGCGCTCCGGGCTGATCAGCCCCTCGGCCTCGAGAAATCTGATCTTCGAGATCGTGACATCCGGGAACTCGGGCCGCAATCGATCGAGCACGGACCCGATCGACATGCCGGCCGGCGCCGACTGGTGGGCTGCGGTCATCAGCTACTCGCGCCCTGCGAACCGCGAGGACCGGTCAGGAACACCAACCGGAACTTGCCGATCTGAACCTCGTCGCCGTTGGCGAGTACCGCGGAGTCGACCGGTTCCCGGTTGACGTAGGTGCCGTTGAGGCTTCCGACGTCGACCACCTGGAAGTCGCCCTCGTCCTGACGGAACTCGGCGTGCCGGCGGCTGACGGTCACATCGTCGAGGAAGATGTCGCTGTCGGGATGCCGTCCCGCCGACGTCGTCGGCTGGTCCAGCAGAAAGCGCGAACCCGCATTGGGTCCACGCTTGACGACGAGCAGCGCTGATCCGGCAGGGAGCCCTTCGACACCTGAGACGGGCGCGTCGGTCGTAGCCGTTCCGGCCCCGGCGCTTTCCACTTCGTTCAGGAAGTCGGCGCGAAACACCGAAGTCGTCTCCGCAGGAGTCTCCTCGTAGCCCGCGTTGCCGTTCTCGCTCACCGTTTCTCCTTATCCGTTCGATCGCCCGGGAACTCCCGGGCGATCGTTGAGTCGTTCGCCCCGATCAAATCGACACGGCACACGCCATATCTGACCGTACCCTGTGCGGGGGCACTGGTGCAGGTAGTCGCGGCCACGTTACATGCCGGGTCCGTCAGCTTTCCGTGATGCCGCGGTAGCCGTCCGCATCCATCGTTTTTCCGAGGGCGCCGTCGAGGTCACCTTCGGTGTCCACCTCCACCTCGACCAGCCATCCGGCTCCGTAGGGAGCGCTGTTGACCAGTTCCGGGTTGGTCTCCAGGTCGGTGTTGACCGTGGTGACCTTCGCGCTGAAGGGCGCGTACACATCCGAGACGCTCTTGGTCGATTCGACCTCACCGAAGGAGTCGCCTCCGGTCACGTCGGCACCCGGCTCGGGCAACTGCACGAAGACGACGTCGCCGAGTTGAGACTGTGCGTAGTCCGTGATCCCGATCCGCGCGGTTGTCGCTCCGGTCCTCTGCACCCATTCGTGCTCCGCCGTGTAGCGCAACTCGCCGGGGGTTTCGAACTCACTCAAGGTAGATCCTTTCGGGGGCGACGTTCCGGGCGAACGTCGGATTCACTATCCGGGCTGAGAGTATTGGCGCGGCTTGATCTCCCGCAAGGCGGGCACGTCGACCTGCGGAAACTGTTCCACGGTGAGGCTGCCGCCCGCTCGGGCCACGGCGTCGACGACACCTCCCGGGATGTTCAGTGCTGCCGCGAGGGTCGGTCCGTCACCGATGGCGGTGACCGTATAGGGCGCACGGAGAGGCGTGTCGTCGACCGTGATCGCGCCCGGCGAGCCCGTCACCCACGAATCCACCCCGATCCGTACGGTCTCGCCGCCCGCACCGGCGATCTGCATCGTGTCGGCACCCGCCGCGCGCAGTTCCTGGATCATGTCGAGCACGACCTCGGCACCGACGCCACCTCGCGGATCGTTCACCGTGAGAACGACTCCCGGGCCGGACGCCGGAGCAGTGCCGAGCTGGATCGACAGGTCGTCGAGCCGCTCGCGTGCCTCGGCAAGAGCGGCGTCCGAGCCGTCCCGCTCGAGACTCGAGAGTGTGCGCTCGAGTGCCGTGATCTCCTGCCGCAGCGCGGCCTCTCTGCGGTTGAGGTTGTCGAGCAGGACCAGAAGATCCGCCGGGCGCGCCGAATCGAGGGTGTCGCCCGTACCGGTGTTCCTCACCTGTGTGGCAATCGCCGTGCCGAGCAGGAAGACGAGGAGTGCGGCGAGTACTGCGAAGACCGGCGCGGTCCGCTTGGGCCCCGGCTTCGCCGCCGCCGAGTCCCGGCCATCCGAGTCCCGAGCCGGTTCGACGGCGTCCGGTTGGGGGCCGTCCCGTTCGGGACCGCCGCGTGGTTCGTGTTCGCCGCCGCGTGTGTCGTCGGACATGGGTCACGCACCGAACAATCTGCGGCGCAGCGCCGAGGCGTTGCCGAAGATCCGGATACCCAGAACCACGATGACCGCGGTGGAGAGCTGCGTGCCGACGCCGAGCTGATCGCCGAGCCACACGATGAGTGCGGCGACGAGGACGTTGAACACGAACGACACCACGAACACCTTCGCGTCGAAGATGTCATCGAGGTACGCGCGGAGACCGCCGAACACCGTGTCGAGGGCGGCAACCACCGCGATGGGCAGGTACGGCTGCACGATGTCGGGAACCTGGGGGCTGAACACGATGCCGGCTGCGATCCCGATCGCGAGCGCCAGCGCCGCATACAGCGCCTGAGGATGATTGACCCGATTCACCGATTCCCCACTTCCCCTGCTGATCCGATTTTTCGCGCCGGCGCGGCCGGGAGTTCGAGTTCGTCCTCGTCGGCAAGGGTGAAACCTACCCCGTAGAGTTGCGCGATCCCCGCAATCCTCAGGTAGGCATCGCTCACGACGAACGAGGTCTGCAGCCGGCCCGGAGACCCCACCGCCGAGACTTCGTACGGAGAGAAGACCGGCTGGTTGTCCACGAGCATCGCTCCCCCGGCCTGACGGACGGTCACGCCCGGACCCACACGAACCCCGCCGACCGACACGGCCTCGGCACCCGCGGCCCACAGTGCGTTGACCACTGCCTGCAGATCCCGGTCGAAGACCGCGGCGGTCGGGCGGCCTTCTGTCTGCTGGGACGAGTCGGACAGGTTCGGGCGGGCCGCGGGATCGGTGAGGGTGACCGTCAGTCCCGGACCCCGGACCGGCAGCGCCGCGGCCGCATCCTCGGCCGCGCGCAGTTGGTCGAGCACGGTGCCGCCTTCGGTGTCGTCGGCGAAGAGAGCATCGCGGCGGTCCTGGATCGTCCGGGTCAGTTCGTCGCGACGCGCGACGAGCGCGGCGTTCCTCTCGTCGCTCGCGCGCAGAGACGCAAGGATCTCGGCGCGCGCCTGGTCGGTCCCCGCTTCTCCCGCGTTGTTCTGGGCGTACGCGGTTCCCAGTACGAGGCCGGCGAGCACGACTCCCACGACGAGCCATACCCGGGCGGTGGCGGGCGAGGTCGGTCGTCGTCCGGCGCGCCGGTCGGCGGCAGCCGCGGCGTAACCGGGGTCGAGATGGTCCTCGAGGAGAGATTTGAGAAGCGACGGCACCGGGTTGCGGCGCACGCGTTCCCACTTGCGGCTCATCCGGGCCGGCCCGTCACCGGGACCGTCCGCGCGATGGTGACGGCCTGAGCGAGATACAGGACTGCGGTCCACACATAGAGCACGGTGCCCCAGATCAGCGCGGCCCAGCCGAGCGGGCCCGTGATCGGTTCCGATGCGGGTACCGCCACCGTTGCGAGTAGGAGCGGTAACGCGAACATCAGCAGGAAGGTGGCGCCTTTACCGAGGTAGAGCACTTCCGGCGGAGGCAGTCCCCTGCGTCGGTAGACGGCGAGGGTGGGCGCGAGGACGACTTCACGCCCGATGAGGATGGCGGCGATCCACCACGGCATGATGTCGCGGGCGACGAGTGCGACGAGCGTGGTCACGACGTAGAGGCGATCGACCATCGGATCCAGGAACGCGCCGAGGCGTGAGGTCTGGTCGAGCAACCGGGCGAGCTTGCCGTCCGCCCAGTCGGTCAGGCTGCTGACGATGAGCAGGATCAGCGCCCAGGCGTCGGCGTGGACGACGAGCACCAGATACAGGAACAGCGGGACCCCGAGCAGCCGGAGAAAGCTGAGGGCGTTGGGAACGGTGAGGATGCGGTCGGCGCTGCCCGTACCGGCGCCCGTGGTCGCATCGGTCATCGTCGCGTCATCCCTTGTTCTTCGCAGTTTTCTCGGCTTCACCGTCGGTCTCTCACAGCCTTCCACATTCGTCCCGGGTCTCCGTCCGGGGCGTCAGCGCCAGGCGAAGACTGGCTGCTCGAGTCCTTCGATGCGGGTGTGCCGGCCGTGCAGTGCCACTTCCCGGAACTGGTACACCACCGCTGCCGTGGGGGCGTGGATGAGATGTCCGCGGAAGGGCCATTGGATGACGGGCTTGTCGGACTCGGGGATCGCGACGAAGCGCGGCTCGACGTCGAGTTCGGATGTGGTGACCGCGTAGAGGATGTCCACCTCGTCCGGGCTCGGGACGAGGTCGGCCATGGCGGCGCCTGACCAGACCACGAACGGCGACATGACATATCCCGATCGGGTGACGTAGTCGTCGAGGCGGCCGAGGATCGCGTCGGGCTCGAGGGCGAGGCCGAGTTCTTCGTGCAGTTCGCGAAGCGCGGCGTCCTCGGGGGTCTCGCCGTCGTCGAGACGCCCGCCCGGGAGGGCGAACTGACCCGGGTGCGCGCGGAGTCGTGCGGGTCGTTTGGTCAGCGGCATCACGGGCTCCCCGGTGCGGTCGTCGAGGACGGCGACGACCACCGCGGCATGGCGCCTGCCCTCGAGCGGCAACCGGCGTGACTCGAACGCGGCGAGTGCCGCGGTGAGATGGTCGCGGTCGAGGGGGTGTGGGGCGCTCATGCGACGACAGTAGTTGGTGGGTCGAACCAGCCGCGGCACAGCGTGTCGGGGCAAGGCGGGGTGTCCAGTAGCTCGCGATTCGGTAAATTCATCGTTTCCGTAGAGTCCGGATTTTGTCCAGGATCGACGGGTCGTTTCGCCCACACCGAGATCCGCTGCACGCCATAGTGTGTCGAAACAGAAAGGATCCGGATGACGGACACAGCCGCACCCGCAGGTCTCGACCTCGACAAGCTCGCCGCCCACCTGACCACCGTGGGATTCGGGCAGTTCGACGGTCCCCTCTCCGCCCGGCTCATCAGCGGTGGACGGTCCAATCTCACCTACGAGCTGACGGACGGATCCCACCGTCTCGTCCTACGCCGCCCCCCGCTCGGACATGTGCTCGCGACAGCGCACGACATGGCGCGCGAACACCGCGTCCTGACCGCCCTCGCGGGGACGGCAGTGCCTGTCCCCCGGACGCACCACCTGTGCGAGGACCCCGACGTGATCGGCGCGCCCTTCTATCTGATGGACCTCGTGGAGGGAACGCCCTACCGCACCGTCGAACAGCTGCTCCCCCTCGGACCCGAACGGGCACGGTCGATCTCGGAACGCATGATCGACACCCTCGCAGCCCTGCACACGGTCGACCCGGGCGCGGTCGGACTGGGAGATTTCGGCCGGCCGGAAGGATTCCTCGGCCGGCAGGTGCGACGCTGGACCACCCAGCTCGAGAACTCCCACAGCCGGGACCTGCCCGAAGCCGACGAACTGCATCGGCTGCTCGTCGCACGACTCCCCCGCGACGGTGCCGCAGGCATCGTGCACGGGGATTTCCGGCTCGACAATCTCCTCGTCGACGACCACGACGAGGTCGCCGCGGTCCTCGACTGGGAGATGGCAACGCTCGGCGGCCCACTGACCGACGTGGCGCTGCTACTCGTCTACCAGCGTCTCGCGCGGCTCGACGCCGGGTTCCCCGTCTCCACGGTCTCGCAGGCGCCGGGCTTCCTGAGCGACGATGAGCTGCTCGCCCGCTACGACGCGGCCGGCGGACGCGACGTGTCCGACATGGCATTCCACCTGGCGTTGGCGTACTACAAACTCGCGGTGATCCTCGAGGGGATCTACTTCCGCTACCGGCAGGGCAAGACGGTCGGTGAAGGCTTCGACAAGATCGGCGACGGAGTCACACCACTCCTTCGCGAGGGGATCGCCGTGCTCCGCTGAACGGACACAATTGCCCCCCGGCGCCGGCCACACGACGAGCGTTCGACCTGCCGCGGAACGCTGCTGCCCCCGCGAAGTCGGCGGTACGCTGCCCGCATGTCGCACCCGATCATGTTCGACGAGAACGATCCGCTGCTCGCGCGGGTGCGCGAGCTGGCATTGGCGTTTCCCGGCGCCGGGGAGAAGATCTCACATGGCCGTCCGTTCTTCCACACGAAGACGGCGTTCGCGGTGTACGGCGGAACCGTGAAAGAGACCGGACGAAGCTACCCGCGCTCGCTCATCCTCAAGCCGGACGCCTCCGAACGGGAAGCGCTGCTTCAGGACGCGCGCACCTACCACCCCGCCTACATGGGTCCGTCGGGTTGGATCGGGTTCGACCTCGAGAGCGCCACCGTGGACTGGGGCGAGGTTGCCGAGCTGCTGGATATGTCCTTCCGCGTCACCGCCCCCGCGCGCCTGGTCCACGAGCTCGACGCCCGTCCGAAGTAGCCGGTCTCCTACGCGGAGGCTCCGGAGATGTTGACCATCCAGTTGACGCCGAATCGATCGGTGCACATCCCGAAGGAATCTCCCCACGGCGCCCGCTCGAGCGGCACGTCGATTCGGCCGCCTTCGATCAAACCGTCCCAGTAGCCGCGGAGTTCGGCCTCGTCGTCGCCGCTGAGCGAGACCGAGTGGTTCGTCCCCGGGATGTACTCCATCGCCGCCGGGGTATCGGAACCCATGAGCACGAAGCCTTCGGCGGTGGTGAGCATCGAGTGCATGACCTTGTCTTTTTCGGCAGGGTCCTCGCTCGCCTGCATCTCTCCGAACGTGGAGATCGTCAGTTCACCTCCGAACACGTCTCGGTAGAACTCCATCGCGTGACGCGCGGTGTCGCGGAAGCCGAGATACGGATTCAGTGTGGTGGGCACGGTCACCAACTCCTTCTGTGTCGGGAAATGCTCGGTCGCGGTGTGGCAGTGCCACGCCGTGACAGACCCGCGGCGTGGCACTTTCTCATCGTGACCGTCTTCCCACACTCACGACACCGCAATCGTCTTTCCGGCGTAGTCCGGCCGCTCGACGGCGTCGGCGAGGACCTCACCGACCGCACCGCGGGCCACGTGCCAACCGGCGACCTCCCCCGTGTCGGACGTCGTCGCCGTACCGGATTCCTCGTCCGTGAGATTGACCGGTTGCACGAGTGTCCAGAGGACGTCACTGCCCCGCACGAGAGCGTCCTGCTTCTCGGTGTCCGCGATCTGCGGACCGAGCAGCGCCCGGAACATCAGCGCATATCGCCGGGGCAGCTTCCCGCGGGTGTCCCCCACGCCGTACGAGGTCTGCACGACGAGGCGCCGAACGTCGTGGCGTCCCATCGCGGCCACGATGTTGCGCGTGCCGCGTGAGCGCACATCGAGAGCCGTCCCTGCCGGTCCGCGCATCCGCACACGGACGGGGTTTTCACTGATCCCGAGTGTGACCACCACCGCGTCCTGACCGCGCACCGCGACATCGACGTCCTCCGGGCGGGTGGCGTCCCCGGTGACGACCGTCGATCGACCGGCGAGATCTCCCAGTGCCGCGTCGTTCCGGACGAACACGGTCACGTCGTGACCGCGGCGGAGCAGCGCAGTCACCGCCGCCTTCCCGGAACCTCCTGTTGCACCGACCACCAGTACTTTCATGTTGTCCTCCTCGTTCGCGTCCATAGTTCTGTGTTCAAAATCCAGGCTATGGAGCCGATTCAGGACACTCCATGCCCCGGAGCCCGGGTTTCATGCCCGTTCGTCCGGTGCGACTGGACGAACGGGTCGCAAGGGCGGGATTGTGGCCCTATGACGAACGCGACCGGTGCCGCCACATATCCGTGGACGCCGGTGGATCCCCTCGGCGAAGCACTGCACCTGCTGCGGATGCGCGGGGGGTTCTACTGCCGCTCCGAGCTGAGTGCGCCGTGGGGTCTGGAGATGCCGGCGTTCGCCGACAGTTCGAGCTTCCATCTGGTCGTCTCGGGCGAAGCATGGCTCGATGTCCCCGGCTCACCGTCGGCGCGCATGCTTCCCGGCGAATTCGCGGTGGTGCCCCACGGGACGGGCCACCTGATCCGCAGCGAGCCGGACGCGCGCCGCACCGGTCGCGTCGACACGCTGCCACAGCAGATGATCGGCGATCACTATTCGGTTCTGCGGCACGGTGGGGGCGGTGACCCCACCGTGCTCGTATGCGGCATCGTCGAATTCGACCATCCGACCGCTCGGAGACTGGTGTCCTTACTGCCACCGGTCCTGCGGATCGACTCGGCGCGGGGAACCGCGTCGCAGATACTTGCGCTGATGGCGGACGAAGCGCGCCGGGTGCGGCCCGGTGGCGAGGCAGTGCTGACCCGGTTCGCCGACATCCTCGTAATCCTCGCGATCCGGAGCTGGGTCGAATCCGACCCCGCAGCACGGGACGGGTGGGTCGGGGCGCTGCAGGACCCGCAGGTGGGCCGCGCGCTCGCAGCGGTACACCACAGTCCGGAGGGACCGTGGAGTGTCGCCGGGCTGGCTCGCGAGGCATCGATGTCACGATCTGCGTTCGCAGCGCGGTTCACCGAACTCGTCGGGGAACCGCCCATGCGGTACGTCGCCCGGTGGCGGATGGAAACAGCGGCCGTGGCGTTGCACAGGGGCGCGACGGTGTCCGAACTCGCCGCGCGATCGGGATACGAATCCGAGGCTGCATTCGCGCGTGCGTTCAAGCGGGCGACGGGGACAACCCCGGGAGCGGTACGGCGGCGCGGGACTCCGTCAGCGTGAAGCCCCTCCGGTTCGAGGGAAGGGCAAGGCCGTTGTCGACGGTGTCGTCACCGAGCGCCTCTGACATGGCGATCCAGGAAAGCGATCTGATCGGTCACGATCTGCTCGAAGTGCGGGTCCAGATAGGGTTCGAAGTGCGTGCAGTCATAGGACCGCACTTCACCCCGCGGGATGCGCCCCGCGATCTTCCGAGCCTTCGCATACGGGGTGACGTCGTCCTTCGTGGCGAGCTGAACCAGCGTCGGAGCAGTGATGTCGGCTGCCTTCCTCCCCGGTGAGTAGAACGGGACTCGGAGCGCGATACGAGCGGCCACATCATTCTCGGCCAGTAGTTTCTCGAACTGGTCACCGGCCATTCGCTCGACCAGGGCGTAGGCACCGGGGGAGGTCATCATCGCGAGGTCGCCGGGTATGCCGATGGACTTGACCCGATGGGGCGGGCGGCCCAGCCACGCCCCTACCTGATCGCGCACGGCCGCCACGACAAGGCGGGCGAGGAGTGTGGGGGCTTGCGCGAACGCCGAGGCTGGGCCGGTCACGTGGGGCACCTGCACGATCGCGGCAGCAAGCGCGTGATCCTGGGCGGCCAGGTCCAAGACGTGTCCACCGCCGAATGAGGATCCCCACCCGACGATGCGCGTCGTGTCGACGTTGGGCAGACTGCGGGCGTAGGCGATGGCGGCACGCCAGTCGGCGTGCTGCCGACCGATGTCGAGGATGCGGCGGGGTTGTCCTCCGCTGGCCCCCCAGTGGCGATAGTCGAACACCAGCGCGGCGTATCCGGCTTGGGCGAACCGTGCAGCGTAGGCGTCCAGTCGCAGTTCGCGGAACGCGGCGAAGCCGTGCGCCAGCACGACGACGGGCGGATTCTCGACGCCATCGGGCCGATACAGCCATGCGGCGCAGGGGGTCCCCTCGGGCAGGAATGTCACGTCGTGTCGGACGTAGCTGTATGGGTGAGTCACGGTGTTCCCCCGGCGAGTATCTTGAATGACATTCAACACAAAGTAGCAGCGCCGTGAACGGCATCAAGGAATGGCACCTGGACCGCCCGAGGGGAACCACGCCATGGCACGCAACAAGCGCCCGCAACCCGCCGACGAGAAGCGCGCAGAAATCGTGGCGGCCGCCCGGCGGCTGTTCGTCGAGGATGGCTACGACGCCACGTCGATGAGCCGACTCGCCAAGGAAGCCGAGGTGGCCCCGAACACTATCTACTGGTACTTCGGAAACAAGGACGACGTCTTGATCGCAGTTCTCACAGCGGTCATGGCCGACGTGTGGCCGCGCTACCAGGACGTCGCCGCCGAACCCATTGCCGCCCGGTTGCTTTGGGTGGTCGGACAACTCACGGACATGAGTCACCTGGTGACGACGGTGCACGCCCGCGTCGAGCACTCTCCGGCCGTCGCCGAATGGCATCAGAATTTCCATGCGATCACCGGAAGTCTGTTCCGCTACGAGCTCGAGAAGGCCGGAGTCGCCGCCCCCACCGTGGACGCCGAAGTGATGATCGGAATTTTCACCATCGAAGGACTCCTCGCGCACCATCAGAACGAATCTCAGCAACGCACCATCTGCGATGCTCTGGCTTCGCGCTGGACACTGACGTAGTTGCGCCGGAAATGGGCTCTCGGAGCTCCACGAGACCCGTTCGAGGACTATGCGCCACTCGGCAGCGATCCGCGCTGAATCAGGGCTCGAACGCAGTAGAGGCGGTCTCGGATTTCTCCGAAACCGCCTCTGACATGCTGTTCCTCGGTCGGGCTGACAGGATTTGAACCTGCGACCACTTGACCCCCAGTCAAGTGCGCTACCAAGCTGCGCCACAGCCCGTCCCGCGCTCTCTCGAACGCTCGTTGAGATTACAACAGGGACGGCGGGAAACGCTAATCGCCTGGTCAGGGCACTGTGACCGTCACGGGGTCATGGGCGCGGACCGCTCACTTGCGACGGTCACGCTTCTCCCGGACGCGAACCGAGACACGAACCGGGCTGCCGTCGAAGTTGAACTCCTCACGCAGCTTCCGTTCGATGAACCGGCGGTAACCGGCCTCGAGGAATCCGGTGGTGAACAACACGAAGGTCGGCGGGCGCGTCGCGGCCTGCGTCGCGAACATCACACGCGGCAACCGGCCACCGCGCATCGGCGGAGGCGTCGCGGCCACGATCTCCTTGAGCCAATTGTTGAGACGTCCGGTGGAGATGCGCTTGTCCCACGACTCGAGCGCCGTCTCCATGGCCGGGACGAGACGCTGCACCGAGCGGCCCGTCTTGGCGGAGATGTTGACGCGCGCTGCCCACGGCACCCGCGACAGGTCGCGTTCGATCTCGCGGCCGAGTTCGTAGCGACGGTCCTCGTCGACGAGATCCCATTTGTTGAACGCGATCACGAGCGCCCGGCCCGATTCCACGACCATCGTGATGACACGCTGATCCTGCTCGGTGATGGGCTGGGACGCGTCGATCAGCAGGACCGCGACCTCCGCGGCCTCGATCGCCGCGCGCGTCCGCAGCGATGCGTAGAACTCGGCGCCCGACGCATGCGTGACACGCTTGCGCAGGCCCGCCGTGTCCACGAACCGCCACGGCTTGCCCCCGAGCTCGACGAGCGAGTCGACGGGGTCGACGGTGGTGCCCGCTACGTCGTGCACCACCGAACGCTCGTCGCCGGCGAGCTTGTTGAGCAGGCTCGACTTGCCGACGTTCGGCTTACCGACCAGTGCGACGCGACGAGGTCCTCCCCCGCCGGTGCCTTCGCGCGGCGTCGCGGGCAGTTTCTCGAGCAGGTCGTCGAGCAGGTCGCCCGTGCCGCGTCCGTGGGTGGCGGACACCGAATAGGGCTGACCGAGGCCGAGCGACCACAGGGCGGCGGCTTCGGCTTCGACGCGGTCGTCGTCGACCTTGTTCGCGACGAGCAGCACCGGGGTCTTCGAGCGCCGCAGCACCTTCGCGACAGCCTCGTCGACGTTGGTCGCACCGACCGTCGCGTCGACGACGACGAGAATCGCGTCGGCGGTACGCATGGCGACCTCGGCCTGCTGCGCCACGGACTGCATCATGCCCTTGGCGTCGGGCTCCCAGCCGCCGGTGTCCTGCACCATGAATCGGCGCCCCGCCCACGTCGCCTCGTACGAGACGCGGTCGCGGGTGACTCCGGGCACATCCTCGACGACCGCCTCGCGGCGACCGATGATGCGGTTGACCAGAGTCGATTTGCCGACGTTGGGCCGGCCGACGACCGCGACGGTCGGAACCGGCACGAACTCTTCGAAGGCGTCACCGTCGGTGAGGTCGATATCCCAGTCGGTTTCTTCCGACCATGTGCCGTCTCCGGCGAATTCTGTGGTGACGTCGTCGCTCACAGCGTCGCTCCCGTCTGCTCGGTGACCACTGCGACCAGCGCGGCAACCACCTCGTCGATGTTCATATCGCTGGTGTCCACGACGACCGCGTCGTCCGCCGCGCGCAGCGGTGAGACCGCGCGGGTGGAGTCGAGGTGGTCGCGGCGTTGTACCGCCGCGAGCACAGCCTCGTAGTCGTCGCCGCGTCCCTGGGCGATGTTCTGGTTGTTGCGCCGGTGGGCGCGGGCCTCCGGAGAGGCGGTGAGATAGATCTTCACGTCCGAGTCGGGGAACACGACGGTGCCGATGTCACGTCCCTCGACGACGACACGTCCCGCGGCGCGTCCGAGTCGCCGCTGTGCCTCGACGAGGAGCGTGCGCACCTCGGGCACTGCGGAGACTGCGGACACCGCAGCGGTGACCTCCCCGCTGCGGATGACCTCGCGGACGTCCTCACCGTCGAGGCGGATGTCCTCGACTGCCGGATCGGTGCCGATGGACCAGGGCAGACCTGCGGTGACCGCCGCGATGGCGGCCGGGTCCGTCAGATCGGTGCCGCGACGCAGCGCGTGCAGGGTCGCGATCCGGTACATGGCCCCGGTGTCGAGGTATGCCGCCTTCAGGTGCTTCGCCAGGCGCTTGGACACGGTGGATTTTCCGGTCCCGGACGGGCCGTCCATCGCAACGATCAGCGGGCCCTCCCCGGCGAGCGGGGCGGAGCCGGTCACAGGCCGACCGCCTCGTACAGTCCGCCGACTTCCTTGCGTCCGAGCACACGGAGAGTGCCGGGCCGCTGATCACCGAGCGCGACGGCACCGATGTTGGTGCGCACCAGGCGGATCACCGGGTGACCCACCGCGTCGAGCAGGCGGCGGACGATGTGCTTGCGGCCCTCGTGCAATTCGAGACGCACGCGGGACTGGCCGTTGAAGACTTCGAGCAGTGCGAACTGGTCCACCGAGGCGGGGCCGTCGTCCAGCTCGATGCCTTCCTTGAGCTTCTTGCCGACGCCGCGCGGCAACTCGCCCTTGACGGTCGCCAGGTACGTCTTGGTGACCTCGAACGACGGGTGCATGAGCCGGTGAGCGAGCTCACCGTCGTTGGTGAGCAGCAGCAGACCTTCGGTGTCCGCGTCGAGCCGGCCCACGTGGAAGAGCCGCTGACCGGCAGCGATGCGTTCGGAGACGATATCGCCGACGCACGGGCGGCCGAGATCGTCGGACATCGTGGACTGCCATCCGCGCGGCTTGTTGAGCACGAGATGCACGAGGTCCTTCTTCACGACCACGCGCGTTCCGTCCACACGGATGACCGTGTTCTCCGGGTCGACGCGAAGGCCCTGTTCGACCACGATCTTGCCGTCGACCTCGACGCGACCGGCATCGATGAGTTCTTCGGCGGCCCGGCGTGAGGCGACACCGGCCTGGGCGAGCACCTTCTGCAGGCGCACGCCCTCACCTGCGGGAAGCTGGGTGGGACCGGCATCGCTGTGCTGGTGTCGCGCGGGCTTCGCATTGCTGATCGTCGGGTTGGGCACGGGCCGCTTGGCCGCCGGTTTCGGCGCGGCCGGGCGGCCGCGCTTGTTCAGCGTGGCGCCCTTGCGGTGCGGCTTCTTCCCGGCGTCCGGCGTCGAGGTTTCTGCCCGTCGATCCGGGCGAGCGTCGGTGCGGCGATCGGGACGAGAGTCCGTACGTCCCTCAGCCCGGCGATCGGGACGAGAGTCCGTACGACGATCGGGACGGGCGTCGTTCCGGTATTCGGGACGGCCTTCGGTACGACGATCGGTACGGTGATCCGAACGACCCTCGGTGCGGCGGTCGGGACGGCCTTCCGTACGACGATCCGTCCGGAAATCCGAACGACCCTCCGTACGACGATCGGTACGGTGGTCCGAACGACCCTCCGTACGTCGATCGGGACGGTGGTCCGAACGACCTTCGGTACGACGATCAGGACGGCCCTCGGTACGACGATCGGTACGGAAATCCGAACGACCCTCGGTGCGGCGATCAGGACGACCCTCGGTACGACGATCGGTACGGAAATCCGAACGACCCTCGGTACGGCGATCAGGACGACCCTCCGTACGACGATCGGTACGGAAATCCGAACGACCTTCGGTACGGCGGTCGGGGCGGGAGTCGGTGCGACGATCGGGACGAGCGTCCGTCCGATTGTCGGAGCGCTGAGCGCGAGGATTCTGAGCCTTCGCGGCGCGGGGGTTACTACGATTGCGGTCCGGTGTGCCATCACGGCGAGCGGGTGTATTCACTTGATTCCTGTCAATTCTCTGGATCGAACTCCGCGGGCGAGAGTGTCTCGGGACGCGCGTTCTTTCCCATTCTCTCAAATCGTGGGTCCGACTCGAGACTCTCAGAGATGTCATCGATCACATCGACGTCCGGAAGCAGGGGTCCGACGGGCGGGAGATCCTGCAACGACGCCAGCCCGAGCCGTTCCAGGAACAGATCCGTCGTGACGTAGAGCGTGCCGCCGGTCTCGCGGTCCGTCCCCGCCTCGGCGATGAGATCCCGGGCGAGCAGGGTGCGCATCACGCCGTCGACATTGACGCCGCGCACCGCACTGACCCGGCTACGTGTCACCGGCTGCCGGTATGCGACGACGGCCAGCGTTTCCAGGGCCGCGCGGGTGAGCTTCGTGCGTGCGCCACCTTGCAGCAGTTTCTCGACGTACGGTGCGAAGTCGCGGCGTGTGTAGAAGCGCCAGCCGTCCCCCGCGATCCGCAGGTCGATGCCGGAGCCGCGCGCGGTGAGACTGTGCGCGAGGCCGCGCAGTGCGGTCTCCGCACGTTCGGTGGTGATTCCGATGGCGGCGGCGAGTTGTTCGGTGGGTGCCGGGGTGTCGACCACGAGCAGCAACGCTTCGAGCGCGGCAACGAGTTCGTCGTCGGCCATCTCGAGCAGTTCCGCGTCCCAGGCCCGCTCGTCGGCGGTACCGGCGGCATCCGCGACGTGGTCCTGGCTCATCCGTAGTCCTCCTCGAAGTCGATGGCGGCGTCGTCGTTCTCCCCGGTCCACGCCACCTGCAACGGTCCCAACGGGTCGGGTTGCTCGAACGTGACGGCACGTTCCCGGTAGAGCTCGAGCAGCGCAAGGAACCGGGCGACGATCTGGAGTCCGTGCTCGCACTCGGAAATCAGTTCGTCGAACCCTACCCAGACCCCGGCGCCGCGTTGTTCCAGGACCGCGAGAATCAGAGCCGCTTGCTCGGGTACCGACACGGTCGGCACGTGCAGGTGGTCGAGACCGACCGTGGGAACCGGCTTGGGCCGGAACGCGGCAGCCGCGATCTCCGCGAAGCGCTGGGCGTCGACGCCGAGAACGACGTCGGGCACCAGGTTCTCGAAGCATTCTTCGAGGGAGACCGCGCGCGGGTAGCGGCGCAGGGCGGCACTTTCGAGAGCGGCGAACTGCTCGGCGACGAGTTTGTAGGCCCGGTACTGAAGGAGCCGCGCGAACAGCAAGTCGCGGGCTTCGAGGAGGGCGAGGTCTTCGGGATCGTCGACGTCGCCGGACGGAAGCAGCCGCGCCGCTTTGAGATCGAGCAGGGTCGCCGCGACGACGAGAAACTCCGTGGTCTGATCGAGACCCATTTCGGATCCGAGCCGGCGGGTGTAGGAGATGAATTCGTCGGTGACCTCATGGAGCGCTACTTCGGTTACGTCGAGGCGGCGTTGGGAGATCAGGCTGAGCAGCAGATCGAAGGGGCCTTCGAAGTTGCGGAGGCTGAGGTGGAAACCGGCGGGCCTGTCCGGCTCCGCGGCGACCGGCGCCGAGGTCTCCGCGATCGCTGGTGAATTCGTGGTGTCCGGGGCAGCCGGGATTTCCGGGGCGCCCGGCGTGAGATTCCGGTCGACGGTCTCCGGAAGAGTGGCTTTCGGAGGAGCCGTGTCCGGGGTGGCGGTGTACACGGATCAGCGGCCGGTCCGGTGGATCACTTCTCGCGCCAGGCCCCGATAGGCCTCCGCGCCGGCGGAGGTTGGAGCCCACCGCGTGATCGGTTCGCCCGCGACGCTGGTCTCGGGGAATTTCACGGTGCGGTTGATGACGGCGTCGTAGACCAGATCCCCGAACACCTCGACGACGCGCGACATCACTTCGCGGCCGTGCAGGGTGCGCGAGTCGTACATGGTCACGAGAATCCCCGCCACCGTCAGTTTCGGGTTGAGCCGGTCCCGGACCTTGGCGACCGTGTCGTTGAGCAGCGCGAGCCCGCGGAGACTGAAGAATTCGCATTCCATCGGGATGAGCACCGAGTCGGCGCAGGCCAGCGCGTTGACGGTGAGAAGCCCGAGCGAGGGCTGGCAATCGACGAGTATGTAGTCGTAGCGGTCGAGCAGAGGGTAGAGAGCGCGTCCGAGTGCCTGTTCGCGTCCGACTTCGGAGACGAGTTGGATCTCGGCGGCCGACAGGTCGATGTTGCTGGGCAGAAGATCGAGGTCCTCGACACGTGTGTGAACGAGGACGTCGTCGGCGGTGACCCGCGGGTCGACGAGAACGTTGTGCACCGTCATGTCGAGGTCGTGGTGGGCGACACCGAGACCGGCCGACAGCGCACCTTGGGGGTCGAGATCGACGAGGAGCACGCGGCGACCGCACTCGGCGAGTGATGCGCCGAGGTTGATGGTGGAGGTGGTTTTGCCGACCCCACCCTTCTGGTTGCACATCGCGATGATCTTCGCGGGACCGTGGGACGAGAGCGGGGCAGGTTCGGGTATCGACCGGCGCGGCCGTCCCGTAGGTCCGAGTTCGACATCGGCGACCGGCGGTGCGGACTCCGCGTCCCGCGATCCGGTGGCCGCGAGCGCCCATGCGGGTGTCCGGGTCTGTGTGGTTTCCGTGGCGGGTGGCTGAGGTGTGCCCACGTTCGGTACTCCCCCTGTCTGGCGACCCGGTCTCTGTCTCACCGGAGTCTGTCTGTCACCGGAGCCATGGTCCGGCGGCCGTTCCGTTACAGGAACGCTACCGCCTCGTGCCCCCGATTACCGCACGGACACGCGCCGCCACGCGGTGTAACTCATCTCGCGCGCGGATGCGCGCCGGCCCACACCTCGCGCAGCGCACCCACCGTGACCAGCGTGTATATCTGCGTGGTCGTCACAGAAGCATGCCCCAGTAACTCCTGCACCACCCGTACGTCGGCGCCGCCGTCGAGGAGATGCGTCGCGAAGGAGTGGCGGAGGGTGTGAGGGGAGACATTCGAGTCGAGTCCGGCGCGTTCCGCGGCGGCTCGCAGCACCGTCCAGGCGCTCTGCCGGGAGAGCCGGCCGCCGCGCGCGTTGAGGAACAGCGCGGGCGTGTGTCCGCCGGCGAGGGCGGGTCTGCCCCGTACGAGATAGGCGTCGAGCGCGGCGAGTGCGGGTCGCCCGACGGGAACGAGGCGCTGTTTTCCTCCCTTGCCTCGCAGCAGCACGGCACGCGACTCGGTGTCGATGTCGTCGATGTCGAGCCCTACGGCTTCGGAGATCCGCGCTCCGGTGGAGTACAGCACTTCGAGCAGCGCACGGTCGCGCAGGCCGCGCGCGCCGTCCGCTTCCCCTCCGACGGCGTCGAGGAGCGCGGTGACCTGGTCGACGGTGAGCGACTTGGGCAGTCGCCTGCCCTGACTCGGTGGGGTGACGGACCGCGCGACGTCCACCGGGGTGTGGCCTTCCGCGGCGGCGAACCGGTGGAGGCCGCGAACCGCGATCAGTGCGCGGGCTACCGAACCGGCAGCGAGCGCAGGACGGCCGGCTTCGGGGTCGCCGCGGCGGAGCGCGACCCCGAAATCGGCGATGTGCTGTTCCTCGACATCGGCGAGCTCACCGACCCCGCGCTCCGCGAGGTAGTCGAGGTATCGGGTCAGGTCCCGCCGGTAGGCCGTGATCGTGTTGCGGGCAGCACCGCGTTCGACGGTGAGGTGATCGAGATAGGCGTCGAGGTGTCGTGCGAGCACGCCCTCTAGGTTCTCACTGTTCGGCGCGAGTGCGGGCGAACGCGGTCGGCCGGTCCGGCCATGCCGCATCCGGGGCGCGGAGGAACGCTCCCCCGGTGGTGCGAGCGGCGGCGAACGCCAGGATGCCCGAGACCGCCGTGGCATTGACGATCTCTCCGCGCAACGCCATCGCGACGGCCTCGTCGAGAGGGACGAATTCCACCTCGAGGTCCGCCTCTTCGTGGACAGGATCGGGGCGGTCGACCGAGCTGAGACCGCGTGCGGCGAAGATCCGGACCGCCTCGTCGGTGAATCCGGGCGACAGCGCGATGTCGACGAGGACCTCCCATTCGGCGGCGGCAAGTCCGGTCTCTTCGGCGAGTTCGCGGCGTGCCGTGTCGAGGGGGCCCTCACCGGGGGCGTCGAGCAGGCCGGCGGGTAGCTCCCACAGCCGCCGGCCGAGCGGATGGCGGTATTGATGGACGAGCACAACCCGGTCGTGGGCGTCGACGGCCACCACGGCCACGGCGCCGTGGTGCTCGACGACTTCCCGTTCGGCGGTCTGCCCACCGGGCATGACCACCTCGTCGACGCGCAGCGACACGATGGCGCCGGTGTAGATCCGTCTGCTGGACCGGGTGCTGAATTCGTGTCGCTGCGCCATCGATCTACTCGGCGTCGCCGGAGCCGGACGCGGACGTGACCGGCTCGGCGGCGGCCGGGTCACCGCCGTGGACGTCGACGGGCAGCCGTTCGGCGGCCTTGTACTGCAGTGCCGCGGCGATCAGCCCGGCGAAGAGCGGGTGCGGGCGGGTCGGGCGGCTCTTCAGTTCGGGATGCGCCTGGGTCGCCACGAAGTAGGGGTGGGTGCTCGCGGGGTACTCGACGAACTCCACCAGGCGGCCGTCGGGCGAGGTGCCCGAGAACACCAGTCCCGACTTCGCGATCTCGTCGCGGTAGGCGTTGTTGACCTCGAACCGGTGACGGTGCCGTTCGGAGACGTGCTCGGAGCCGTACGCCTTGGCGACGACCGAGCCCTTCTTCAGCGTGGCCGGGTAGGCGCCGAGCCGCATCGTGCCACCGAGATCGGCTTCGCCGGCGACGGCCTGTTCCTGGTCGGCCATCGTCGAGATCACCGGTGCTGTGGTGTCGGGATCGAACTCGGTGGAGGAGGCATCGGTGATTCCCACGGACCGGGCGGCTTCGATGACGACGCCCTGCAGGCCGAGGCACAGGCCGAGCAGCGGGATCTTGCGGATACGGGCGAAGCGGATCGCGCCGAGCTTGCCTTCGATGCCGCGGATACCGAATCCGCCGGGGATCAGCACGGCGTCGACGTCACCGAGGTGCTTTTCGGCGCCGGCTTCGGTTTCGCATTCGTCGGAGGCGACCCAGCGGATCTTCACCTTGGCGCGGTGCGCGAATCCACCGGCGCGCAGCGCTTCGGTCACCGACAGGTAGGCGTCGGGCAGGTCGATGTACTTGCCGACCAGTGCGACCTCGACGGTCTCGCGAGGGTTGTGCACCCGCTCGAGCAGGTCACCCCACACCGTCCAGTCGACGTCGCGGAACGGCAGGCCGAGCTGACGCACGACGTAGGCGTCGAGGCCCTCGCTGTGGAGCACCTTCGGGATGTCGTAGATGCTCGGGGCGTCGGGGCACGAGATGCACCCGGCGAGGTCGACGTCGCACATCAAGGAGATCTTGGCCTTGAGCGTGGCCGGCACGTCGCGGTCGCACCGCAGGACGAGAGCGTCGGGCTGGATGCCGATGTTGCGCAACGCCGCGACCGAGTGCTGGGTCGGCTTGGTCTTCAGTTCGCCGGACGGGCCGAGGTACGGCACCAGCGACACGTGGAGGAAGAAGCAGTTGTCGCGGCCGACCTCGTGACGGACCTGGCGTGCGGCCTCGAGGAACGGCTGGGATTCGATGTCACCGACCGTGCCACCGATTTCGGTGATCACGACGTCGGGGATCTGGCCCTCGTTGTCGGGTGCGGCCATCGCGAGGATGCGCCGTTTGATCTCGTCGGTGATGTGCGGGATCACCTGCACGGTGTCGCCGAGATACTCTCCGCGGCGTTCCTTCGCGATGACCGTCGAATACACCTGGCCGGTGGTGACATTCGCATCGGCGCTGAGATCGCGATCGAGAAAACGTTCGTAGTGGCCGACGTCGAGGTCGGTCTCGGCGCCGTCCTCGGTGACGAAGACCTCACCGTGCTGGAACGGATTCATGGTGCCGGGATCGACGTTGAGGTACGGGTCCAGTTTCTGCATCGTGACCCGCATCCCGCGGGCGGTGAGCAGCGCTCCGAGGCTCGACGCGGTGAGACCTTTGCCGAGCGAGGACGCGACGCCCCCGCTGACGAAGATGTGCTTGGTAGCGGTACGCGAATGGCGTGACTGTGGCAAAAGAGCTCCCGTGACGTCAGGTGCAGGGCTTTTGGACTGATGTGATGCAGCTGGGGCCTGCCGACCCACGGAACTTCACGGTAACACCTTCTGCGTCCGGGGCGTACTCGACTCGCCTGTATCGCCCTCCGGTGCTGTGGACGTCACATTTCCCGGGCGGTTGGAGCACGCGCACCGGGGCGGACGGGTGCGCTCAGCGCGCCGCGGAACCGACGGTGACGCCGCTCGCTCCGGGACCGGTGCCGTAGCGTCCGGCGCCTCCGTCGAGCTGTTCCCGGACCGCGAGAATTGTGGTGATCCGGCCGGCTTCCCGATCGAGATTGTCGACGGTGGACAGCCCTGAGGACAGTGCCGCGTCGGCACGCACCACGGCGACGGGGCCGTTTCCGGCTGCAGCGCCCGGCCGACCGGCGAGGACGGCGCCGGCTCCGCGCGCGTCGACAGCGGCGGCGAAGCGGGCCACGAGCGCCCCGCGGTTTCCGCCGGCGGTATCGCTCCCGGTAGGGGGTTCTCCGGTGACGACGAGCGCCGTCTGCGCCGGTTCGGCCTCTCCGTCGTCGTAGCCGATGAAGCCGCCGCTGCGCAGAGTGGTCAGGGCCAGTGCGCGTTCCTCCGGTGTGCCGCGAGCCTCACCGGTGGCCGGGTCGACCAGCAGCACTGCGCCGAGAAGGTCCCCGGCGAGGCTGCCCGGATCGATGGCGCCGGTCTGCAGCTCCACCCCGGCGGGGATGACGTTGGTGACGGTGGTGCGAAGTTGGTCGGCTCCGGACGCGCCGACGAAGGACTCGGTGAGCGCGAGCCGGCCGGTGACCCTGCCTCCGGCGTCCCCCACCGTGCGTACGAGTGCGTCGACGTCGGCGGGATCGGCGTCCGGGGTGGTGACGACGAGGACGGTGCGGTCGGTGAGGACATCGCGCACCACGCGCGGCGCGACGGTGGCGTCGAATCCGTCGGCGGCGACGAGTTGTCCGTCGAGCCGGGCGGCACGGTCCTCGGCCTCCTGCAGTTCGCGCCGCATCTCGGACTTGTCGTCGCGCAGGCCGGAGACCACGCTGCCCGACAGCAGTCCCGATCCGAGCACGATGCCGAGCGCCAGGGCCAGGAACACGGCCACCAGCGAGACGGCGTGGTGACGCAGCGAGATCACGCGCGCAGGCCCCGGACCCAGTCGACGGCGCTGTCCCACCATTCCTGGGCCAGGGCGACGACATCGCCCCCGAGATTGGAGACGACCAGGGCCGCGATGATCGCGATCAGCGCCGCGAAGATCAACAAGGCGATGATGCCGCCGGAGACGCGGCTGCGGTACAGGGTGGCGACAGCTTTGGCGTCGACGAGTTTCGGTCCGACCTTGAGGCGCGTCATGACCGCCGACGGGTTGGTGTCGCGACGCCCCTGGTCGAAGAACTCGTCGAGCGAGACGGTGCTGCCCACGGTGACCACGAGCGCGGCGCCGTGATGGTCGACGAGCAGCAGCGCGAGGTCGGTGGGCGTTCCGGCCGCCGGGAAGGTCATCGCGCCGATACCGAGGTCCTGAATGCGTTCGAGTCCGGGAGCATGGCCGTCCGGGTCGGCGGGCAGCACGACTTCGGCACCGGATTTGAGGGTCGCCGTGCCGATCCCGTCCGGATCACCGACGATCAGATCAGGCCGGTATCCGGCTTTGGTGAGCGCGTCCGCACCCGGTCCGACGCCGACGAGAATCGGCGAATATTCCTTGATGAAGGGCTTGAGGTCCTTGAGGTCCTGGACGTGGCCGGGCCCATCGGACACCACCACGACGTGCCGGTCGCGCAGGTCGAGGTCGATCTCCGGGATGCCGACGCCGTCGATGAGCAGCGGGCTTTCTGACCTGATGAACTCGATGGTGTTGCCGGAAAACGCTTCGAGATGGTCGACGAGACCCGTCTTGGCTTCGATCATCCGATCGGAGATCTCGGCCTCGGTCTGTTCGTCGCCCTGCACCAGCAGTCGCTCGCCGGCGTATACGCCACCCTCGTAGAGCCGGACTTTGGCGCCGTCCTTGATCTTCTTGAATGTCTCGGCGCCGGTGTTGTCGACGAGGAGGATGCCGTTGGCGACGATCACCTCGGGCCCCAGATTCGGGTACCGGCCCGAAATCGAGGCCGATGCATTGACTACGGCCGACACGCCTGCTTCGACGAGAGCGTCGGCGGTGACACGATCGAGGTCGAGCGCGTCGAGGACCACCACGTCGCCGGGACCGACCCGACGCAACAGCTTCGCGGAGTTCGTATCGACCCTCGCGATACCGCTGACTCCGGGCAACGTTTCGTTGGTACGTGACAGCAGCGCCGGCATCTTCATGGCAAAGATGATGCTCCGGAGTTCCGGTCAGTTATCGGAGGCGCGCCGAGACGACGCCGCGACGCCGCATCGACGGCCCGATCACTGTGCCCGCTCGGCGTGCGCGACGGCGAGCAACTCCTCGGCGTGGGCGCGACCGGTCTCGGTGTCGTCGAGTCCCGCGAGCATCCGGGCGAGTTCGGCGACACGTTCGGCGTCCGACAACATCCGCACGCCGCTGCTCACCACCCCGGCGCGATCGTCCACCTTGTCCACCACCAGGTGCGTGTCGGCGAACGCGGCGACCTGCGGGAGGTGTGTGACGACGATGACCTGATGGGTCCGGGACAACCGAGCCAGCCGACGGCCGATCTCGACAGCGGCGCGGCCTCCGACGCCGGCGTCGACCTCGTCGAAGACCATGGTCGCGCCACGCTCGGATCCGGCGAGGACCACCTCGAGCGCGAGCATCACCCGCGAGAGCTCGCCGCCGGACGCGCTGCGCGCCAGGGGAAGAGCCGGAGCGCCGCCGTGCGCGGCAAGCCGGAACTCCACCTCGTCGACGCCGGACTCACCGGCGTGCAGGACGCGATCGCCGATCGGCAGCGGCGCGGAATCTGCCGCCGCGGCCTGCTGTTCGCGGATCTGTACCTCGAGCACCGCGCGGCCCATCGCCAGTCCGGCGAGTTCTTTGCTCACCGCTTTCGCCAGCTTCCCCGCCACCTTCTGGCGTGCCGCCGACAGTGCCGTCGCGGCCTCCGCGGTGGCGGCGGCTTCGGCGTCGACCTCGGCGGCGAGTTTGTCGAGGGCCTCGGCGGACACATCGAGACCCGAGAGTCGTTCTCGTGCGCTGCGCGCCCACTCGAGTACTCCGTCGACGTCCGCCGCGTATTTCCGGGTGAGGGTTTTCAGTTCGGCCTGCCGGGTGAGCAGGGTCTCGAGCGCACCCGGGTCGGAGGGAAGATCCCCCAGGTAGCCCGACAGATCGCCGGCCACGTCGGTGACCACCGCGATGGCGTCGTCCAAGCGCGGCCCGAGGTCGCGAAGGGCCGGGTCGTCGCTGCCGTCGACGCGCGAGCGTGCCTCACCCAGCAAGTCGAGTGCGGAGCGGGCTTCGTCACCGTCGGCGGCGTCCTGTCCGGCGAGCACCGCGTGCGCGCCCATCGCTGCCTCGCGGAGGGAATCGAGATCGGACAGACGACGGACGTCGTCGACGAGCCGGGCGTCCTCCCCCGGCTCCGGATCGACGCGCTCGATCTCGTCGAGTCCGTACTGGAGACGGTCGGCTTCCTGCGCCAGCTCCCGCGACCGCTCGGTACGTTCGTGCAATTCGGCGCGGGCGTCGAGCCACCGACGTCGGTGCGTGCGATACCGGTCGAGCAGCGGAGCGATCGCCTTTCCGCCGAACCGATCCAGCGCGGAACGCTGTTCGCCCGGGCGGAGCAGGCGCAATTGGTCGTTCTGCCCGTGCACGGTGAGCAGCGGGTCGGTGAATTCGGAGAGCACACCCACCGGGACGCTGCGTCCCCCGAGGTGGGCGCGGGACCGGCCGTCGCTGCCCACGCTGCGGACGGCGATGATGCTGCCGTCCTCGTCGCGTTGCGCGCCGGCGGCCTCGAGAAGCCGGGCGACTTCTTTTTCGACATGACTGGCACCGTCGTCGACGCTGAAGCGTCCCTCGACCACGGCACGGTTCGCGCCGACGCGGACCCGTGTCGCGTCCGCCCGAACCCCGGACAGCAGGTGCAGGCTCGTGACCACCATGGTCTTACCGGCACCCGTCTCGCCGGTCAGCACGGTGAGACCACCGTGGAACCGGGCGCTCGCCTCGGAGATGACGCCCAGGTTGTCGATCCTGATCTCAGCGAGCATCTCAGAGCTTCCTTCCCCGCCAGCCCTTCACCGGAAGTTCGAACTTTCGCACCATCCGGTCTGCGAACGGTGCCGAATCCAGCCGTACCCAGCGCACCGGGTGCCGGCCGCGCACCACGTCGAGGCGTCCGCCCGCGGGCAGTTCGAGCGTGCGCCGGCCGTCGCAGAACACCACCCCGTCGTGACCACCCGCGAGGGTTTCGACGGCGATGATCGATTCGGGGCTCGTCACCAGCGGGCGCGCGAACAGCGCGTGTGCGTTGCTCGGGATCACCAGCAGTGCCTCGAGTTCCGGCCACACCACAGGACCGCCCGCGGAGAACGCGTAGGCGGTCGAACCCGTGGGGGTTGCGATGAGGACCCCGTCGCAACCGAACGACGAGACCGGCCTGCCGTCGACCTCGAGCACGACTTCGAGCACCCCGAGCCGGGATTTGTTCTCGAGGCTCGCCTCGTTCAGCGCCCAGCCGCGGTCGACAATCCTGTCGTCGACGCGGATGGTCACATCCAGAGTCATTCGTTCTTCGATGCGGTATTCGCGGTGGGCGACCTGATGCAACGCGTCTTCGAGGTGTTCGGCTTCCGCCTCGGCAAGGAACCCGATTCGTCCGAGGTTGATGCCCAGCACAGGGACCGACGCATACTGTGCGAGTTCGGCAGCGCGGAGGAAACTTCCGTCCCCGCCCAGCACGATGACCATCTCGCAGCCTGCGGCGGCGTCGGGACCGGGTTCGACGATGCGAATGAAACTGCCCGGGATCGCGAGAACTCCCAGCCCGTTGCTACCTGCCTCGTCCTCGAGTACCCGTAGACCGATGCCCGCCTCGCCCAGAACCTTGGCGACCCGCAGGGCAGTGGTGGCGATCTCGTCGCGACCCGCATGCGAGACGAGCAAGATCTCGCGTTCGGTGCCTCCGGGACCCGTCGGCGCCGGGGTGCCCGGGTTCGGCTGCGCCGGCCCTCTTGTCCCCGGGTTCGGCTGCGCCGGCCCTGTTGTCACTGTGGTCCTTCCTGTACCGCGCGGTGGACGAGATCGATCACGTTCGGGTCCAGGTCCTCGGCGCCCGGCTCTCCGGCCCGCAGCCAGAGGAAGTACTCCACGTTTCCCGACGGACCCGGTAGCGGGCTCGCGACCACTCCCCGGGTGCGGAGCCCCGCTCGCTGGGCCTCGCGTGCCACTTCGAGCACCGCTTCGGCCCGGAGTTCGGGGTCTCGCACGACGCCGCCGCTGCCGACCCGGTCCTTGCCGACTTCGAACTGGGGTTTCACCATCGGAAGCAGGTCGGCGCCGGGAGCCGCGCAACGCACGAACGCGGGCAACACCAGCTTCAGAGAGATGAACGACAGATCCGCCACCACCAATTCGACCGGTCCTCCGATGAGATCCGCGTCGATGGTACGCACATTTGTTCGATCGATGACGTGGACACGCGGGTCGGATTGCAGTCTCCAGACGAGTTGCCCGTACCCCACGTCCACGGCGACCACCTCCGACGCGCCTTCGTGCAGAAGGACATCGGTGAATCCCCCCGTCGACGCACCTGCGTCCAGGCATCGCTTCCCGGAAATCTCCAGGCCCTGCGGGGTGAAGGCTTCGAGTGCTCCGAGGAGTTTGTGCGCGCCACGTGAGGCCCAGGACACCTCGTCCGCGACCTCCGTGACGAGCAGCGGGGTGTTCGGCTCGACTGCGGTGGCGGCTTTGGTCGCCACCGTGCCTGCGATCAACACCCGGCCCGCGGCGATCAGCTCGCTCGCGTGCTCCCGCGAACGCGCCAATCCGCGTCGTACCAGTTCTGCGTCGACCCGTGCTCGGCGCGCCACGTCAGATCTTGTCCACGGTCGCCAGCGCCTGCACGAGAACGTCGTGGGCCTGGTCGAGCAGCTGGGCCTGGCGGGAGATCCCCTGGGCCGTGTCGGAGGTGTCCGCGCTGTCGCGCGCGCGCATCAGCAGCGCATCGACCTCCGCGTGGATACGGTCGGGATCGATCGCGACTCGTGGGCCGGGAACGTGTTCGCCGGGGCGTGGAATAGACGTGCTCATCACCGACCACGCTAGTGCATCCACGCCACGACCGGCACACGGCACGACCCGATTCAGGAAGCGATGCCCCACTCCGCGAGCACAGTGCGCGCGTGCTCGTCGACCGGCCGGAGCCGGCCGAAACCGGGGTTCGACCAGGCAACATCGAGCAGTCCGCGCAAGACCTCCATCGCGTCGCCGACCACCCCGGTGGACTCGAGATGCAGATCGCCGTCCTCGAGCCGTACCGACCAGCCCTCGGCGGGCATCACCCGGACCTGCGACGCCGGAGCGTCGAGGCACCCGAGCGAGGCACCGACGTACGTGGGGCGTTGCTCCACGGGAGCGCGCAACAGGTCGTCGACCGTGCTGACGCCGGTCAGGACCAGGAGGGAGTCCGCGCCGACTGCGTTGGCACCCTCGATGTCGGTGTCGAGCCGATCACCGATGACCAACGGCCGTTGTGCGGCACCACGCCGGATCGCATCCTCGAGCAGAGGAGCCGCCGGCTTGCCTGCCACGACGGGCTCGGCGCCGGTGGCGTGACGTACCGCTGCGACCATCGACCCGTTTCCGAGCACCAGTCCCCGTTCGGTGGGCAGCGTCGAGTCGATGTTGGTCGCAACCCACCAGGCGCCGGCACGAATGGCGAGTGTCGCCTCGGCGAGCATCGGCCACCCCGTCTCGGGTGAATGTCCCTGGACCACGGCAACGGGATCTGCGTCGGCGGTCCGCACCGGGTTCAATCCCACCCGGGCGACCTCCTCTGCCAGAGCGTCGGTACCGACCACCAGAACAGGTGATCCCGACGGCACCTGTTCCGCAAGCAGACGGGCGGCGGACTGCGAACTCGTCACCACCGACGCGTCGTCCGCCGGGAACCCCAGGTCGCGGAGATGGCGGGCGACTTCGCTCGGGCGACGGCTCGCGTTGTTCGTGACATAGAACAGCCTGTCGCCTGCGGTCAACGCCTCGCGGGCACCGGGAACGGCATCCGCGCCTCGATAGACCGTGCCGTCGAGGTCGAGCAGGAGGACATCGTAGAGCGAACGCAGAGAGTCACCGGTGTACTCGGCCGCCGCGTCGCCGAAGGCGCCGCTCGACGAGGTCACAAGTCTCCTCCGGTGAGCTCCTCCACCCGATCCTCGGCGTCGGTGACGCCTTCGATGTCGGCTTCCGCGGAGTGCAGGAACCACTGCACGCCTTCTTCCGCGCGTCCCGCTGCGACGAGTGCGTCGGCGTATGCGTAGAAGAGCCGTGCCGCGGGCGTACCGGTGCGGGTCGGGTCGAGATCGGAGGTCTGCAGTGTCACCACGGCCTGGTCGTACTGGCCGAGATCCATGCGGGCACCCGCGACGACGATCCGCAGTTCGCTGGCTTCGTCGCCGGTGAGGGCACGTGCTTCTTCGCTTCGCCCGAGTTCGATGGCCTTCTCCGGCCGTCCGAGGCCACGTTCGCAATCGGCCATGACAGCGAGAAGTGCTGTTCCACCGGACATCCGGCGTGCTGCACGGAGCTCGGAGAGCGCCTCGGCCCATTCGCCTGCGTGATACGCGGTGATACCGGCGGCTTCACGGACGACTGCGATCCGGCCGGCACGCTGACGTGCGGCACGGGCATGCGCCAGTGCGAGACGCGGGTCGTCGTCGATGAGCTTCCCCGCCATGACCAGGTGACGTGCGACGGCGTTGGCGTTCAGCTTGTCGAGACTGAGGAGGTCGCGCCGGATCGCCGGGTCCAGTTCCGAGGCTTCGACGTTCTCGGGCAGGTCCGGCTCGTCGGGGCGGGCATCGCGCCGGGGAGCAGAACCGTCACGTCCCCCTGCCGGGCCGAATCCGCCTTCGCCGCCACGACGACGAGGGGCTTCGCCACCGCGGCGATCACCGCCGTAGCTACGGGCTCCGCGATCGTCGCTTCCACGGCGGTCGTCGGTGCCACGGCGATCGCCGCCGTAGCTGCGGGCTCCGCCGCGTGCGTCGTCGCGGCTGCGGTCACCGGTCGGGCGATTCGGACGCTCGCTGCGACCGGCGTCTCCGCGGGACCGATCCGACGCAGGTCGGTTCCGATCACCGAACTGCCGTCCGCGGTCGTCACCCCTGCTCTGCCGAGGATCGCTGTCGCGATTCGGTCGCGAGTCGCCACTACGGGCGGGCCGGGAGTCGTCACGTCGGCGGTCGCCGGACGGCTGGTCGCGCTGCGGCCGGTAGCCGCGGTCGGACCTGTCGTCGCTGCGGGGCGGACGCGCATCGCCTTCACGGCGAGGCCGGGAGTCGTTGTTGCGGTCGGGTCGTGCATCGCCTTCTCGGCGGGGGCGCGCATCCTCGCTTCGGCCGCGCTGTGCGCGATCCGGGTAGGAGCGTTCACCGCTCCGCTGTGGCCGGCGGTCGTCTCCGCGCCCGGCGGAGGAATCGTCACGCCTGTCGCCGCTCTGCCTGCGGTCGTCGTTGCCGCGATTGGTCTGCGAGCCTTCTTTGCCTTCGCCCCGGCCCGACCAGGGAGTAGATCCTCCACTCCGGAAGGATCGACGCTCACCGTTGTTGTCGGACACAGAAAAAATCCTTTCATAAAAGCACGATAAAAACACGAAAGGGGACCCAATTATTGGGTCCCCTTTCGGTAACGGGTGTTCGGCGGTGTCCTACTCTCCCACACCCTGTCGAGTGCAGTACCATCGGCGCAATGGGGCTTAGCTTCC
>NZ_JABAFB010000011.1:0-157409 GCF_012843405.1 Rhodococcus sp. BL-253-APC-6A1W
TTTGAGACAATCAACCAAGTCGCATACGCGGCCTGAACCGCTCAACCCCACGAGTCAACTGAAGTGGGGGCAGTCCCCTCGGTGGCATCTTTGCGGAACAATTACCTGTTGCCACGAAGCAGATTGACGAGCGCCGTCTCCGTCATCCCGATGTGAACACCGACGCCCTGATCCAGCGGGTGAAGCGACACGCAACCGGAGAACTCGGTAGGTCGAGTAATCAGGACGAGTCACGTCCCTGATCGAGACGGTTGCGATTCTGGCCATGTCCATCGCTTCTCCGGATACTGAACCGCACAGCGAAGCGGAGTTTTCCGATATCGGACGGAAGATCCTCGACAGTGCGCAGGGGATCTCGGGTCGAAGGACCCAAGTGGGATAGGTGATCCCGATTGCCATTTTCGGATTTGAAAGGATTATCCGTCAGCTCCAACCGGCCATCGTCGAGGTGCTGTTTCGTGCAATGGCGGTGGCAGCACCGAACCGGGCCGGGTCCGCACGGAACCTCTACAAGAATGCCCGACCCTTCGTGCGGGGAGCGCGGTACAACCGACGCTACGCTGCGGCTGCCGCGGCCGGGCGGGTAGCGCAGCAAGTCGTGGATCGTGGCTCGGCTCGCCTGCTCGTGCGGGCAGTGAACCGAGCGCTGAGATAGCCGAAGCGCCGTATAGTGCACTGATCCGACGGGGACAGTGGGTGTGTGTGACGGACTGCTCCGTCGCACACACCCCGCGGGCCACGTGCTGTTTACTTCAGGGAACCGATCACTGCTGGGTGACGCCGAAGAACTCGGTGACCCTGTTGAGCGTGTGTTGATCGCGAAGTCTGCAGGCGGAGTTTTGATTTGCAAACAGGCCGGATTCGCGCAGGGCCGACTCCCGATCGACGGTCCGTTCCCACGCGACCGGCACGATCCATTCCCGGTAGTCCTCATCAGGATCCGGGTCGATGATCTCGTGAGTGTATGGGCCCACCAGCTCGAGGTTTTGGAAACCTACCTGCTTGCCATCGACCTCGAGCGTCGCCTGGTCTGCCGGTGCAGCAGACCCGGTGACCGTGCCGGTACCGACGTAGCCGACCTTGGGGACGTAGACGAAGACGCGGTCGCCGTGCTGAAGCTTCTGAAGTGTGTCCGAGTACCAACGCCCGCCGCCGGCCGAGACGAACCCGTACTTGCGGGCATCGTCCCAATTTCGGGAGTCGTTTACCTCACCCAAACAGACATACCAGTCATGGCCGTTCCATTCAGGCTTCGCGGATTCTGCAGTCGTCCTCGGCGCGTGGTTCTCCGCAGTACCGGCGGGCACTCGCGCAGAGGAGGAAACCTTCGTCGAACCGGAGGCGCTCGGCGAGTATCCGAACTGGGTGAGCCGGTGCCAGGCAATGTCGAGTTCTGTGTCGGTGAAAAGTGACTCGAAGCGAGGGTCGACCACGAGTGCCTCGACGGTGAGGTCGATCCGGCCTCGCTCCCACAGTTCAGAGAATCCGTCCGAGATCGTGCGTGAGGCAAGGAGCTTCTGTGCGGTGGCGAGAGGCCCGATGTTGGCGACCATGCTGATGAACTGGGATGGGTTGTAGCCGGTTTCACGACGTGCCCGGTCGTAGATGCTGCGCATACGCGAATCGAACTCGGACTCGAGCCTTGTTGCGCCGTCGTCGGAGGGTGCTGCGGGGTCCGCGGTTGTAATGGTCTCTACCTCACCCGAGGCGAGCTCGTTGAGGTGGTTGACGAAACCGAGCAGGGCGTCGACGGAGGTGAAGACCTTGTAGCCGAGTTCTTCGAGGCGCGGCAGGTCGGCCTCGTCGGGGTCGAGTTCGAGAATGACGGGATCACCGACACCGTGTTGAAGTCCGTCCGGCCAGAATGCTTCTGCCATCGACAGGAATCGTCCGTTGTGGGGATCTGTGATCTCGGTGTCGGTGACAGGTTCGGCGTATCCGAGCTGCTGCAATTCCGCGATCATGGTCTGAATTTGCAGGGTCCGTGGGTCGTCGAGTTCGGCGTCGGCGACGGCGAGTGGCTGCAGTGATTCTTCGACACTCTGAGCTCCGGAGCGGAGTTCATCGAGGAACGTCTGTGCCGCTTCTGCGAGCAACTTACGCCGAGCGGCGAGGAAGTCAGGGTATCGATCGACGGTCCACAGAGCGGGATCGGTGGGAATCCATTGCGATGCAAGCGCTCCCGGGTTCTTTGCCTCTACTTCGGCGAAGTACTCCTCGGGAGCGCGCTTGCCGATCTCGAGATTCGTTGCCTGCGTGAGGAAGCAGAAGTTGGCGATCGCATTGACCTCGTTGCGATCGTACTTGTCCCGAAGTAGTGCCTTCGGGAAGATATGATGAACTTGCAAATTGGTCAATTTCCCAAGAAGCTCGGCCTTGAGCTCAAGTCCGCTACCGAAGTCGCGGGCACCCTTGACGCGGGTGAGCAGATACAGCAGCGGGTAGAAGCGCGATCCGCGGGTGGACCCGTCGAAGTCGTGGGGGCGAACCTCGAGCCGGCCGCCGCGCGCGCGTTCGAGTGCGGCGATCAATCCGTCGACACCTGCTTCACGGACGGTGTCGTAATCCTGCTGCAGATACGTCTCGGTGGAACCGGAGAAGCGGCCCCACAGTGCCGCGTGGACGTACCAGTAAAGCACCTTGTCCCGGTGTGCCGCGTCGGTGAACTTGCCGTCATTTAGTTCCAGCAGGCGTGACACCACGGGAATTGCATAGCGCGCCATGAGGACCTGGTCATGGTCGAGGCCGAGCCTCCCGGAGCTGGCGTCGAGAAACGCGCCGATGTGCGAAACGGAGGTCGTCAGTGCTCGCTCGAAATCTGCGGCGGACACATTGCTGAGTGCGGTGAACAGAGCGCGGCCGGTCGCCACCGCTGTCGCGTTCCGAAGAAGCCAGTCCAGTGAGAACTTGAACCCGGCCTTCTCCCATTTCTGTAGGTGATCGCGCATTTCCTGTCGTGCGGCCGGCCACTGGGCGCACAGCGACGCCAGCGCCAGATCGCCTTTCGACAGTTTTGTTCCGCCGGAGTTGACGCGGTTGAAGATATCGACTACCTCGTCGACTGTCTTGTCAGTGCCGGTGATTTTCTCCTGATTGAAATCACGTTCCCGGATCTGCCACAACTTGTTCAAACGCTCGAGATAGAGGTTCACCTTCTCAGGCTGATCGGCGAACTTCGTGAGGAACGGGACAGGGCCGTGGCGGAACAACTCGGTGACGCTCACCCAGCAGGAGTCGTCGGCCATGGTGCTCGGACGGTAGAACTCGAACACCTGGGATTCGACGTTGAAGTACAGGCCGGTGAAGGCCGTCGCCTCGCCCTCGAAGAACGGTGGTGGGGTACCGCGGACCACTCCGTACATGGACGTCACGCGTTGCTGCCCGTCGAGCAGGAGATTCCGCACCCCACCGCTGGTCACTTCACCGCGCACGGCGATGTCACTTGTGGTGGTCTCCCACATGAGCAATCCGCCGACGGGATACCCCCGGTACAGCGAGCGCATCAGTCCGCGCACCTGATCGCGGTTCCACACATATCCGCGCTGGAACTCCGGTAGCAGAACCGTGCCCGAATCGATCTCGTCGAGCAGGGTGGACAGCTTGGGCATTCGAAACCTCTCTGGAACAGAACTATTGGAGCGAGAATTCAGAGGAGCGGGGTGAGGAACGGGCTGGGTTCACCGTGCCACGTGACGTGCAGTTGCTCGCGGGCACGTGTGCATGCAACGAACAACAAACTCAGCTCGCGCTGCAAGTCGCGCTCGTGGGTGTGCGCGTCGTCCTCCACGGAGGTGACCGCGTGGGGTGCGGGTAGCTGCTTGCTGGTGACCGCGCCGACGGCGAGACACCGGAACTCGAGTCCCTTCATGCGGTGCATCGTGCCTATGGAGACGCTGTCGGTGTTGTCGCTCTTATCGGCGAGGTTCGATGCGGAGATCCCTCGATTTGCGAGTGCCTTCGCAACTGTGTCGCCGAGACTCTTGGAGCGAACCGCGATCCCGATTTCGGACGGTGCGATGCCGTTGTCGATCCACGACTGCACCTTCTCGGTGATCGAGGAGAACTCGAGGTCGCGCGTACCGAATCCTTCGACGGCGGGAGCCTCGCCATGGATCTCCGACCGGCATCCGGCGATGGAGTCGAGCTGATCGTTCATGTCGTCGACGCGAGTTTTGTGCATGAGTCCGAGACTCCACCGGAGAATTTCGGCAGTGGTGCGGTAATTGATGGACAGGCGGCTCGACCGTCCCGTGACGTTGATGCCGACCTCGCGCAGACTCACATGATTTTTGTAGATGCGTTGATGGGTGTCTCCTGCGAGGAACATGTCGTCGGAGTCCTCGGGTGCCGCTGCTCGAAGCACTCGCCACTGGTCCGGACTGAGGTCCTGCGCTTCGTCGACGACGATATGGCGGTACGGCTTGTCGTCACTCTGTTCGAGGATCCGGGTGGCTTCTCGGCGTACGGTCTCGTGGGTGTGCAGTGCGCGAGTCTTCAGAGCTTCCTCGAACTCCCAGATCGACTGCCATACATGAGCTTTCTGTCTGGAACCGAGGCGGCGTCCGCGTCCTGTCCGTTTCGCTGCCAGATACTCAGTTGCGTTGGTGACGCGCTGGGCGAGGACCACCTGTCGCCATTCCTCGGCCAGGAACGTCTCACTGAAATCGATCTGGAGCTCGTCGATGATGCTGCGCCAGAGCTTCCGTTCTTCGGCACCGCTGATCATGCGTGGACTGCCGTGCTGCTCGCGGAACACGCGGTGCGCAAGCCGGTCTATGTGTTGCACGTCTATGCGTGACTGCACGTCGGGGTCATCGACGAGCATGCGAATGCCGTCTTCCAGCGACTCGGCAAGGGTTGAGGTGAAGGTGGTGACGAGTGTCTTGCCGTCACCACGCTCGGCGAGTCGACGGGCGCGGTGCAAGGCGACCACGGTCTTGCCGGTACCGGGGCCGCCGGAGACGCGGGCCGGCCCACGGTAGGTCGCGTCGACGGCGGCCCGTTGCGCAGGATGCAGGTAGATCCGCCACAGCGCGAACGGATTCGCGAACACGGTCATCATCTCGTCGGGTCCATTGACGAGCAGGACCCGGTGGGGGCTCCGCTGAACGGCGGCGTCGAGGTCGTCGGTGTCGACGGGTTTGTCGAGGATCTCGGCCCCCAGATCGGTCCAGACTTCATCGGGCGACATTCCGGCTGCGAGCCCGAAGAGAACCTGCCACTGGGTCGTGGGGAAGTACGGCTGGGCCGCGTCGAGCTGTGAGTCGTCGGTGAGCAGGCGGGCGAACCGAACGGCCTTCTCGTCGAGACCGAGGCGGATCAGATCACTGTCCTTGACATGAGCGAACAAATATTCACCGGTGACGAAAACCGGCTGTTCGTCGAGCTGCGCGAGCTGCTCGTCGAGTGCAGCGTCGTCGCGAACCTCGATCCCGCCTGTCGCCGAGTTGACCGATACATACCGACGTTCGGCCCATACGTACGCATCATCATGGGGGAGGATCTTCAGAAGTGTGAAGGTGTCGCCACTTTTCGGTGCGAGGACGATGCCCCGCCAGAACTGGGTGATCCGGATCGATCGGTACTGGGGGTTACGAGCATTTTTGATCTTCTCGAGGTGCAGACCGGTGTGGGTCGCGGCGTCGAACTTCTCGAATACTTCGCTGACACGGCCCTGAACTGACGGCTCGAGTTTCGCGAAGTCGAGAAGGAAGTCCTTGTCGAGCGCCAGTGACGCCACACGCCTGCCTTTCATGTCGAGAGGCCTGCGAAAGCCCAGCCCACTGCATAGTCGTGTTGACGATCGCAGACATTACCGTGGCCTACGGACCTGATTGAGCCTTCGTGTACGTCGTTCGGCTTATCGCTGCCGGAGTGCTCGCAGGCCGGCCCGTACTGTGAACGATCTGATCTTGAACACAATCCTGGCCCGGAGATCCATATGCTTGGTGTCGTAAGCGACGTGTCGCCCGAACACTCTAGAGTTGCCCCGGCGTCAGAGCAGTTCGCAAGCGGAAAGCCGCATGATTAAGGTCGTCGGAGGGAACACGAGGTAATGAACGCGGGATCTCTGGAATTCGGTGACCACGGTGCAGGCGACGGGTCTGCCGACCTTGTTGTCATCGAAGACGAATTCGGAACGGCGCTTGTCGGAACCGACGACGCTCTGGACCAGTACATGGCGTCCCTCGGCATGTCGCTTGTTCCGGTGCAGAGTGAATCGGGGGCAGTGCTCGCTCAGATGACGGATGCGATATTCGGTGGTCGAGCGGTGCGCTCGGCGTATTCGATCGCCAACCACGCCCAGAGTGTCCTTTCGAGCCCGAGACCGAGTCCGAGCGCGGGGGCGAAAGTCACTTATCACCGTATGGTGCGGGACACGGGTAGCGGAAGGATCCTCTCCAACGCGAGGATTCCTGACCCTGGCGTTGCCGCGATGGGATTGGGACCGCAGGCGGTGGCCTTGATCGCTTTGGAAGCTGCGATCGCGGCGCAGTTCGACGAGATTCACGAGCACCTCGACGTCATCGAAGACAAGGTTGACGAGGTCCTGCGGCTCGCCTATGCCGAGCAGATCGGCGACGTGTATGGCCACCATCGTGTGCTTGTGGCTCTTGTTCGAGAGATCAGAGGCAGTCATGCACTGACCGCGACAGACTGGTTGACGATCGCGTCACTCGGTGTCGATCTCGCCGTTGGTGTCGAGCGGCTTCGCACACACGCCGTCAAACAACTCGAGATTCTTGACCGCGAGGCCGGACCGGCCAAACGAGCCGAACAGCTCGAGAAGATGCTCCGGACCAATCGTCTGGCCGACACGCTGAGGCTGCTGGTGGTGGCGCAGAAGTCGTTGTTCCTCTGGCAGAAGCTCCGACTCGAACAGGTGAAGGTTCGGGAGCCCGAGTATCTGGACCAGACAATCGTCAGCGCGCGTGATCGGTTGCACGAGCAGTTTCGCGCGGACATCGATCTAATAACCAAACTGCGCGAAGCGATCGACATCCATGCGGTGTTGCGAACAACGGAAGTGCATCACATGTTCGTCGGACGAACACTCACGAAACTGAGGGTCGAGCTCGACGAGTTGCTCACCGAATTTGTGCGTGCGCGCAATCTGCAGTTGTCGGAGTGGGGCATCGCTGAGCACGCCAAAATTGCCGACGCGTTGGCTGCGGCCCGCGACAAGGCCGGTCAGATCGTCGTCGGTGGCCGCCGTCAACTTGCACGCGGAGCAGCAGGCGTGGCCGCGTGGGTCGATCCCAAGGAACCTGATGGCAGTAGGGACGATGAGGAAGCACACGAGGCGGATGAAGAGCGCTGGATCAAGCGGCAGTAGCTCGATTTCGTCATTTACCGAAATCGGCTGGGTTGGAGTCTTTCTCGTGCATCAGGGTTCCTGAATTATCCTCCTCCAGACTCGGACACATTTCACGCTCGACGCGCTGAGATTGACCATGTGTAGGCCGTTGTCGGGGTCCTTCGTGGCGTTTCGCGGACGAGGATGGTTCCCGTCGTTGGGGCGTAGTGGCGTTTATGCAGCTGCGCCGACCCGGCACGAGCACTTCACTGCCCGTCCGTACTCATCGTCGGGTAGCCACCCATATTCATCACACCGCCCACACCGCGCCTTCGCAACACGCGGGACGGGCAACGACTGCCACAGCGGAACCCACGCCTGCGCGAACCTCATCGGATCTCCCGGACGATGCACCGCCCTCGCAGCCGCAGCCAGCTTCGATGCCCCGTGAATCTCGATCAACGACTCGATCGATGCTGCCGCATCGGGTTTCAGGAACGCGAAGGTTGCGGTCAATCCTGCATGCCGACATGCCGCCGCAAGATCGGCGATCCCGGGACTCACCGCGACCGTGCCGGCCCGGGACGTGCGGTTGGTTTTCGTTCTAGGTTCATCAGTACTGATAAGAGCGCCTGGCTGTCCGATGCTCGCATCGCCGCGGGTCGGTTTCTCAGGCCCCGGGTCGACGAAGGGCTCTTCGTGGATCGTCTGGATGGTGATCCACTGGCCGAGTTCGTTCTGGATCTTCTCGCGCACCAGGTAGCCGAGTTCGGCGAGCTCACGCAGCGCGGAGCGGATGGAGTCGCGACCTTCCTTCGGCGACTGCGCGGCGATCGAGTCGGCCCGGGTGTGCCAGTCGTCCGGCTTCGACAGCAGCCACGTGAGGACACCACGTGCGCGGAAGGAGAGGCGGTCGTCGTTGATGACGGCATTACTGAGAATGGTGAAGTTGCTGGCCAGGCGCGGTCCACGACGCACCCCGCCAGCCAGAGTATTCTGGCTCACGTTCGACTCCTAGATCAGTCGGACACCCGGCCCGTCGGGAGCTGCAACTCCTGGCGGGCCTTTTCATTTGTGTCGCCACCGGCGTGACGATTTGGACATTCTGGCATCGCCGTCTACGACCGCGCAAGGATTTGTTCGAACATGTATTCGCCAGCGGCATAGACTGGCCACGAAAGTTCGACGCAGGTAATGAAATCGGATCGACCATCGGAAAGCTCGAAGGAGTGATGGACATGCGACCGACCGGCATCACAGCCAACCTGAACGTCCCGGACATCGAGGAAGCCCGACAGTTCTATACGGACTACCTCGGTCTCTGTCGAAGAGATGAATCTCGGCTGGGTCGCCCGATTCACCACTCCCGACGGACGTGCCACCGTCCAGCTCATCAGTGGTGACGCGACTTCACCAGTGAGTTCGGTGCTCTCCATCCATGTCGGCGATGAGGTCGAAGCCGCGTACGGCGAAGCGCAGCGCCGCGGATTCGAGATTGTCTACCCGCTGACGACGGAGCCGTGGGGTGTGCGGCGATTCTTCGTGCGAGCACCCGACGGCACGGTCATCAATATCGTCAGCCACAAGGACGAGCTCGCGTAGAGGTATGAGCTCGTAGTTCTTCTGAGCGTCAACGGCTTTCCGTGATTCCCTCCACCCGGGTGGGTGCGGCTGATCAGCTTCGCGAAGCAGTGGTCTCGGTCGAGACGCTGCTGATCGCACCCCGCGTTCACGCCCACCCTGTCCCTGAAGCCGGGTTGCTGTGATGGTGACCAGAAGTTGTCGTAGCTGAACGCATTCCATTTGCCCGACGGCATCAGCTTGACGTCCGGAACGAAGGCATCGGAGTGCACGCCGCCCAGTCGCCGGAACTCCCGACGTGCTGCGTGAACGCCTCGCCACGGGCGCTACCCATGTCGTCATCGACGGCATCCTGATCACCACCGACCGCGTCGCCGAACCGCCGTCAGCACCAAGGGCACCCCGATCCATCTGTGGTGCTCCGGCAAGCACCGCCGAGTCGGCGCGAGCGTCCAGTTCATCGAAACCGCGGATGGGTTCCCCCTGGGCCTACGCGGTGCCGGGCAGCACACGCGATCTGGTCGCCGTCGGCGACCGCAGGATCACCGGAGCGTGAGGTCACCTTTCGGCCGCCCGGGAACACGCTGCCCGTTGCAGTCCCGTGATTGATAGTCGACACAAGCGACGATCAGGGCGTTCCTTCGTCCGGTCACCATATTGCACCTGCCCGTACTGGTTCAGCCCGCGCAGCCGGGGAGGCCGCTACGCCACCCGCATACGGCACGATCCGATCGGTTCCGCATCGGCTGGCAGCGTCCGGTTCATCGGGCGTAGTTTCCCGGCGCAGGCACAGCGTCTCTCGTCTTGTGCCGGGTTGTCAGGAGTAGAGGACTACTTGCATTCGGGTGCCGACGGCGCAGCCGGGTGCGCGGGCGGATTCCCGATTCGGCGGGGCGAAGAGGCAGATCGTCGTTTGAATACCACGACGAGCCCCGCAGCCACCATCACCTGGCCCACCATCAAGGCTGACGGCAGCGCGATGAGCTCCCACCCGGTCGAGGCGAACCCGAAAGCCCACACCATTATGGCCGCGGCCAGAGCCACTGTGGTCACCTGTCCGAGCGCCATGAGGACTGTCGCCGTGCCGCGAGTGCGTCGCCGGAGAACGCAGGCGGTCCCGACGATCGCTCCGGCGAGAGAACAAGGCAATCCGACCAATGTCGGCAGCACCACCAGCAGTTCGAGACCACGGCCTCCGACTTCGACCACTCCTGACACGGCCAGCTGAGGCAACACGTAGATCAGGACCGCAACCGTGCACAACACAGAGACGATCGAGACGTTCCGGAGCATCTTCATGAAGGCAAGGTAACGGACGAGGTGATCCGTTCGAGGATGCCCCGGACGGGCCGCAGAGTTTCGGTCGAAAGCCGCCGCAACCGAGGGGCGAATGGCACAGAATGGAGCGGTAACCAATAGCAGGCAAGTGGGAAAGGTGCTTGCAGGATCCATCGTCCACCCCGCTTCTCGGCGCTTGAAAGATGCTGGGGGACTAGCAGTTTCAGGATGTGCGATGATCGAGGCACTCGTGGGGATCCACGCGACGGATGGTGAGCCCGACCAGGCTCGGTCCGGACTGCCGACGCGAACCGAGGACGATCCAGGTGGCGCCGGCGTCTCCCTGGAGAGGCTGCTCGCGATCGCGAAGCTGACCCCTGCGCAGGCGGCCGTGCTCGTCACCGATGTGGTCGATCAGGTCGGGTCGGAACACGAGCCGGGGCGTTCTCGGGCGAGTTTTCGAGCAAATGCCGTGACGGTGTCCGACAGCGGGAACCTCACGATCGAGCGCGGCGGGAACGCGGGATCCCGGGACGAGGTCCGTGATGCGCTCGCGGTCCTACTTCGAGAGGTCGCGGCGAACTGTCGCAGCGCCGCATTTGCGGACCGGCTGGACGAATCGATCGCCGAGGCGTCGGACCCGGTCGTCCTCGCGCAGCTCGTGCGTAGCACTGTCGCAACAGAATTCGGTCCGGACGAGGTGGAGGCGACGCGGCGTCAGCTCGCCGCGCTCGTCTCTGCGGTGCTGGGACGTGCCCGTCCGGAGGGTCGAGCGCACGAACGGCCGGACGCGCCGGATCAGCCGCCCCCGGCCGCCGGGTCCTCTCTTGCCTCGACCGGCTGGCAGCCACCCACAGGGAAGATCTGGCATCGCAGGAGAAGGCGACCGTCGTGGCGCCGAGGTCTGCTCGCTCTGCTCGCCCTCCTCGTACTCGCCGGGATGGTGTGGGTGGCTCCGAAAGCATGGTCGGAGCTGCGGCAGGGATGGAACACCCTCCTCGACCCGGGGGAGTCGTCGATGGACGATCAGATCAGTCCGGTTTCGCCGCCGCCCCCGGCGCCCGACGCCGCATCCCCTCCGGCCGAGCCGGGGTCCACCGAGCCGGGCCCCGTCCCCGTCGATCTTCCGGGTGAAGCCGGACCGATCACCCGGATGGTCGCGAGCTTTGCCAACGGTGCCTGTGAGCCGGGGCGATCGTGCAACCTGCGGGTGGACGTCGGCGTCGATCCCGCAGCGAATGTCGGTGCGGTGACCTGGAATCTGACCGTCTACGACAGATGTACGGGTGCTGTCGGTCCCGGTGGTGCGGTCACGGTGCCGGTACCGCCCGGCACGCAGGAGGCCTACGGCGTCGGTCGCGTCGATCTGCCACCGGGTTCTGCCCTGGCGGTCGCCGCGGTCAGCACGGCTCCCGCTGCCGCCGCGTCGGAGCCGCTGTACGTGCCCACCGAGAACGTCACCTGCCCGCCGGGAGGCTCTGGTGCAGGCGGATAGGCGCCGATCCGATCCCTGGCTCGTCGCTGCGGCAGTCGTCCTGGTCGCTCTCGGCGTGCTCAACATGTGGACGACGGGAATGACGGCACCGGCAGTGCGTCACGCGGTTCTCGCCGGCGTGGGCCTCGGCGCCATGTGGGCGACCTCGCGAATGCGGATCGCTACCCTGAGCCGTTTCGGCTGGATCCTGTACATCGTCTCGGTTGTCCTGCTGGTGGCGGTGCCGCTGATCGGTATCGCGACGATGGGCGCGCAGCGCTGGCTGAATCTCGGCGTGTTCACCCTGCAACCCTCCGAGATCGCCAAGCTCGCCCTGGTTCTGGTGCCCGCATCGATACTGGCTCGTGACTACACGGTCCGCAGGTTCCTGGCGGTCCTGGCGGTTGCGTGTGTGCCGATCGCGCTGGTCGCACTGCAACCCGACCTGTCGACGGCCGTGGTCCTCGTTTTCACCGTGGTGCTCATGTTGATCCTTGCCCGGGTGCCGATGCGGTCACTGCTCCCGCTGTTCGCGCTCGGCGTCGCCTCGTTACCGCTGGCGTTGCTGTTCCTCCGCCCGTACCAACTCGATCGGATCAACGTCTTTCTCTCGCGCGACGCGGATCCGCAGGGTTCGGGCTGGGCTGCCTGGCAGGCGGACATCGCGATCGGCAGCGCGGGATGGTGGGGCCTCGGCCGGGAACCGGACTACGGCCTCCGGGCCACCTACTTGCCCGAATCCGAGCACGACCTGGCCTTCGCGAGCTTGGTGTACGGATGGGGTCTGGTCGCCGGGCTGGCTGTCGTGCTGGCTGTCGTGATCATCGTGTGGCGCGCCGTCCTCGCTGCCCGACACGCACGGACGAGGGAAGCGGCACTCGTCGCGGCGGGTGTCGCCGGACTGTTCGGAATTCACACGGTGGTTTCGGTCGCCCAGAGCCTGTCGCTGCTGCCGCATACGGGCATGCCCATCCCCTTGTTCAGTTACGGGGGCACCGCCTCGATCGTCGGGTTCGTCTCCCTCGGCCTGGTGCTCGCGGTGCGGCGCGACGGCGTGACGCGTTCGCTGTGGGCCACCGAATCCCGGAAGCGACGGCTCCCTCGCGGAGTGTCGACGAGCGCGGTGGCGGTGACCGCGTCGCTCGTCGCGATGTCGATGTTCGCCTGGCAACTCCAGACCGCTCACGGCGGCGATCTGCGGGCGACCAGCGACACGCAGATGCTGCGCTGTCTCCGACTGCCCGCCGAACGAGGTGACATTCTCGACCGAAACGGTGTTCCGGTCGCGGTCAATGTCGCCGAATACTCCGTTGCGGTGGTTCCGCGGATGTTCGCCGACGGTGACCCTGGGGTACGCGACGAACTCGCCGCACTCCTCGCCATCACGCCTGACGAACTCGCGGACGACCTGACGAGCGCGGAAGAGGAGATGCAGCTCGTGCTCGGACGCGTCGGGGCCGAGCAGGCCCGCCGAATCGTGGATGCCCAGCTGCCCTGGGTGCTCGTGTATCCGACCGGGCGCAGGCAGTATCCCCAGGGGGAGTCGCTGGCGTCCGTCCTCGGGTACGTCGGGACCGCGGACGAGCAGGGCATGCAGTACTGGCCGAACCTCCCGCTCGGAGCGCGGGTGGGCAAGGCGGGACTCGAGATGCAGTACGACGCGTTGCTCCGCGGCGTCGACGGCCGGCAGTGCATGTACGTCGATCCGTCCGGGCGTCCGGTCGGCACAGGGGAGAGGGTGGACCCGGTACGGGGTCACGACCTGCGGTTGCACCTCGACCTCGGCATGCAACAGGCCGCGACCGATGCGCTCGCACAGGCAATGCGCACCAGCGGAGGCGACCTCGGTGCCGCAGTCGTGATGGATGCCCGCACCGGTGGGGTGCTGGCACTGGCAAGTGTTCCCGGCTACGACAACAACGTCTTCGAACCACCGGTCGACCCGGTCGCTCTCGCGGCGCAAACCGAGGGCACGGGGCCGGGGCGGATGCTCAACCACGCCGCGCAGACCGCCGTGCCTCCGGGCTCGACATTCAAGATCGTTACCGCCGCGGCGAATGCGGCGTCGCACGTGTTGTCGCCGGACACCGTGCTCGCGGGCGGCGCCTCCTATGCCTACGGAGGGCACACTTTTGCGAACTGGCAGCCCATGGGCGGGAACAGTCTGCTGGGGGCCATCCAGTGGTCGGACAACGTCTACTTCTATCAGCTCGCCGACCTCCTCGGTCCCGAGCGCATAGCGACGACCGCGGGTGAACTGGGTGCCGGCTCGCCGACGGGCATCGATCTGCCCAACGAGTCCGCGGGTTTCCTCGGGACACCGGAGAACGTCAGCGACATCGGTGGGGCCTGGTATCCGGGGTCGACCCTGTTGATGGGAATCGGTCAGGGCACCGTGAGCTCGACCCCGTTGCAGGTGGCGCGTTGGACGTCGGGCATCGCCTCCGGCGCGATGGTGACGCCCCAACTCGCGGCGTCCTACGGGCCGGCGGAGGGTGTGCCCGTTCCGACAGAGGCCCCGCATCGACTGTCGTTCGCGGACGAACTCGGACCTGTGCGAGCGGGGATGCGGGCATCGGCCACAGCCGGTACCGCCGGTCAGCTCGCGAGCCTGCCTGTGCCGGCCGGGGCGAAGACCGGTACCGCCGAGGACCCCTCGGCCCCCGGGAAGGGCCTCAATGCCTGGTTTTCCGCGGTGGCACCCTTCGATGCACCCGAGGTCGTGGTGACTGCACTCGTGCGGGGCGGCGGATTCGGTTCGGCGACATCAGGTCCGGTCGTCAAGACTCTGCTCGAGCGCTATCTCGCCCAGACCCGCTGACCAACCAGACCCGCTGAACATCAGGCGCTGTAGGCGGCGACCACCTCGGGGTGGTCCATGCAGGCGGTCGCGCCTTCCGCAACGCACGTGAGAGGACGCTCCGCGGCCTTCACGGGAAGGCCGAAGGCTTCTTCGAGCAGTTGCGGCAGACCGCGAAGCATCGATCCACCACCGATCGCCAGCATGCCTTCGGCCATCACGTCACCGATGGCCCGCGCCGGAAGGTCGTCGAGGCACGCGGACAGCGTCTGCACGATGCTCGTCATGGTGGGGCGCACCGCATCCATGATCTCCTCGGTTTCGAGAGTGACCAGCCGGACCCGGCCGGTCGCGGCGTCGCGGCCCTCCACCACGAGCGGCTGTTCCTCGGCGACCTCGGGCGCTCCCACCTTGGCCCGCTCCGCTGTGAATTCGCCGACGACGAGTTCGTGTTCCGCGCGCAGGTAGCGGAGTATCGCCCTGTTCAAGTCGTTTCCCGCAATTCGGCAACTGCGGTGCGACAGGACACCGCCGTAACAGAGTGCAGTGACTTCCGAAGTGCCGCCGCCGATATCGACGACGAGATGGGTCGACGGCTCGAGCGGGTTGAGACCGCAACCGAGCGCGCCGGCCACCGGTTCCGGCACCAGACCGACCTTCCGAAGACCCGCCTCGTGTGCGACTTCGAACATCGCGCGACGCTCGAGCGGGGTCGCGCCGGCGGGAACCGCGACGACACCCGTCGGCCGTGTACCGAACCGGCGGCGGGGGGCGGCCCGCTCGAGAACGGTACTGACGAACGTCCGAGCCGTCCCGAGATCCACGATGACACCGTCACGTATCGGGTGAATCGCCGTGATTCCGGAGGGAATGCGGTCGACGAGGTCACTCGCGTCATGGCCGATCGTGAGCGCTTTGTGGGGTTCCCTCGTCCGAACCATCAACAGCGACGGTTCGTTCAGGACTATGCCGTCTTCGGGAGTGCCGACGACAGTGTTGGCTGTTCCGAGATCGATACCGAATCCACGCACGTCGGCCTCCGAGCGGATCACCCGCGAGAGTGTTCAGATGGTGTTCAACGGCATCCGAAGATGTCGAATAGACCAAGGTTACCGCTGTCGAATTCGCCTCGGCGCGTTGTTCGCCGGAATGGGTGACATGGACTCTCGTAGAGCGTCCCGCTCGTCGTGGATGACCGGATACGGGGATGCGCACCCCTGCCTTCGGGGGGGGTCGGCTACTTCTCGTCGGGAGCGACGGGCGGGGGAGTGGGAATCACCGCGGTGGTCAGATCGACGCGCATTCGGTCGCCGCCTGCATCCGTTCGGTAGGGGGCAAGGATCTCGCCGAGTCGCGCCTGGATTTCCGCAAGATCGTCGGTAGTGACGTAGAGCGGAGTGGTTCCGAAACCCAGATAGTGCCGGAGCTGTCGATCGTCGTTCTCGACGAACGAGTCGAAACTCTTGCCGAGTGATCCGAGGAAGGCGAGAAAGGCATTCCGTAGTTCGGCTTCGTCCATGGCCGCGAGCTCGTCGTGTCCGACATGGGCCATACGCTCGCCGAGCGCGAGGGTGCGTTCGATGGTGCCGCGTACGCGGCGTTCGTCGACGACGGTAACGATCTCGGCGTCGATCAGGGCCGCGATGTGCCGATAGAGCGTGGCCTGGGTGACGTCGGGGAGTTCGGCCCGGAGTTGTGCGGTGGTCAGCCGGCGCCCACCGAGTTGCTGCACGATCCGCAGGCGAACGGGATGTAGCACCACCTCGGCAATCGGTGAGGTCTTTCCCATCGGCACCCTTCCGCATTATTATCAGTCTGATAATGTTCTCAGTATTACATCGAGCTTACCCGTCGACGGGAGACCTGACGTTATGGCGACATCGACCTTTCGAGACAACGCCCTTCATCTCTCCTTCTCCTGGTGGGAGGCGATCATGGTCCGCCGGAGCACGATGGAGGTGCCGTTGTCGGAGATCTCGAGCGTCGAGGTTCTGCCGGGCTGGACGTCCGAAATACTCGGCATCAGATCGGGATTGGTGATCTCCGGATATCTCAAAGTGGGCACCTTCCGGCATCCGCGCGGCACACGGCGCCTGGTCGCGATGAAGCGCGGATATCCGGTGCTGCGCATCGGGGTGCGCCGGGCCGGCACCGAGTTCGACGAGCTTCTACTGAGTTCTCCGAATGCGTACGCACTCGCGAACGCCGTGGACCCGGCCGGGGCTCACTGACCACCGACGCTGTCCGGCTCAGCCGGCGAGTTCGGCGAGTCATACCGGCGCTGCCCTGCATCCAGACCGTCGAGTCCGGGGGATTTTCTAGGGGCCGATTTCCGGGTCTTCCCCGATGTTCGAGGTGGCGTTCAGGCGGTTGACTGGGCGAAGGGATTCGGGTGCTGCATCCGAATGCTTGCCATCTCGAGACGGTGATCGGAATGTTGCCATGAATCTGACTGCGCAATCCCGGGGCGCGGACCGGGTGTTGCCGCTCCGGCGCTGGATATGCGTCGCCACCGTCGTGTCGTGCCTGCCCTACCTGCTCCTGAAGATTGCCTGGATCTTCGGCTGGACGATCGGTGTCGACGACGCCGAGTTCGCCGACACCATGCGGGTCGCCAACATCGCGACGGCGGGTATGGAACTGACCGCGATCCTGATCGCGGTCGGGTTGGTTGCGCCGTGGGGAAAGAGAATCCCCGCCGTCCTCCTTGCTTTCCCGATGTGGGTCGCGACCGGACTGCTCGTCCCCGTCGCGGTGGGGTCGGTTCTGGGCGGCGCCATTCAGGTCGTCACGGGCGGCGGAAACGCGTACAGCGGCAACGACGCCATGGAGGGGTGGGTGTTCGCTGTCGTGTACGGAGGCTTCGCGACGCAGGCTGTTCTCCTGCTCGCCGGATTCGTTCTCTACGCGCGGGACAGGTGGCACGTGGTGGTCGACGGTGGCGCCGACAACGGCGGAGGACGAACCGGCCGACTACAGAACCACCTCGGTGCCGTATTCGTCGCTGCCGCTGTGATATTCACCGGACAGCAGCTGGTGTGGGCGGTGTGGGGGAGTGCGGTGTTTTCGGACCTGACGACCGCGCAACGAGTATTCCTCGTCGTAGGAGCGTCGGCGGCTGCCGCAGGTGCCGCGGCTGCGACGGGTCTGCTCAGGGGAAAGCGGCTTACGCCGGCTCGTCTCGTGTTGCTCTGGCTGGGCACCGCAGTAACCTTCACCAGCGCATTGAAGGACACGGTGACGTACCTCGCCCTCGACACCGAAGCCTTGGGAGGGTCGGCACGCGACCCCGGTAACGGCGCACTCACCCTGCTCGTACTCCTGGGTTCCTTGGCTGGTGCCATCGGAGTAGCGATGCGACTCGCTGAAGAATCCGCGGGCAGCGAACCCACGAGGAACGCGCCGCTGTCGCTGCCTCTTGCGTAACGGGCACCTGGGCGGCTTAACTTCGTGGACCGTCGTCCGGGGGAAGGCCACTCGATGAAGTTCAGCCGGTATGCAGGGGCACTGATCGCTGCGGTGATGATGACGGCGACGGCACCCGTCGCCTATGCCGGGCCCTTCGCTCTCCCGGACCTGGTCGGTCCCTACCCGTCCGATCTCCCCGCGCGCGTCAACTACATCTCCGTGCTGGACGGGTTCACCGAACTTCGCGAGAGTCGTCCCGACGTGGTGCAGCAGAACCTCGATATCGCCGTGGCGATCAACAATGCGGCGTCGCCCGTAGAGCAGCAGCGCGCGTTGTTCGACAGTCACTACGACCGGCTGCTGTCGTTGTCGGACGGGTTCGGCCACGGCCTGGGCGAAGTGTTCCGCGTCGCGCTCGACGGGGGACGTCTACCGAAGACCGAGACTGTGCTCGGAGGAGACCTCGCTCGGGCCGGCGGCATCGCCAACTCGACGCTCTTGGAAAAGCAGCATTGGAACAACCCGCGACCGTTCGAGGCGGCACCCGAGCGGATCCATTACTACTTCGGCGACGGAACCGGCGGCGCGGCCGACCCGTACGCGGAAGTGTTCGGTACCAGTTCGTACCCTTCGGGCCATACGGCGCAGGCGTATTGGAAGGGCATCCTGCTGGCGGACATGCTTCCCGAGCTTGCTCCGCAGATTCTCGCCCGTGCCTCGGAGGTGGGGAACAGCCGAATCGTGTTGGGCGTGCACTACCCGCTCGACGTCATGGGCGCGCGCATCATGGGTCAGGCTGCGGCTGCCGACCGGCTGAACGACCCGGCGTTCGTCCGTCTCGTCGACGAAGCGAAGGCCGAACTCCGGTCGGAACTCGAACGGTCTGTGGGTGCACCCCTGGCCGACTACATCGAGTCCGACCTCCGGTATCGCTCACTCGATGCGGCGCGCGGCGAATACCGGAACCGGTTGACCTACGGGTTCGAGCCGGTCGATCCGGCGATAGTGAACGACATTCCCGCGGACGCCGCGGTGCTGTTGCGGAGCGTCGCGCCCCATCTCACGGACGAGGAGCGCCTCGGCGTGCTCCGGGACACCGCGCTACCTGCGGGATACCCACTCGATCGCGCCGGCTCCGACGGCGGGTGGCTACGCATCGATCTCGCTGCCGCGTACGCGACTGTGTAGGAGCCTCGCCGCGTACGATTTGGTGGTTCGGACCTCGCGCGCCGGGGTCGAGGCCAGCACTGCCGTGGGACGGCAGAAGGAGTGCTCCATGAGCGACCCGACACCCCAGTCCGTCACTCCCGAGTGGTTGCACGAGCACCTCGACGACGAAGACCTCGTCATCGTCGACGCCACGACACACCTGAGCATGCCGCCGGACGGGTCGGTGCACATCGAACCCGGTCTCGACACGTACGCCGAGGCGCACATCCCGGGGGCGGTGTACGCCGACCTGTTCACCGACTTTTCCGACCATCAAGCGCCGCAACCGTTTACCGCTGTGTCGTCGGACCGGTTCGCGATCGCGGCGGGTGCGGTGGGTATCGGGGACGGACGACGGGTGGTGATCTACGACCAGTCGAGCGGAATCTGGGCCGCCCGATTGTGGTGGCAGTTGCGGCTCGAAGGATTCGACGACGCGGCAGTCCTCGACGGCGGCCTCCCCGCGTGGCGTGCCGCGGGGTATCCCGTTTCGGAAGAGCAGGTGATTCCGCATGCCGCGACCTTTACGCCGCATCGTCGTCCGGACTTGCTGACGTCGACGCAGGACATTCTGGGCGCTCTCGACGACCCCCACATCCTCATCATCAACGCTCTCGACCCGGCGACCTACCGAGGTGAGAGCCCGTCGTATCCGCGTCGTGGGCACATCCCGGGCAGCATCAACATCCCCTTCGGCGACCTGGTGGACCCGTCCACCGGCCGCCTCAAGCCGACAGTCGAACTGCGGGAGATCTTCGAGAAGGCGGGCGCGCTGGATCCGGACGTGCGACCGGTTGCGTACTGCGGTGGCGGCATCGCCGCCTCCGGCGTCGCCCACGCACTTGCCGTGGTGGGTCGCACCGACGCCGCGGTCTACGACGGTTCGCTCAACGCCTGGACCGCCGACGAGTCGCTTCCGCTCGTCGAGGGACCCGACCCTCGTTGACCCGCTGAGTTATTCGTCTCCTGCGTCGACGGAGCATCGAGGACGGCGAGGATCGTCGTGGTGATGCGTTCGGATGCGTCGTGGGGGTCGAGGCGTGCGATCGAGATCTCGGTGGCGGCGCCGTGCAGGATCTGGTGGATCACGGTGACGAGCCACGACGTCGGCATATCAGTTCGGAACACGCCTTCGCTTCGTCCGCGTTCGATGAGCGCCTCGACGCGCGCAGCCGGGTCGGTGTGCAGTTCCTGCATTCTTCCGGGCGGCAACTCGTCTTCGGCGGCGGCGATGATCGAAGCGGCCTGACTGGTCAGGAGCCAACTGCTCTCGATCAGGCGGCTCAGCGCGTCGCGCGGGTTGCCAGATAGATCGACGGCACCGAGGGCACGTTCGCCCTGTTCGAGGACGCGCACGACCGCAGCTTCGAGTAATTCGGCCCGTGATGCGAAGTGGCCGTACAGGGTGACGCGGCCGAGACCTGCTCGTTTGGCGATATCGGCCATCGACGCCGTCGGCCGTTCGGTGAGGCAGGCGATAGCGGCGTCGAGGATGCGCTCCACGTTGCGGACGGCGTCGGCTCGTTTCGTCGCGCGAGGTGTCGGTGCTGTCATCATTCCTCTTCCCATACACGGCTGTACGAGTTACGGTAGCAGGGTCCTAAAGTAGACAGCACTGTTCGACTTATGCGAGGCCCAGGGGGAAGGCGCCTCGACGATCGGAGTTCGCGATGCTCGACAGGACGGAACCCACACAACAGCTGCGCACGGCAGCTTCGTCGGACAGTGCTCCCGAGGCAGGACGGATTGCGCGCTGGTTCGACAGACTGCCGGGACCTGTGCGGTGGACTCTGCGCCGTTGGCCCGCCCTGCTCGCCCTCGCCCTGGTCGGACCTGACGTGGTGGCGGCAGCGCTCGGAGAGAAGGGCGGTTCGGCCCAGTTCCTCGGCGAGGCGCTGCCGATGCTCGCGCTGATCTATCTGATCATGGCCAAGATCGGCAACCGGAAGATCACGTGGCCGGTCGTGGTGCTGGTGACGGGGACGGTCGCGGTCACCGAGGTGACCGGGATTATGGCGCCGTCCACCCTTCTCGTCGGTGCCTCCCTCGTCCTGCTGGTGTGGGTGATGTCCACAGGGGAAATCGATTCGACGCCGAACATGCGCCTTCAAGCGGTCGGAATCGTGTTCTTCTGCGGTGTGGCGCTCGCAGGTCTCGCCGTCGATCCGACCGTCGGGGTGTATGTGATCGCCACCGGCTGGTTCCTGCACGGGATGTGGGACTTCGTGCATATCTGGCGGGACCGGGTGGTCTCGAAAACCTTCGCCGAATGGTGCGGAGTGCTCGACGTCCTGATCGCCGCCCAGCTGGTTCTGATGTGACGCAATTTGGGTGCGATAGTGCCCGCCAGGCGGGCACTATCGCACCCAAGTTTCGTCACAGGTAACCACTAGGGTGGCGCCATGACGCTGCGACAGATCGACGCAACCGAACGCAGGGCTCGCCTGGCCGCACGACACTGCCTCGCTCCGGGGTTTCACGCGAAGGATGCCGTCGAGGCCGCGACCGGCATGGTCTGCCTGCACGGCACCGACCCGGCGACCGTCTATCTGTCGGCCTGGGCGCGCGTCGACGATTTCCAGGTCTCCGATCTCGACCGCGCGCTCTACGTCGACCGTTCGCTGGTCAAGCATCTCGCGATGCGGCGGACGGTCTTCGTCTTCCCACGGCATGTTCTGCCACTTGCTCAAGCCGGCGCGAGCAACCGGGTCGCAGCGGTGCAGCGACGCAGCGTGGCCAAGGATGTCGAGGCCGCCGGTCTGCACACCGACGGTGAGCAGTGGCTGACCGAGGCGTGCGAGCACGTCCTCGAGGCGCTGTCCGGTGGCAGGGAAGCGACCTCCACCGAACTGCGCAAGGAGATTCCCCGTATCGACAGTGCCGTCGACTACGGCACCGGGAAGTCGTGGGCCGGGAAGGTCGCCTTTGCTCCCCGCGTGCTGACGGTGTTGTCGGCGTCGGGAAAAGTGGTGCGCGCCTCCAACAATGGAGCGTGGCGAATTTCGCGGCCGAGTTGGGCCACCACGGAGTCGTGGCTCGGCGCGGAGATCGAACCGTGCACCGAGGACGACGGCGTGCGCGGCCTGGTGGAGTTGTGGCTGCGGCGCTTCGGTCCCGGCACCGAAGCCGACATCAAGTGGTGGCTCGGCTCGACGTTGAAGGCGGTGCGCGCGGCGCTTGCCGAATTACACGCGGTGGAAGTGGATCTCGGCGGACGAACCGGTTACCTGATGCCCGACGACGTGGACGAGACCCCGCGCGTTGCACCGTGGGGTGCGTTGCTGCCGGCGCTGGACCCGACGACGATGGGCTGGTTCGAGCGCGACTGGTATCTCGGTTCGTACCGGCAGGCGCTGTTCGACTCCAACGGGAACGCCGGACCCACCGCGTGGTGGGACGGACGGATCGTCGGAACCTGGTGGCAGGACGACGACGGTGCCGTCACCCTCCACCTGCTCGAGGACATCGGCGCGGAGGGTTCGGCGTTTCTCGAACAGGAAGCCGCCCGCCTCGACGACTGGCTCGGGGGTGTGCGCGTGATGCCGAGGTTCCCGTCGCCCCTGGCCAAGGAACTGTCGCAGGGCGGGGACTCCGGTCGCCGAACGCGTTAGGGACGGTCCCGCACGGCGAGCCGCCACAGCGACGTCACTTCCCGCTTGCGCGCGGCGTAGAGCGCATCCGACCGGTCCTCGATCTTGCCGTGCCGCGGCGCCACATCTCGGCGTTCGAGCACGACGAGACCGGCATCGCCGATGAGGGCGAGGAGTTCCTCGCGGGTCCGCAAGCCGAGATGTTCGGCGATGTCGGACAGGATGAGCCAGCCTTCTCCCGAGGGTTCGAGGTGCTCGGGCAGTCCGCGAAGGAAGCCCCGGAGCATCGCACTGTCCGGGTCGTAGATCGCGTACTCGATCGGCGATGTCGGCCGGGCGGGAATCCACGGCGGATTGCACACGACCAGCGGTGCCCGGCCCTCCGGGAAGAGGTCCGTCTGCACGACCTCGACCCGGTCGCTGTAGCCGAGCCGGTCGAGGTTCGCCCGCGCGCAGGCGAGGGCTTTCGCGTCGATCTCCGTCGCGACGACCTTCTCGACGCCGCGGTGGGCGAGGACGGCGGCCAGCACGCCGGTGCCGGTGCCGATGTCGAACGCCTCGGTGAGCGAGGGCAGCGGGGTGTCGGCGACGAGGTCGACGTACTCGCCGCGAATCGGTGAGAACACGCCGTATCCGGGGTGGATGCGCGCGCCGAGGGCGGGGATCTCGACGCCCTTCTTCTGCCATTCGTAGGCGCCGATCGCGCCCAGCAGATCCCGCAAGGTGGTCACGGTGGGCTGATCGATCGGCCCGTACGCCTCGTGAACGGCCTGCCGCACGTCGGGGGCGCGTCGAAGCGGGATCGTCTGGTCCGCGTCGAACGGCACCAGCAGCATCCCGAGGATGCTCGCTCGCCGGGATTGCGTCTGCCGGTGCAGGTGGAACGCAGTGGCGGGGTCCGTCGACGTCTTGCGGGGCTTGCGCGTGGCCCGGGCGGCGACGGCGGTGCCGAGTTGGCGGGCGTTGTGGAAGTCGCCGCGCCACAACAGCGCCGTTCCCTCGCACGCCAGGCGGTATGCCTCGTCGGCGGTCATCGAGTCGTCGGCCACCCGGACCTTTTTCGGGGGCGTCGCTCCGCTGGTGGACCGCCACACCGCCGACTGCTCGGTGCCGTCCTCGGTCCAGCGGACGAACTCGGTTTCCATCGCACAACCATATGCACTGCCGTGATGTGCCCGACGACCGCACGGGCAGATGGTGACGCTGCGGACATAATGGGTGCCCATGGAGACCAGGACGCTGCCGGTGTACGAGGCCGGAGCGATCGACGTGCCGTTCGTCATCGCCGGCATGGACGAACTCGTCTCCCGCGACACGCGGTTCGAGCCGCACTCACACCCGACCCACGAACTGTTGTGGAACGAGCGCGGGGCGTCGAGTGTCACGGTGGGGGCACGGACCTGGACGGTGACACCGACGATCGGGTTGTGGATACCCGCCGGGCTGCTGCACTCCGGCATCACGCCGGCGGGCACGTGGTATCGCACGGCGCACTTCGGCATCGGCGCGACGCCCGCACTGTCCGAGCGTCCGGTGTCCGTCGAGATGACGCCGCTGCTCCGGTTACTGCTCGACCGTTTGACGCACGAGTCGCTCGAAAGTGAGTCGCGAGCGCTGACCGAGAAGATGGTGATCGACGTGCTCGCGCCGTCGGACCAGGAACTGCTGGTGCAGATGCCGACATCCCCGCTGTTGCGGCCGATCGTCGAGGCCGTCGATGCCGACCCCGGCGACCCGCGCACGCTCGCGGACTGGGCGACGGCGCTGGGGGTGAGTCCCCGGACCATCACTCGCGTGTTCCGGTCGGAGACGGGAATGAGTTTCGGACGGTGGACCGCAGCGGTTCGGGCACAGCGCGCCGCGATCCTTCTCGGCGCCGGTCTCGAACTCGGCGAGGTGGCCCAGAAGATGGGTTATCGGTCGGTGAGCGCGTTCGGCGCGGCGTTCCGCCGAATCATGGGAAGCACACCGGGCACGTTCCGATTGACGGGGTAGCTGTCCCGAACGCGACATCGGATGTCCCGAACGCGCGATTGCGCCCGGACCGGACAAACATTACGGTTTAGGTAAACCTCACCTAATTCCCGCGGTTGCGGGAGTGTGGTCACCCCTTGCACGAGAGCGAGTAATACCCCATGCGTTCCAAGCGCTTCCTGACAGTGGCCGCGGCGGCAGTCGCGGTCACACTGGGCATGACGGCCTGTGGTTCCGACTCGTCGGAGTCCTCGGACACCGCGGCCTCCGAGACCGGACCCGGTGCATTCCCGGTCACGATCGAGCATGCCTTCGGCACCACCACGATCGACGAGAAGCCCACCCGCGTCGCGACCGTGAACTGGGCCAACCACGAGGTGCCGCTTGCCCTCGGCATCGTCCCCGTCGGTATGGCCGCAGCGAACTTCGGCGACGACGACAACAACGGCATGCTGCCGTGGGTCGAGGAGAAGCTCGAGGAACTCGGCGGCGAGACCCCGGTGCTCTTCGACGAGACCGACGGCATCGACTTCGAAGCCGTGTCGGACACCGATCCGGACGTAATCCTCGCGGCCTACTCGGGATTGACGCAGGAGACCTACGACACGCTGAGTGCCATCGCGCCGGTTGTCGCATTCCCCGAGGCGCCGTGGGCGACGTCGTGGCGCGACACCATCCTCTACAACAGCATGGGCCTCGGCATGGAAGGCGAGGGCAAGGCCCTCATCGCCGACCTCGAACAGCAGATCGCCGACGAGGTGGCCTCGCACCCGGGCCTCGCGGGCAAGTCCACGATGTTCCTCACGCACGTCGATACCGCCGACCTGAGCCAGGTCAGCTTCTACACCGCCAAGGACACCCGTTCCGCGTTCTTCGAGGACCTGGGTCTGTCCACTCCGAAGAGCGTCGCCGAGGCGTCGACCGGTGAGGAGTACTCGCAGAAGGTCAGTGCCGAGCGCGTCGACGTCTTCGACGATGTCGAGATCATCGTCACCTACGGCGACCAGGCATTGGTGGACGCGCTGAAGGCCGACCCGCTGCTCTCTCAGATGCCGGCTGTCGCCAACAACTCGATCGTGTTCCTCGACGGCTCCGGCCCGCTGGGCACGGCCGCGAACCCGACTCCGCTCGCTATCTCGTGGGTGCTCGGCGATTACGTCGACCTGCTCGCGAAGGCTGCCACCGGCTCACCGGAGTGACGGTAACCCAACCGGATTCGACGTCGGGCGCTCTCACCACGGGACGCCCGACGTTCGGCCGTCTGCTGTGGCTGCTGGTTCTTGCCGGTGTGCTCGTCGCGCTGACCGTGATGTCCGTCGTCATCGGTTCACGCGACGTCGAATGGTCCGACATCGTCGCTGCGCTCGGCGGCTCGACGGACAACATCGGTCAGGGCGCCGTGGCCAAACGCATCCCGCGCACTGTGCTCGCGCTCCTCGTCGGCGCCGCTCTCGGCCTCGCCGGCGCGGTGATGCAGGGCGTCACCCGAAACCCCTTGGCCGACCCGGGAATTCTCGGAGTCAACATGGGGGCCTCGCTCGCGGTGGTCGTGGGCATGGCGTACTTCGGTCTGTGGACGCAGACGAGCATGATCTGGGTGGCGATTCTCGGAGCGGGCATCGCCGCCCTGTTCGTCTACACCGTCGGCTCTCTCGGGCGCGGCGGCGCGACACCCCTCAAGCTTGCGCTGTCGGGCGCGGCGACGTCGGCGGCCTTTGCGTCGTTCATCACCGCTGTCGTGCTGCCGCGCAACGACATCGCCGGCAGCGTGCGCTCGTGGCAGATCGGTGGTGTCGGTGGCGCGAGCTTCGACGCAGTCGGGCAGGCGTTGCCGTTCCTCGCCGTCGGATTCGTGGTCTCGCTCCTGTCGGCCCGCAGCCTCAACTCGCTCGCACTCGGCGACGAGGTCGCGGCCGGTCTCGGTGAGCGAGTCGCGATCGCGCGCGGTATTGCGGCGCTGGGAGCGGTACTGCTCTGCGGCGCCGCGACCGCCATCGCAGGACCCATCGCTTTCGTCGGGCTCGTCGTGCCGCACCTGTGCCGCATGCTGATCGGGGTCGACAACCGATGGCTGCTGCCGTTCTCGGCGCTGACCGGCGCCGCCCTGCTCACCGCAGCCGACATCCTCGGCCGGATAGTGGCGAGGCCCAGCGAGATCGACGTGGGCATCATCACCGCCCTGATCGGGGCACCCTTCTTCATCTACATCGTCCGACGCCAGAAGATACGCGAACTGTGACCGCCACCCTCGATACCTCCACCTCCGGAACCGACACCGTTGCGGCAAACCGCGTTCGGCGGGGACGACGCAGACGCGGCATCATCGCGGTGCTGGTCGTGCTCGTGGCCGCCGCGTTCGCAGCAAGCCTGATGTTCGGCAAGACGTTCTATCCACCGTCCGACGTGATGCGGGTGATCCTGGGGGAGGACGTGCCCGGCGCGTCCTTCACCGTCGGCACACTCCGGATACCTCGCACGGTGCTCGCGGTGGTCGCCGGAACCTGCTTCGGCCTCGGCGGCGTGACCTTCCAGACGATGCTGCGCAACCCACTCGCCAGCCCCGACATCATCGGCATCAGTTCCGGCGCGAGCGCCGCCGCAGCCTTCGCCATCATCGTGCTCTCACTCGGCGGGTCGCAGGTGTCCGCGGTCGCGATCGTGGCGGGCCTGGCGGTCGCGGTGCTGATCTACGCGCTCTCGTTCCGGAACGGTGTGGCGGGCACCCGGCTGATCCTCATCGGCATCGGTATCGCCGCCATGCTCGACAGCCTCACGTCGTACCTGCTGAGCACGGCGGCGACCTGGGACCTGCAGGAGACCACCCGGTGGCTCACCGGCAGCCTCAACGGAACGACGTGGACCGCGACCGTTCCGGTGCTCGTCGCGCTGGCAGTGTTCGGACCGGTGCTGCTCGGTCAGACACGCAACCTGTCGATGCTCCAGCTCGGCGACGACACCGCGCAGGCGCTCGGCGTCCGGGTCGAGCGCACACGCATCGTGCTCATCATCGCCGCCGTGGGGCTGATCGCGTTCGCCACCGCCGCCGCGGGCCCGATCGCGTTCGTCGCGTTCCTGTCCGGGCCCATCGCAGCCCGCATCGTCGGACCGGGCACGTCGCTCGTCGTTCCCGCGGCCCTCGTCGGTGCGCTGCTCGTACTCGTCGCCGACTTCTGCGGTCAGTACGCGTTCGGCACCCGCTATCCCGTCGGTGTCGTGACGGGTGTGCTCGGCGCGCCGTATCTCGTCTACCTCATCATTCGTTCCAACCGCTCGGGAGGCTCGCTGTGACCGCAGCCCACACCCTCGTCGTCGAAGACCTCGAACTCGGATACGGCGGACGTACCGTCGTCGAATCCCTCGATCTGGTGGTGCCGCCGGCAAAGATCACGTGCATCGTCGGGGCCAACGCGTGCGGAAAGTCGACGCTGTTGCGGTCGATGTCGCGCCTGCTGGCGCCGCGCTCGGGGCACGTTCTGCTCGACGGCAAGGACGTGCACCGGTTGCCGGCCAAGCAACTCGCCCGCACTCTGGGTCTGCTCCCGCAGTCGCCGATCGCGCCGGAAGGAATCGTCGTGGCGGATCTGGTCGGGCGCGGCCGCCACCCACACCAACGAGTGCTCTCGCGGTGGAGTCGTGAGGACGATGCCGCGGTGGCGGATGCTCTCGCTGCGACCCACACGACCGAACTGGCAGAGCGGCACGTCGACGAACTCTCCGGCGGGCAGCGGCAGCGTGTCTGGATCGCCATGGCACTTGCCCAGCAGACCGACGTGCTGCTGCTCGACGAGCCCACGACCTTCCTGGACGTGAGCCACCAGATCGAGGTGCTGGATTTGCTCACCGATCTCAACCGGAGCCGGGGCACGACGACCGTCATGGTGCTGCACGACCTCAATCTTGCTGCGCGGTATGCGGATTACCTCGTGGCCATTGCCGCCGGTGATGTCTACGCGGCGGGTGATCCGTCCGACGTTCTCACCACCGAGACCGTGCGGGCGGTGTTCGGGCTCGACAGTCACGTGATCTCCGATCCGGTGTCGGGCAAGCCCCTGATGCTGCCGCTCGGACGCCACCACGTCGCGGAGGGCGCCACGGTCTGAACGCTCGTTGCGCACTTAGCGCAATACTGATCTAATCACTGGCACCAGTGAAAGGATCGCCATGCTCACATTCCTGAACTCGACGGCGTTCACCGCCCTCGGCGCTCCCACCACGTGGGCGGAGGTCCTCGGTTTCCTCTCCGGTGCGTGGTGCGTGTACCTGGTGGGCCGGCAGTCCGCGCTGAACTGGCCCATCGGCATCGTCAACAACCTCGTCTGGATCCTGCTGTTCGCCACCGCCGGCCTCTACGCCGATTCGGGACTGCAGATCGTCTACATCGGACTCGCGGTGTGGGGCTGGACCAACTGGGCGCGGGGGCACGACGGTGGGGTGCTGCCCGTGACCGGCACCAGTGGGCGCGAGTGGCTGTGGCTCGCGGGCGCGGGTATTGCCGGCACCGCCGCGCTGACCGTCCTGCTCGACACCGCCACCCCGTCGACCGTGCCGTTCTGGGATGCGGCCACCACCGTCCTCTCGCTGCTCGCGACGTGGGGTCAGGCCACCAAGCGGTGGGAGTCGTGGCTGCTGTGGATCGCGGCCGACCTGATCTACATCCCGCTCTATCTGCACAAGGGCCTCACCCTGACCGCACTGCTCTACATAGGTTTCCTGGCGCTCTGCGTACGCGGCCTCATCGCCTGGCGCAGCACCCGCGTGAAGACGCCCGAGTTCGCTCCGGTGGCGTGATGTACCGACATGCACTCGTCATCGGCAAGTTCTACCCGCCGCACATCGGGCACCACCATCTGGTGCGCACCGCGGCACAGGTGGCCGACCGCGTCACCGTCGTCGTCATGGCGTCCGCCGCAGAGTCGATCCCGCTGGGCCGGAGAGTGGCGTGGATGCGCGAGACGCATCGCGCCGACCGCGGAGTCACCGTCACCGGAATCGTGTGCGACGCCCCGATGGACTTCGGCTCGGACGCTGTGTGGGCGGCGCAGGTCGCCTGCATGCGCGCCGCGGTGCGGACGGTCACCGGCATCCCGGTCGACGCGGTGGTGTCCAGCGAGAAATACGGTGACGAACTGGCGCAACGCTTTTCGGCGACCCACGTCTGCGTCGACGTCGATCGCATCGCGTATCCGGTATCCGGAACGGCGTGTCGCGCCGATCTCGCGGGATGCTGGGACCACCTCGACTCGCCTGCCCGCGCGGGTCTGACGACGCGCATCGTGGTTCTCGGGGCCGAATCCACCGGCACGACGACGGTGAGCCGCGCGTTGGCGGAGCGCTACCGCGCCCGCGGCGGGGTGTGGGAGCGGACTCGGTGGGTGCCGGAGTACGGGCGACAGGCCACCCTGGACAAACTCGCCCGAATGCAAGATCTTGATCCAGCCGCGTCGATGGACGACCTCACCTGGACCGGCGACGACTTCGCGTACATCGCCGCGGAGCAGACCCGCCTCGAGGAGGAGGCGGCACGGACCGGATCACCGGTGCTCGTGTGCGACACCGACGCGGTCGCGACCACCGTCTGGGAGCGGCGGTACCTGGGCCCGGAGAGCCGGCGCGCGTGGACGGAGGTTCCCGGCCGGGATGCCCTCTACCTCGTCACCGATCACGTGGGAGTCCCGTTCGTGCAGGACGGGATACGCGACGGGGAACACATCCGGGCGGAGATGACGGAGTGGTTCGTCGACATGCTCACGGCGACCGGCCGGTCCTGGGTGCTGCTCACCGGAACTCTCGAGGAACGCGTGCGGCTGGGGGAGCGGGTGATCGATCAGGCGCTCGGGCTGCGGATGAAGTTCGGCACTCCGCTGTCGGCGGCCACGCCGTCCGGGGAGGTGGGCGGAGCCGCGGACGAGCGTTTTGGTCAGTACACGTGACGGATCGCGTCCAGTGCATTCGTGCAGGGGATGTGGGCGGCACGCAACGCATCGACGATCCGTGACGGCGTGCCCGAAGCCGTGCTGTCGAGGACACCACCGGGCGCTACCGCCCAGACGACCTCGCCGGGTTCGAACTTGCGGGTGGGGACCAGTCCCCGCTGAGGAGCAAGATCGCGCAGTGCACTCCATTGCGCGACTTCTCCGGCGTCGGGATGGCCGATGAACAGCAGCCGGTCGTGTGCCACGATGAGCCCTTCTTTGTTCCGCTTAGCTTCGGTAGGGATGTCGCGCCGAATGTGTTCTTCGTTACATCCGGCGTGAGACCGCGACGACAGCGGCTTCCGGCTTTGTCCCGAAACCTTCCTGCTGGGACGGCGCCGGGACATACCGTGATCCGGTGACGTGCGGTTCGACGACCCAGGACGGCCGGGCATCGTGACGGCGTGGGTGCTCCACGTCGACCTCGACCAGTTCATCGCTGCCGTCGAGGTCCTGCGCCGGCCCGAACTGGCGGGAAAGCCGGTGGTGGTCGGTGGCCGCGGCGATCCGACGGAGCGGGGTGTCGTATCCACCGCGTCGTACGAGGCGCGTGAACACGGGGTGGGATCCGGGATGCCGCTGCGCGTCGCGGCGAAGAAGATCCCGGATGCGATCTTTCTCCCGGTCGACAAGGACGCGTACAACGAGGTCTCGGACGTGGTGATGAGCACCCTGCGCAGCTTCGACGCCGTCGTGGATGTGCTGGGGTGGGACGAGGCGTTCCTCGGCGTCGAGACCGACGACCCGGAGTCGTTCGCGCGCAGCGTCCAAGCCGGCGTTCTGGATGCGACCGGGCTGCACTGCTCGGTCGGCATCGGGGACAACATCCTCCGCGCCAAGATCGCCACCGGGTTCGGGAAGCCGCGCGGAGTCTTCCGCCTCACCCGCGACAACTGGTTCGCGGTGATGGGGGAGCGCGACCCCGCAGCACTGTGGGGTATCGGTTCTCGCACCGCGAAGAAACTCGCCGCGCACGGCATTCACACGGTCCGTGAACTCGCTGAAGCCCCGGTCGATGTCATGGCGCAAAATTTCGGGCCGAAGATCGGTCCGTGGCTGGTCGGTCTCGGTCGCGGGGCGGCCACCGCGACGGTCACGGGGGAGCCATGGGTGGCCAGGTCGCACAGTCGAGAGACCACGTTCCAGCACAATGTCGCCGATTGGGACGAACTCGCGCAGCACGTACGGCGGCTCGCTGCCCAGGCGACGGACGATATTCGTGCCGAGAACAGGGAGGGCGTCCGTGTCGGCCTGAAGATCCGGTACGCACCCTTCATCACGCACACGGCGAGCGCGCCGCTTCCCGGACCGACGTTCGACGCCGACCGGATCGGGGACGCGGCCGTCGCTCTGCTCGATCGGTTCGATCACGAACGCGAGGTGCGTCTGGTGGGCGTCCGGGTCGAAATGACCCCTCCGCGTTAGACCGGAGCGGTGAACCGTTCGGCGGGTGCGCCTTTCAGGAGTCCAGGGGGAAGAGAGCGACCCGTGAGCACGAGCAGCAGGTGCTGCGCGTCGCCGCTGACGGTGTCCCCCGATCCGTACTCCCAGTCGTGATCGTCGGCGCACAGGCGGATGCCGTCCAGGTCGGCTCCGAAGTAGCGGACACTCTCCGGTGAGACCGACCCGAGCAGCATCGCGATCCGCTCGTCCGGCACCCGCCGGTCGGCTCCGAGGGCGACGGTGATGTCGAGTCCGTGGATCACTTCGTGCCACAGCGCGGCGGAGGAGTCGCTGCGCGGTGGCTGCCAGGGATGCGCCACATTGCTGCGCAGGCATTCGAGCAGTTCGGTATCGGTCATCGCTCGCGCGTCCGCGCGGGCGCACGCGTCGGCGGCACGATCGAAGTCCCCGAGTGCCTTGAGCATGGCGAGCAGGAGCCGCGGTATGCCGTATCGGTACGGCATCGTCGTGTGCGCGACCACCTCTCGGACTCTCCATCCGCGGCACAGGGACGGGGCGCTCCACTGTTCCTCGGTGAGTTCTTCGAGCACGGAGACGAGATCGCGTCGTTCGGCCTCGACGAGCGGGTGTGCGGTCGCGGGCATGAGTGGGTCCTTCCGTCGATGGGGCCCGTACGGACTCTCTGCGTCCGTGCACGTACCGACTCGTGCGGGCGCGGGAAGTCATCGTTCGCACGAGTGACCTGCGCTGGCACACTGGGACCGGTGCACGCGCAAACCGCTCCCCGGACCAGGGGACCCCTTCGACCGGCCGAAGCAGCCGCTGCGGCGGTGTTCGGATCACTGACCGCGGTGCTGACCGTGATCACCGGATTCGTTCCGGTCGGGGTGGCGCAGGTGCTCGTGGCATTGCCGATCGCATTTCTCGCAGCTGCCGGACGGGTGCGATCCGTGGTCGCGGCCACTGTCGCGTCGGGTGTCGTGGCCCTCATCGCGGCGGGACCGTTCGCGGTGGCCACCGTGTTCGTCCTCGCAGCGGTGGGGGCGCTCGTCGGATTCGCCGACCGAAGGTGGGGCAAGTCGGCGGTGTTCGTCATCTTCGCGGGCGCCGTGCCGATCGGTCTGCTGCTTGCCGCCGGGGTGATCGGTCTGCTGCTTCTGTTCGAGCAAACCAGAGTGTTGCTGCTCGATGCGCTCGCGTCGTCGATGCGGGGAACGGTCCGGGCGTTCGAAGCCGCGGGAGCCGGCGACGACTTCGTCCGCACCTTCGAGCAGACCATCGACCTGATGGTGCGTTTGTGGTGGGTGTGGATCGGCAGCGCCGTGGTGGTCGGCATCGTCGGCACCGCTCTGCTGTGCTTCGGGATCTTCCGGCTCGTGTCGATGCGCAGCACGTGGAGTACACAGTCGGCCGAGTGGCCGTCCGGCGCCCGCTCCGGTGAGCCGAACCCTCTCCCGGTGGCGCTGCGCCTCGTCACCTACCGCTATCCCGGTGCGAGCGTCGACGCGCTGTCCGACATCGACCTCACGATCGGTCCGGGCGAGTTCGTGGCGGTGGTAGGCAGGAACGGGTCCGGGAAATCGACACTCGCGCGCATCCTCGCCGGTCTCGAGCCCACCGCCGGGCTCGTCGACCGGCCCGGCCCCGTCGGCCTCGGGCAGCCCGGTGGCACCGTGACGGTGTTCCAGCATCCCGAAAGCCAAGTGCTCGGCCGCACGGTCGAGGAAGACCTGCGCTGGGGAATCGACGACGTCGACGCCGAGGCGGTGCTCGCGAGGGTGGGTCTCGCCAGCATGGAGGACCGGCCCACCGAAGACCTCTCGGGTGGTCAGCTTCAGCGACTCGCCCTGGCCGGTGCGCTCGCCCGCCGCCCGTCGCTCCTCATCGCCGACGAGATCACCGCGATGGTCGACGCCGCCAGCCGGTCGGCGCTGATCGACCTGCTGGCCGAGGTTGCCAGAGAAGGCACCACCGTCGTGCTCGTGACGCATCTCGACGACGAGGCGGCTGCGGCCGATCGCGTCGTGCATCTTGCGGGAGGACGGATCGTAGCGGCACCCGCCGCGGAACCGCGTCCCGCGACGGTGGTCGCCGCCGCGCCGACGTTCCCGCAACCCGTCCTCGAACTCCGCGACGTCACCTACACCTACGCGGACCGCACACCGTGGGCACACACCGCGCTGGGCGACGTGACTCTTACCGTGTGCCGTGGGGAGGGCGTGCTGGTGGTGGGTGCGAACGGCTCGGGCAAATCCACACTCGCGTGGATCATGGCGGGGCTGTACCGGCCCACACGCGGATCTTGTCTCCTGCAGGACACTCCCACGGCGGACCTGCGCGGCGACGTCGGGTTCGTCTTCCAGCAGGCCCGGTTGCAGCTTCAGCGTCCGACGGTCGCGAAGGAGATTTCGGAGGTGGCGGGCCTGCCCCACACCGACCGGCACTACGTTGCGGCGGTGCTGCACCGGGTCGGGCTCGGACCCGATCTCGTGGACCGCCCGATCGACCGGCTCAGCGGTGGTGAGATGCGGCGGGTCGCACTCGCGGCTCAGCTCGCGCGCACTCCCCGCGTCCTGATACTCGACGAGCCCCTGGCGGGCCTGGACGTGCCCGGACGCCGCGAACTGGTGTCGATCCTCGCTCACCTGCGAGCGGTCGACCACGTCACGATCGTGGTCATCTCCCACGACCTGCACGGAATGGAAGAGGTGTGTTCACGCACCGTGGTGCTCGAGGCGGGACGGATCGTGGACCAGATCGGTGTGGTGACGACATGAAAGAACGTGGCACGAAAGATCAGCGCCGGCCGCTGATCCTGTTGCGGCCCGTACCGCGTGTCACCGCACTTCACCGAGTCTGGGCGGGCACGAAGATCCTGGCGGCCGTCGCGCTGTCGGTCGTCGTGAGTTTCATCCCCTCCTGGACGGCGCTCGGGATCATTGCGGCGGTTCTCCTGACCGGCCTGCTGGTGGCCCGTATTCCGCGAGGAGTGGTCCCCACGATTCCGTGGTGGGTGTTCGCTTTCCTGGCCTTCGGTGCCGCGCTCAACGTTGCCGGTGGCGGACTGACGAGCTACGTGCGGGCGTTGCTGCTGGGGGTGTGCCTGCTGGTGCTGGCGTCGCTGGTCGGCTGGACGACGAGTCTGTCGCAACTGGTCGACGCCCTGCCTGTCCTCTTGGCACCGTTGCGGTTGCTGCGGCTTCCCGTCGACGAGTGGGTGACGGTGTGCGCGCTCGCGCTGCGAATGTTGCCGACGATCCGCGGCGAGATGCGCATGCTCTTCGCTGCACGCCGGTTGCGCGGACGGCCCGGCATCCGCAATCCCAGGGGGTGGTGGCCCGAACTGATCGACACGGTGGGCGCGGTGGCGTCGGTGTCCATGCGGCAGGTGCGCGACCTCGGCGACGCCTTGTCGGTGCGGGGCCCGCGTCCCGTCGTCCGGACCCGGCCCCGCCTCGGCGCGGGGGACGCGGTGACCGTCCTGATCGTGGGCGCGGCGTGCGCGGCGATCGTGGTCTGGGGCTGAGCGACGTCAGTTCGCCTGGGCGGACAGGCGAGTCAGGAGGGTCGGGACACCGGGGCCGTCGAGGTGGTCGCAGTAGGCAGGGCGACCGGCCATGACCATGGTCAGGGCGAGAGTCGTCCCGGTGACCGCCGGACCGGAACCGGCAGCGAACGTGCTGTCCGAGGCCTCGACCCGCAGACCGTCCACGGTGCTCCGGCTGTCGACCGCGAAGTTGCGTCGCGCGTAGAACTCGGCCACCGGGCGGACCACCTCGGGTGAGGGTGTGTAGGGCAGACCCAGCGGATGCCGGATGTCCTGGGAGTGGACGATCACCTCACCGAGCCACGCCGCCGCCGGTCCGGGTGGCGCGGCCGTCGCAGCAACGACGTTGTCGAAGCGGCCGAGCGTCTCCGCGGGCGTGGCACCTTTGTGCTCGGCCATCCGGCGAGCGTTGTGGCGGTCGAAGTCGAACCGTGCACCCAGCACGCTTCGGTACCAGCGCATCGGCCCGATGCTCGCGACTGCGGTGAGATGCGCGAGAGTTTCTTCGACGGTCCACCGATCACACAGCGACTGCGTTGCCCACTGCGTGTCGTCGATCTCGGTCAGGTCGGCCGCGAGTGCGGCACGTTCGGCGCGGATGAGGGACCACGTGTGGGCGTTGCGTCCGAACATCGGGACCTCCCGTGGGTCAGGCGCTGGTCTTCTGGGCGCGCCGCGAGCGGACCCGGCGCTGCACCCCGTAGCCGACGACCACGACGACCACCGCGAGGACAACGTACTGGAGGATCTCCGCGTACGGCTCGACCTTCTGCCAGTTCTCCCCGAGCTGATAACCCGCGAACACGAAGATCGTGTTCCACACCAGACTGCCCGCGGTGGTGTAGGCGGTGAACTGCCACAGCGGCATTCGCGTTACACCAGCGGGAATCGAGATGAGGCTCCGGAAGACGGGAACCATGCGGCCGAAGAACACGGCCTTGCGCCCGTGCTTGCGGAACCACTCCGCCGTGCGGTCGAGGTCCTCCACGTCGACGAGGGGAAGTTTGTCCATCACTTTCCGCAGGCGGTCCTCACCGACCCACCGTCCCAGCGAGTACAACCCGAGCGCCCCGAGCACCGAGCCGAGGGTCGTCCAGAACAGCGCCCCGAACAACGTGAAGCTGCCGAGACTCGCAGCGAACCCGGCAAGGGGAAGGATGACCTCGCTGGGAAGCGGAGGAAAAAAGTTCTCGAGAGCGATCGCGAGACCGGCCCCGACACCGCCCAGCCGATCCATCAGGTCGAGCGCCCATCCGGCGAGTCCGTCGGTGGGCGCTGATGGAGAATCCGCAACACTCATCCGGTCAAGGTTACCGATCGGCTACGAGACGACTCGGCCGGGCGGGTGAGCGCCTCCTTCGCCATGGCGAGCCACGCGGGAAAGTTTGACCCGGTCGGTGCCGGGGAACCGGCCGACCGGCGTCGGAGCGTCGGTGCCTCGATCACCCGAGGGCCGCGAGCAAGGCCCGGCACGCCTGTTCACAGCGTCGGCACGCGTCGGCGCAGATCCTGCAGTGCTCGTGGTGCGAGCTGTGCCGAGCGCATTCGTCCCCACACGCCTTGCACGCGGCAGCACAGGCTTCGAGGACCGCTCGAGTCACCGAGGCGTTGTTGCCGGTCTGCCGGGACAGCACCCGGCCGGTGGCTTCGCAGAGGTCGGCGCAGTCGAGATCGGTGCGAATGCACTGGGTCAGTTCTGCGACCGATTCCTCGGCCAGACACGCATCGGCACATGCCGTACAGGTCTGCGCGCATTCGACGCACGCCTCGATGCACGCAGCCAGTTTCTCGTGGTCGATCGCGCCCATGTCGTGCGGGTAGGTGCCGAGCATGCTCGCTGCGGTGCTCATGAAGAGTTCTCCTCTCGTCGTTTCCGGGAAGTGGATCACCGCCCGGGTCGACGGTTGCGTACCCGAAGAAGTCGCGCTCTAACGGACGAATCGGATCTTCGTGGTTACGAGGAGGGCTTCGATTCCGACCGGTGCGTTGCGCGGATCGTCGGTGGCACGGGCCGGCGGTCCGCTAATGTCTCGAGTACATTCACGGCGTGAAAGGTAGTGGCTCGCAGGGTGAGTCCGGGTTCGTATGGCCGAGAAGATCGACTTCAAGAAGACGCTCGACGCCTACCGCGCGACGCGCGGTGAATTCCGCATCGTGGACGTGCCGGACATGTGGTACCTCATGATCGATGGTGTCGGCGACCCGAACACCTCACCTGCCTTCGCGGACGCGATCAAGTCGCTCTACCCCGTGGCGTTCACGCTGAAATTCGCGAGCAAGCGTGAGCTCGGCCGTGACTATGTCGTCCCGCCGCTGGAGGGGCTGTGGTGGTCGGAGGACATGGCGTCGTTCACCTCTGCACGCGACAAATCCCACTGGAACTGGACGTTGATGGTCATGGTTCCGGAATGGATCGAACGCGACCTGGTCGCCGCCGCCCTCGACCGGGTTGCCGCGACGAGCACGCCGGTGCGACGCGGCGACGTCCGCCTCGAACCCCTCGTGGAGGGGCGGTGTGTGCAGACGCTCCACGTCGGATCGTTCGACGACGAAGCGGACGTCCTCGCGGAACTGCACGACGAGTTCGTCCCGGGCAACGGGCTGCGCATGGTCGGCAAGCACCACGAGATCTACCTGAGCGACTTCCGCAGGACCGCGCCGGAAAAGCTGCGCACCATCCTGAGGCAACCGGTCGCGGCTGCCCGGGAGTGAAGCGGACGGCATCTGGTCCTACACTTCGGCGACATGCATGACGGGAGAGCTGCCGTGGATCTGTCCGATGTCGACGCGTTGAGTTTCGATTGCTACGGCACATTGATCGACTGGGAGACGGGCATCGCCGCCGTCCTCGCCCCGTGGGCACAGGACGCCGGACTGGAACTGTCCGACGAGGAATTGCTTCTCGCGTACGCCGAGAATGAGGCGCAGGCCGAGCGCGACACTCCCGACGCGTTGTACCCCGCGATCCTCGCCGAGGCATTTCGGCGCACCGGCGCGGCACTCGGCGCGGAAGTCTCCGACGAGTGGGCGGCGCGGCTCGGCGCATCCGTTCCGGACTGGCCGGCGTTCCCGGACTCTGCCGAGGCCCTCGCGGCACTGGCCGAGGACTACACCCTGATCATCGTGTCCAATGTCCATCGTGACGGCTTCGCCGGTAGCAACGCGCGCCTCGGCGTCGAGTTCGACAAGATCATCACCGCCGAGGACGTGCAGGCGTACAAACCTGCTCTCGACCACTTCGAGGCGCTCGACGACGCCCTCACCGAATTCGGGATTCCGCGCGAGCGCCTCCTGCACGTGGCGCAGTCGCTGTTCCACGACCATGTCCCCGCCGCCCGGCGAGGATTGCGCTCGGTATGGATCAACCGGCGCCACGACCGCCCGGGGTGGGGTGCGACACCGGCACCCACCGGCGAATACACCTACGATCTCGAATTCCCGACCATGCAGGCATTCGCGGATGCGGCCCGCGCCGCGAAAGCCCGTGGCCCGGCACGGCACTGAGGAGCGTCGTCAGCGGGCGATGCCGTAGAACCGTTCGACCCGCACCCGCAACAGCAGACGTCCCTCCGCGACCATGGCATCCCGGAACTCGTCCCAATCGGGGTGATCGCCCTGCACCGCCCGGTACAGCGCGACGAGCTCATCGACGGTGGTGTCGTGGGGATCCGCTGCCACATCGGACAATTCGGCGTGTCCTTCGGCTACGGCGTATGACCAGCCATCCCGAGTGTCGACGAACACACTCACGCGCGGGTCCCGCCGCATGTTGCGGGTCTTCGCACGCGTGTCGGTGATCGAGACCGAGAACGTCCGCGCGAGGAGGTCGTAGGAGTACACGATGTTCGAGAGCTGTGGCCGCCCGTCGTGTTTCAGGGTGGCGAGCGCCGCGATACCGCTGGATCCGAACAGTGCCTCGAGCGGCACCTCCGACTCTCGGCTCATGTGGGTCCTTCCTGATCGCGGTAGGTCCTGTGAACACATCTTGCCGCGCTGGCAGCTTCGCGCGGGGCGGAAATCGTTACCTGCCAGCGTAATCATGCGGGATGCCCGGTGTCTGCCGCTCCGTTTCAACCTGGGTGATGTCGCTCGGTGTCACGGATGCACTGTGCTAGCGTCTGCGGCACTTCAGCGCATCGGGGGGTCGCGTGAACGGGTGGGGGACTGTCGCAAAAGCGGTGGCGTGTGTCGCGATCGTGGTGTCGGCAGCATCGTGCGGGTCAGGATCGGCCGCGACCGGCGAGTCGGAATCCGTTGCCACCGAAAGCGCGATGTCGACGACGCGCACACCGCGCGTGGTGGATGATTCGGGCCGTCCGCAGATCACGTTCGATCCATGCCTGGACATCCCGGACGATCTGTTGATCGAGGTGGGATATGACCCGCGAAGCAAGGACATCGCCGACTATCCGATGGGTAGTTATACATTCCTCGTCTGCAGCTACGACGGTGTCGTCAGCGTTCCGGGAACAATGCGGCCGTACGGCCTCAACATCTTGTCCGGGAATGTCACTCTGCAGGAGGAAATGCAGAAGGACGGCGATATCTCCACTTCGATCGATGTGAACGGCAGGCGTGCTCTCCTGCAGGTCGATGTCGCCGCGCGAAACACGTGCGCGGTCGTTGTGGAAACCGCCTACGGGATCGTGATCTTCAATCGGCTTTACAACCCTGACCATACGAGGGGTTCGTCGCCCGAAGAGTGGTGTGCCGGCCTCCAGGACTTGGCAGCGGCTGTCGAACCCCTCATCAGCGAGTGAAGACGTCGTGTGTTCACTTTCGACAATGCGAGGTCCAAATGACCGATTTCATCCGTCTTGAACCACACGTGATCGACGAACTCGTCGGCATCTGCAACACCATGCTCGACGAACTGAACGCGTCACGGAAAATAGCGGAGAGACTCGTCGAAACGCACGGCCTTCGGCGACCTCGAATCCGCCAGGCAACTCGCCGCCGGTTACGCACGCAAGGCCGCCGGAACCCCCGCGTCCGCCCGCGAGCGCATCGACCAGTTCATCACCACCCTCACAGACCTGCGCGACGCGTTCGCTTCCGGGGGCGAAGCGTTTCTTGATTCGGAGTTCGACTGGGCAGGGCGACTCCAGGCGACAAACACCGAGCCGTGAGCTGGGTGAGAACCTGATCGACTCGGACCGTGAGAGTCTCGGACCGGTACGTGCACGGGCCACGGACGAGAGGATCGAGATGCTGGATTACACCAGGTACTGCGGGGAGATCACCGCACAGACCGAGTTACTGTGCTCGGTGCTGCCGGGACGGGACATGAATACCCCGGTGCCGACGTGTCCGGGCTGGAATGTGGGACAGCTGGTGCGGCATGTGGGATACGGCCACCGCTGGGCTGCCGAGGCAGTGCGTACCGGAGCGACGACGCCACCGGACGACTCGGCGATGCGTGAGCTGTCCTCGTACGTCGACGAAGATCCTGATCAGCTGGTGCCGTGGTTGCTTGCGGGCGCACTCGATCTGGAATCGTCCCTGCGCGAGGCCGGTCCCGAGCGGGCGGTCTGGACCCCGATGCCGGTCGGCCCGCAGACCCCGCAGTTCTATGCGCGACGCTTCACCCAGGAGACTGCAGTGCACCGTGCCGATGCCGTGCTGGCGCTGGGCGAGGGGTTCGATCTCAGCCACGATGTCGCACTCGACGCCGTCGACGAGTGGCTCGATCTTGCTGTGGTGACGTGGCCGAGGATGAGCGACCGCCGGCACGCGCTGCACGGACCCGATAGCACTCTCCATTTCCACGCGACCGATTCGCATGCGGAGTGGGTCGTGGACCTCACCGGCGACGAGTTCGTCTGGCGCCGTGCGCACGAGAAGAGTGCGGTGGCGGTGCGGGGACCGTTGGTCGAGTTGATGCTGGTGCTTTATCGCCGACGAGCAGTCGCCGACGCCGAGGTCGAGGTGTTCGGCGATGCCGCGCTGCTGGATTCATGGCTCGATGTGGTCGCGTTCGGCTGAACGGTCAGAGAATGTCCCGCAGGATGCCGGCGAGTTCCCGGGGCGCGTCGCTCTGTACGGAATGCCCGGAGCCCGGTACCACGTGCACATCCAGCCCGGGGACGCGTCGACGCGCCTCGTCGACGTCCTCTTCGGGCTTGCGCATGTAATCGGTGACGTAGGCCGAAGCGCCACCGCGCACCAGCGAGACGGGTCCGTCTAGTGCGGCGAGGTCGTCCCACAGCGGGGTGAAGTCGCGCATGGTGCGCATCCGGTCGTAACGCCACTCCCATCGTCCGTCGCTGCGCTGCCGCGTGTTGTGGACGACGCCGCGCCGGATCGACGACGGTGATCGGTGCGGTGCCGCCGCGGCGGTGAGGGCGACGATCTCGTCGAACGTGTCGAAGACGGCCGGTCCCGCCGCGAGAGCGACGGTTCCGCGTTGATTTTCGGCCATGCCCTGGTGCCGCCGGAACGATGCCGGGGTGACGTCGACGAGGACGGTGCGGCGCACGAGTTCCGGTGCGAGGGAGCCGAGCCGGAGGGCGGTCAAGCCCCCGAGCGACATGCCGACCACGGCCTCCGCACGAGGCGCCCAGCGGCGGACGGCGTGCGCCACCGCTTCGGCGTTCGGCCACGGCGAGTAGTCGCCGTCGTCGCGCCAGGAGGAGTGGCCGTGACCGGGGAGGTCGACGGCGAGCGCGGGCACCCCGAGTGCGAGGACCACCGAGTCCCAGGTGTGTGCGTTCTGGGCTCCGCCGTGCAGGAGCACGAGGCGGGGAGAGACGTCGCCCCACAGCAGTGCGCTGGTGTGCCCGCCGTCGTGTTCGGCGCGCACCCGCCGCACGGTCGGCGGTACGGGGAGTTCGAGGCCCAACTCCGCGGCGTTCTCGAAAAGCAGCGCGAACTCGTCGGTGCGGTGCGGATCCATGAGGACTTCTCTACGCGACTACCGGGCGAGAAGCCAGATGTGGCTCGGCGCGAACGGAACCGCATGTTGTCAGGGAGTGGAGCGCGGCAGGGACGATCGCGCTGCGAGGCGCGGGCTCCGTCATGCCCGGGAGGACGGTCCGGAGTAAAGATCGGCGAACGCGCCGGGCGTCACGCCCACGGCGTTCTTGAAGTCGCGCACGAAATGCGGTTGGTCGGCGTACCCGAGGACGGCGGCGACCTCGGACAGCGAACCGGACTTCTCGCGCAGGCGGCCCGCGGCCTCCTGGAGGCGCCGCCGCTGGATCAGCCATTTCGGGGTAAGTCCGATGCGCCGGTGGACGAGTCGCTGCAGCGCGCGCTCGGAGAGACCGAATTCGTTGCGTACCTGTTCTACGCGCAACACGTCCGGGTTGTCCTCCACGAACGCCACGACACGGTTGACGAGGCGGCCCTCGTCGTCGACCGGCAGGTAGCGCCGGAAGACCTCGTCGTAGACGCCCATCACCGCGTGGTGAGCCTCGGGGGACCGCGGATCGCGGCGCATCATCTCGCGCACCCGATCGACGACACGGACGCCCGCGTCGCCGAGGACCTCCGGCACCTCCACGATCCGGTCGGTGAACGACGCGAGTGGCCCACCGGCCACGAGGGCACCCGCCGCGGGGGCGAGCATGACACCGGCGGCCCAGCCCTCACCTGTCAGAACGGTGGTCGACAAACCGGACTCGACACCGTAGAAGCGGGCGTAGTCCTCGGTGATCACGACCAGGCATACGGGATACCGCAGCACGTGCTGCGGAGCCTCCCGACCCGGAGGGACCCGCCACACGGGAATCCAGTAGCGCCGGACCACGTCGCCCAGATCGGGGGATGCCGGGTATCGGAAGATGGTGTGCGTTGTGTCGTTCGGGTGTCTCAAGTGTGCGCGCTCGATCGGCTCGCCGTCGTCTGGCTTTCCGGAGTCCCCGGTGTCGGATTTCATCAATACCTCGCACTGGGCGATCGATAGCGTCGCACCCATGAATACAACAGCGATCCGACACAGCGAAGCAGAACAGCGACTCGGCGCGGTCGTGGGCGCGTTGAAGGCCGAGGACTGGGACCGTCCGTCACCGTGCGAGGGGTGGACCGCGCGCGACGTCCTGAGTCATATCATCGATACCCAACGCGAATTCTTCACCGGCCGCGACCTCGACCTCGGTGATCGGCCCTCCCTCGACGACCCGGCCGGCGCATGGCAGAAGCACAACGCCCAGGTGGCGGACATCGTCGCGGACGACGCCCTCGTGAACACGCCCTATGACGGGTACTTCGGACCCACGACCATCGGAGCTACCTTCGACCAGTTCTACGTCTGGGACATGATCGTGCATCGATGGGACCTCGCCACCAGCGCAGGCCTCGAGGAGACGTTCAACGACGCCGAACTCGAGCGGATCGAGGCCGGAGCGGACAGTTTCGGCGACTCGCTCTACATGGACGGGGTGTGCGCACCGGGTGTCGAGGCACCGGAGGGCGCCGACCGGTCGACTCGAGTGCTCGCGCGCCTGGGGCGCCGTCGTCCCCACGCCGTGTGAGAGTGCAGGACACGGCCGGCGCGCGGCCCGGCCGTTAGTCTCGGGCGTATGAGCGAACCGATCGTGGTGTCCGGACCCGTGCGTGAGGCGCTGGCCGAACGTCGCCCCGTAGTCGCGCTCGAATCGACCATCTTCACGCACGGCCTGACCCGGCCCCGAAACGTGGCGGTCGCTCTGGCCGCCGAGCAGCAGTTGCGTGACGCGGGTGCTGTCCCGGCAACCGTGGGCGTCGTCGACGGGGTCCCCACGGTCGGCCTCTCCGAGGAGCAGATCGTCACACTCGGAGACGCCGAGAGCGAGGTGGTCAAGGTCGGGATACGCGACCTGCCGATGGCCGCGCTCAAGCGGACACACGGCGGCACGACGGTCGCCGCGACCGCGTTTCTCGCGCACCACGCCGGGATCGGGGTATTCGCCACCGGCGGTCTCGGCGGCGTACATCGAGGCGCCGCCACCACCTTCGACGAAAGCGCGGATATCGTTGCGCTGGCGTCGATTCCGATTCTCGTTGTGAGCGCCGGTGTCAAATCGGTCCTCGATGTCCACGCCACGCTCGAACGTTTCGAAACACTCGGGGTGGTGGTCGCCGGGTACCGCACCGTCCGCTTCCCCGGGTTCTACGTGCGGGACAGCGGCTGCGTCGTCGACGACATCACTTCACCCGAAGACGCGGCAGCGCTCGCCCGCGCCCGCAACGCTCTCGGGCTCCGTTCGGCGGTGGTGGTGGGCAATCCTGTGGACGCGTCGGCTCAGGTGGACCCGGAGTTGCACGACCGGGTCCTCGTCGAGGCGGAGCGTGAGGCAGCGGTTTCGGGGCTTCGCGGCAAGAGTCTCACTCCGTTCCTGCTCGAGCACATGCATCGCGCGACGGACGGCCGTACGCTCGAGACGAATATCGCTGCGTACCAGGGCAATGTCGCTCTCGGCGCGGCGATCGCGAGGGCATTGGTGTCCTGACACGCGCACGTCACCGCACCGGGAATGTCACCGCACCGGAAATCTCACCACACCGGAAATGTCACTGCAGCAGGAATGCGGTGGTGGCGGGTGGCAGCGCGACGTCGCGTCGCCGGTAGATTTCGGCAGGGCGGCCGGTGCCTTCGCGGCGGAGTTCGCCGGTGGGTTCGAGCCCGTGCAGCAGATGCCGCCGGAACGTGTCCTTGGGGTAGCGGCGGTCGAAGACGATTTCGTAGAGACGGCGCAGATCCAGCACGGTGAACTCGTCGCCGAGAAATCGGGCCGGGTCCACGGCGGCCGAGTAACGGGCTCGCAGGTCGTCGACGGCCAGTTCCACGATGGTGGCGTGGTCGAATGCGAGATCGGCGATGCCGGTGACGGGGGTGAGCTGGGCTTCGGCTGGGATCTCGGCGACGGGAACGGCCGCTCCGTGCGCCATCGACAGCACCCACCCTCGATCGTCGCGTCCTGGGTCGTCGAGCATCGCGAGCTGGTGGAACTCGATCCCCGAGAGCGAGGCCTTGTCGCGCAGAGCCCGGCGAGCCGCGTCGGCGAGCCGTTCTCCGGGACGGAGAAACGTCCCGGGAAGTGCCGATGTGCCGTCGGGTCGCTCGATGACCAGTACTTTCAGCGTTTCGTCGACGGTGAGTACCGCGACGTCCACCGCCACGGACGGGCGCGGATAGTCGGTGAGGGACTTGCCCCGAGGATCGGTCCAGGCCTGCATCTCCCCATTCAATCAAATGTGCGCTAATATTTGCGCAGAATTGATCGAAGGGGAGACGGTATGAGGCTGACGACAGCACAGAACGACCGGGCGGCAGGGGTCCTGCTCGCCACCGCAGCGGGTGACGCACTCGGCGCGGGCTACGAATTCACCTATCCCACTCCGGAGACAGCGATCCGCATGATCGGTGGGGGACTCGGTCCGTTCGCTCCCGGTGAGTGGACGGACGACACGTCCATGGCGCTCGCGATCGCGGAGGTTTCCGCCACCGGAGCCGACATCGGTGCCGGCGACGGACTCGACGCCGTCGCCGCCGGGTTCGCACGCTGGTATGCGTCCGGGCCCAAGGACATCGGAAACCAGACCTGCGCGGTGCTGAGTACAGCGCAGCCGACCGCAGCGTCGATGACCGAGCGGGCGCGCGCCCTCCCCGGCAGGAAGGGCGGCAACGGGTCGCTCATGCGGACCGCGCCTGTGGGGATTGCCTACCTCGCCGACGGCGAGCGATGTGTCGCGGCAGCCCGCGACATCAGTCGTCTCACGCACGACGATCCCGAGGCCGTCGAGGCATGCATGCTGTGGTCGTTCGCGATCCGGCACGCCGTCCTCCACGGCACGTTCGACGGCGTCGACGCCGGTCTGGAAACGCTGCCGGGAGACGCGGCACGGCGCTGGTCGACCTTGCTCGACGATGCCCGCACAGCTTCCGACCCGCGGGTCTTCGACAACAACGGGTGGGTGGTCCATGCGCTGCAGACGGCGTGGTGGGCCGTGTGCCATGCCGACGCGACCGGCCCCGGTCATCTTCCCCAGGCACTCGAACTCGCCGTACGTGCCGGGCGCGACACCGACACCACCGCGGCGATCGCCGGTGGGCTGCTCGGCGCCCGGTGGGGTGCGTCGGCAGTACCCGCGCAGTGGCAGCGGATCCTGCACGGCTGGCCCGGGTACCGGTCGCAGCACCTCGTGCGCCTCGCCTTGCGCACCGCATGGGCGGGCGCGGGCGACGACCGCCACCGGCCCGACGCCGAGATCGACTACGCGCAGTTTCTCGTCGAGGAGTGACTCGGCCCGCTCGTTGGGGTAGACATCCTTCGGACCGAATTGTGACGAAGGGATCCACGTGGCCGCACACATTGCTCTTCCCCGCGTGATGCGGATCGGCGGAGGCGCCGTCGACGAGATCGGTGAGGTGGTGGCCGGGCTGGGGCTGTCCCGGCCGCTCGTGGTGACCGACCGGTTCATGGTCGGGACCGGCGCAGTGGATCGCATGGTGTCACGGCTCGGCGCGGCCGGACTCGCAACGGCGGTGTTCGCCGATACCGTTCCCGATCCCACCACCGACTCCCTCGTTGCGGGTCTCGAGGCAGTCGCCGCCCACGACGCCGATTGCGTCATCGGTTTCGGTGGCGGCAGCCCGATGGACACCGCCAAGGCGCTCGGGTTGCTGGCCGTCCACGGTGGGCAGATGAGCGAGTACAAGGCCCCCCGCATCAACAACGGTCCGGCGCTACCTGTCGTCGCGGTTCCGACCACGGCCGGGAGTGGTTCGGAGGCAACGCAGTTCACCGTGATCAGCGACAGTGTCACCAACGAGAAGATGCTGTGCCCGGGCGCGGCGTTCCTGCCGATCGCGGCGGTGGTCGACTACCGGCTGACGTTGACGATGCCTCCGCGACTGACTGCCGACACCGGGGTCGACGCGCTCACCCACGCGATCGAGGCGTACGTCAGCAAGAAGTCCACTCCGTTTTCGGACACGTTGGCCCTCGCTGCGATCGAGACCATCGGAAGAGTTCTGCGACGCGTCTACGTGAACGGCAACGACGAAGACGCCCGGGAGCAGATGATGCTCGCGGCCACCCAGGCCGGGATCGCGTTCTCGAACTCGAGCGTCGCCCTCGTCCACGGGATGAGCCGGCCGATCGGCGCGCATTTTCACGTCGCGCACGGTTTGTCGAACGCGATGCTGTTCCCCGCGGTGACCGCCTTCTCGGTGCGGGCTGCCGAATCCCGCTATGCGGACTGTGCCCGCGCGCTGGGCGTCGCCACCTCCGGCGACCACGACGCCGCTGCGGCGGACAGCCTGGTCGCCGCGCTGGCGGAACTGTGCCGCGACGTCGAAGTGCCCACGCCTCGTGCCTACGGCATCGACAGACGTGACTGGGACTCGCTGATACCGCTCATGGCGGAACAGGCCCTGGCATCGGGATCGCCGAACAACAATCCGCTCGTGCCCACGGCGGAGGAGATCCGCGACCTGTACGCCCGGATCTACGACTGACGGCAGATCCGGGCGTGGAGGCAGGGGGAAACGGTTTACTCGGGTGCCTGGTCGTCGGGCTCGACAGGCTCGGTTTCCTCGCGATCCGAAGGGCTACCGGCCTTACCTTCCCGCTCGTGCTCGGCTTCGACGCGTTCTTCCATGTCGTCCACCAGTCGAGAGATCTTCTCGCCGGTGAGGTCGTCGTTGTCGGCAGGGGTGCCCGGGCGCTCGGATTCAGCCATCGAAATCCGTCCTTTCGTGAAGTTGCCCGGCACGGGACCGCGCCCGTGCTCGGGACAGCACTTGCGATACCCGGGCAGATCGTCGACGAAACCGGCACGAGGCGAATCCCACACCGGGCCGAATTCGGATCAGGGTGATCGGCACGCTGGCCGGGCGGGTGAGACCGGAGGAGGATGGTACGACCGTGCCCGACGACGTGGAGATGAGCGCGTGACAGTCACCGACGAATATCTGAACAACAACAAGTCGTATTCGGCCGGGTTCACCGGCCCCCTGCCGCTGCCCCCGAGCAAGCACATCGCCATCGTGGCGTGCATGGATGCGCGGCTCGACGTGTACCGCGCCCTGGGCATAGCGGAAGGGGAGGCACACGTGATTCGCAATGCGGGCGGCGCGGTGACCGACGACGTGATCCGTTCGCTCGCCATCAGCCGGCGGCTCCTCGGCACCGAGGAGATCGTGCTCATCCACCACACCGACTGCGGCATGCTGACCTTTACCGACGACGAGTTCACCCGCGCCGTCGAGCAGGACACCGGGATCCGGCCGCAGTGGGCCCCGGAAGCGTTCCGCGACCCCGAGGAAGACGTGCGTCAGTCGCTGCGCCGGATCGAAGTGAGCCCGTTCGTCACCGAACCGACCTCACTCCGCGGGTTCGTCTTCGACGTCGCTACGGGCAGGCTGAACGAGGTGGCGCACGAACGGACCTCGTGACGAGATCCCGACGTGCTCGCCGAGAGAAGACTCAGCTCGCCGACGACGAGGTCATCCGCGCAGCGAGGTTGTCCGGCATCGGCTCGTGCCGAAGGTACATCCGCGCGAACTCGGCGGTGCCCTGAGTGATGGCCCGCAGTTCGACGGGATAGCGGCTGAGTTCGATTTCGGGAACCTCCGCGCGCAGCAGGGCTGTTCCCGGTTCGGGAGATTCGGTGCCGAGGACGCGACCGCGCCGTGCGGAGAGGTCGCCGAGCACCGCGCCGAGGAACTCCTCCGGCACGATTACACGGACCGCGGCTACCGGTTCGAGAATGCGGACAGTGCTGTGCGCCGCCGCATCTCGCAACGCGAGCCCCGCGGCGGCCTGGAATGCGGCGTCGGAGGAGTCCACCGAATGAGCCTTGCCGTCGACGAGCGTGACCTGCACGTCGACAAGGGGGCATCCGGCCGAGGCGACCCCCTTCTCTGCCTGTGCGTACACACCCTTCTCGACCGACGGGATGAACTGCCGCGGTACCGCGCCGCCGACCACGCGTTCGGCGAACACCACCCCGCTTCCCATCGGCAAAGGCTCGACTTCGACGTCGACCACCGCGTACTGGCCGTGCCCACCGGATTGCTTGACGAGCCGCCCGTGTCCGGGCGCGGGCGTCGCGAAGGTTTCGCGGAGCGCTACGGCAAATTCCACCGGATCGACCTGGACTCCGTGCCGGGTGCGGAGACGGTCGAGCACCAGTTCCGCGTGTGCTTCACCCGTGCACCACAGCACGATCTGGTTGGTGTCGGGATTGTGTTCGACGCGCACGCCCGGATCTTCCGCCGCGAGCCGTGACAGTGCCTGCGACAACTTGTCGTCGTCGGTGCGAGTGTGCGCCTCGATCGCGACGGGCAGCAACGGTGTCGGGGTCGGCCACATATCCAGGTGCGCAGGCCGATCCGGCTCGTGCAGCACGTCACCGGGCTGTGCGGTCGCGAGTTTCCCGACCGACACCAGGTCGCCCGCGACGGCCTCTCCGACGGGCCGCTGCTGTTTGCCGAAGGGACTCGACAACGAGGGGATACGGTCGCGCGAATCGCGGTCGCCACCGGTGAGCGCAAGCGTCGAATCCGGACGGAGCGTGCCGGCGTAGACGCGCACCAGGCTGATCCGGCCGACGTACGAATCTCCCGCGACGCGGACGACCTGCGCCACCAGATCCGCGTCCGGGTCGCACGCAGGCGCACCGCGCGACCGCCGGGTGGGATCGGGGAAACCCGTGGTGATCAGCTCGAGCAACTCGACGGCGCCCACCCCGTACTCTGTGGCGGGAACCGCGGGATGTAGTGCGCAGGACAGGAATTCGCGTGTCAGCCCTTCTTCGAGCGAGGCGGTGTCGAGTTGTTCGCCCGCGATGAACCGCTCCATGAGCGTGTCGTCCTGCCCCGAGATGGCTTCCACCAGCGCTTCGCGCACGTCCTCGGACACGGGGGACGGGCCCGGTTCGCCGTAACGGCGTCCGGTCAGCAATCCCATCGAGCCGACCGGCCGGTCGCCGTCGTACACGGGATAGAACAGTGCGCGCAGCGTGTCCGGGCCGAGGCCGAACGCGTCGTGGCATTCGGAGAGGACGTCGTCGTAGCTGCGCCGGGCGATGTCCAGTTTGTTCACGACGATCGCGCGGGGAATCTTCTCCTCGTCGCACTCGCGCCACAACGCGCGGGTCGCGGCGGAGATCGGGTCGGTCGACGAGACGACGAAGATCGCGGCGTCGGCAGCGTGCAAGCCCGCCCGGACTTCGGCGTCGAAATCGGGGTGACCCGGAGTGTCGATCAGATTGATCTTGATGCCCTTCCATTCGAGCGCGAGCACCGTCAACTGCACCGACCGCTGATGTCTCTGCTCGATCTCCTCGTAGTCGGACACCGTGGTGCCCTCGGCGACCCGCCCGGCGCGTCCCACCGCACCCGTCGCGGCCGCCAGCGACTCGGCGAGGGTGGTTTTCCCGGTGCCGGTACACCCGACGAGCGCGACATTGCGGATTCGATCGGGGCTGTCGGCGACGGGCGCCTGCCTGCTGCGTGCTGCGGTGCGATCGGGCATCGGCGTGCTCCTCGGGTGGCCTGAGCACAGTCTAAGCGGGTTCTCCCCAGCTCACGGCCGAATATTGGCCTCGGTCAATCGGGTTGGCGGAGCGGCCTATCGGGCGATGTGCAGTCGTGAGAGAACAGAGCTTCGTACACTCGGTGCATGACGGTGGACGCGGTGTTCGACTCCGACGATGTGCGCCGCGCGGCCGCCGCCCTCCGGACGCCGGACATCGCGCGGTGGGCGGATCGTTTCGAACTGTTGTCCGACGTCAACCGGCTGCGGTTGCTGTTGTGCCTGCACCATGCCCCGGGGATCTGCGTCACCGATCTTGCCGCGGCCCTCGAGATGACCGGGACCGCCGTCTCCCACGCGCTGCGTTTGCTACGAAATCGTGGCTGGGTCACCGCGGAGCGGGAAGGACGCCTGGTGCGGTACCGGCTCGCGGACACCACGGTGCACGAACTTCTCCATTCCATCGGGGCCACGCACGAGCAGGCGGGCCATTCGCACACGCACCGCCATCGCACAGAGCGTTCCTGAGGCGGGTCTCCGGCGTCATTCCCCGTCGTGCGCGTGTGCCGCCCGCGGCGTCAGGCTGAATCCCCACGGGAGCTCGAGGCGGTTCTGCGCGAGCAGACCGGAATCGGACAGGATCGTCTCGATCGGGCCGTCCGCCGCGAGGCGTCCGTCGTTGAGGATCACCGCCCGGGTGCACAGTTGCGCCGCGTAGGGCAGGTCGTGGGTGACCACCAGCATCGTGGTGCCCAGGCCGAGCAGCACCTCCGCCAGTTCCCTCCGGGACACCGGGTCGAGATCGTTGGACGGCTCGTCGAGCACGAGTACCTCGGGCCGGCAGGACAGCACCGTCGCCAGCGCGACTCGCCGCTGCTGCCCGGCCGAGAGATGCATCGTCGTGCGCCCGGAGTGTTCCTCCATCCCCACCGCCTCGAGCGCGGACTGCACCCTCGAGCCGAGTTCCGGTTCCGGCACCCCGAAGTTGGCCGGTCCGAACGCCACGTCCTGAGACACGGTGGGCATGAAGAGCTGGTCGTCGGGGTTCTGGAACACAAGGCCGACGCGGCTGCGAATTCCGCGCAGCGTACGGCGCGTCACGGGCGTTCCACCGATTCGTACGGTCCCGGACGACGGAGCCAGAACGCCGTTGAGGTGCAGCATGAGGGTGGTTTTGCCGGACCCGTTGGGACCGAGGACGGCGACCCGCTCGCCGGGCTCGACTGCGAGGTCGATACCGCGCAGTGCGTGACGGCCGTCGGGATACACGTGCTGCACCCCCTCGAGTTCGACGGCGGGGGACGTGCTCACAACCCGCCCCACGCTGCCGCGCACACCGCGCCGGCGAGTGCCGCGGGCATCAGGCCGAATGCCCACGCTGTCCGGGTCGCCGCCGATCCCGTGGCGGGCACGGCACCGGTGAAACCCCGGGAAAGCATCGCCCAGTGCACCCGCTCGCCGCGTTCGTACGCGCGCACGAACAACGACCCGACACCGCGTGCCGTCGCCCCGATGCGGTGGAGCATCCGCGGATCGTCGCCTCGCGAGCGCCGCGCGATATCCATGCTCTTCGCTTCGGCGGCGAGCAACGTGGCATAGCGCAGCATCAGCAGGACCACGGTGGTGATGAGCGGCGGGACGTGTAACCGTGTCAGACCGCCGGGCAGATCCTGAACCGGTGTGGTCGCGGCGAGGATGAGGGACGCGAGCACACCCAAGGTGCCCTTGACCACGATGCCCCACGCCGCATACAGGCCCGGCACCGACAGGGACAGCCCCAGCCACTCCACGCGTGTCCCGGACTCCGCGAACGGCAGCAGCACCGCGAGAACCAGGAACGGCAGTTCGATGGACATCCGGGGCAACAGCCACGACAGCCGGATACGAGCAGCGACGCAGACCGCCGCGACGATCGAGAAATACAGCGCGAACGCCCACATCGCTTCACGGGGTGTCGCGACCACCACGAACGTGAAGACGACCGCACCGACGATCTTCACCTCGGTGGGGAGCCTGCGGGCTGCCGCGGTGACGGTGGCCGCACCGTTCTCGATCGTCGGGGTGCTCACGGCCCGGTTTTCCCGAGGGGCGCGTCGCTCCGGGCGGGCTTCCGGCGGCGTGCCAGCACCATGAACAACCCCGCTGCGAACACCAGCGTGGCGACCGCGCCGACGATCCCGGCCACGCCGGTGGTCCCTTCGCGTTCGGCGACGGCGTAGTCGGCGAGCGGGCTCGTTGCCAATGCGTGGTCTTCGGCGCCGATCGCGGGACAGTCACCGGCGAGGGACTCGCTCGTATCGCTCTCGGCGACCTCGCAGCCCCGCACGGTCGCGGCTTCGAGCCCGTCGGGATTCGGGTCGGCGAACGAGGACACCACCCCGGCGAGGAGCAGCACCGCCGCACCCAGCACGATCAGAACGGCTTTTCGGCTCATACCGGACTCCGATCACCTTGACGCAACGGCCGGAGGAGATAGACCAGGTCGGGGCGCGCTCGTGCCACCGCCATCACCGTCACGGCCGTGATCACTCCTTCGCCCATGCCGATGAGGACGTGCACGCCGATCAGGAACGGTGCGATGGTCCCGATCGAACCCGCGGTGCCGCCGACGGCGTATTCGACGAGGAAGCCCGCGGCCGCGACCACCGTGGCGACCACCGCGGCCACGAAGGATACGACGCCGAGGACCGCGACGCCCGAGGACCGGCGCAGAAGCGGACGCAAGGCGACGGCCGTTCCGTACCCGGCGGCGACTCCCAGCAACGCCATGTTGGTGACGTTGGTTCCGAGTGCGGTGAGCCCGCCGTCGGCGAACAGCAGTGCTTGCACGACGAGCACGACTGTCAGGCAGAGTGCGGCTGTCGCCGGGCCCACCAGGATCGCGGCGAGGGCACCTCCGAGGACGTGCCCGCTGACACCGGGAAGCACCGGAAAGTTGATCATCTGCAGGGCGAACACGAACGCGGCGACGAGACCGGCGAGGGGAGCGGTTCGTTCGTCGAGTTCCCGTCGTGCGCGGGGCAGCGCCACCGCGAGCCCGAGCGCGGCGATCACGAAGAACACAGCCGATGTCGGTGCGTTGATCAGACCGTCGCTCATGTGCATTGCCGAGACGTCCATAGAGTTCCCTCCGACGTGGAAGATCATTCGACCCTACCTGCCCGACTGAACAGTCGGACATGTTTTACGCCGACCCTCCGACGTGAAATATGCGCCGAGAACGCATGATTCGGACATCTCGCACAACGAGGACGGCGTCACGCCGGTCGACGCGGATGCGGGCGCGCATCCGCCGGACGAATCGGCGCCGGGATATCGCGCCAGCGGCACGATCGTGCATGTTCGGAGAAACCCGGTCGTTCCTGTAGAATTCTCGGGTTGCTTCGGGTCGGGCACGGCGGGAGGTCGGGACGCCGTGCATCTGTTTTGTGCACGCAGAAAAGTCTTGTGCACGCAGAAAGTCCCGAAAAGGTATCGATGTCCCGCAGTTCACGTTCCGCCCCCTCGCATTTCCGTGTCATGCACGATCTGGTCGGGTCGGCGTACTTCCCGATCTCGGCGCTGGCCCGGCTACCGCTGTCCATGCTGGTGCTCGGCGTTCTCACCTATGTCGTCGCCTCGTCGTCCGACTTCGCCGCCGCCGGCATCGCTGCGGCGGTCACCGGCGTGGGAGTCGCGGTCGGGGCACCGCTGTCCGGTATCGCCTCCGATCGCTGGGGCCAGCGGCCGACGCTGCTCGTCTCGACCGCCGTCTATGTGGTCGCAGTCGTCGCGGTGCTCGCCGCCGGAAGTTCCCACGGCGCAGGCGAGGCGTTACCGCCGACCCTGCTGGCCGCCGCGTTCGTCGCCGGTCTCGTCGTTCCGCAATGCGGTCCCATGACACGCGTGCGCTGGATTCGCGGTTTGTCCGCGCGCGGCGCGGACGAGGCGGTGGAAGAAGCCCAGGGGTACGAGGGAACCATGGACGAACTCGGATTCGTCCTCGGCCCCGCGGCGGTCGGCATCATCGCCGCGGCGTTCGGTGCTGCCGCACCGTTGTACGTCCTGATCGCCCTGACGGCCGTCGTCGTGCCCTGGTTCGCGGTACACCCCAGTGCCCGATTCGCGGCGCCCGTGCACCGGTCCGGACCGGTCGGCGGCAGCGCCCCGGACACCGGACCCGCCGCAGTGTCGTGGGGTCCGGTGGCAATTTTGCTGACCGCAATGCTCGGTATCGGAACGATTTTCGGGTCGCTCGCCACCATCACGACCGTCTTCGCCGACGAGACCGGGCACCCCGGCAGCGGCGGACTGATCTACGCCGCGCTCGGGCTTGCCTCCGGCGCAGCGGCGTTGAGCGTGTCCCGGTGGAGTGGACGACTCACCGTCCCCGTGCGGTGGCTGGGGTGCGCGGTGCTGCTCGTTCCCGCACTGGCGTTGCTGTGGCTGCCGAACGCGCCGTGGCAGATGGCCGTTGTCCTGTTCCTCATCGGCGCCCCGATCGGTCCGGTCCTGGTGACGATTTTCAGGGTGGCGGGCGACTACACGCCGGCACGGCGACTCGGACTCGTCATGACGTTGCTCAGCGCCGGGATCACCTTGGGCACCTCGATCGGTAACTGGGTCGGCGGCGAACTCGCCGATGCCGGCGGGCACTCGGCCGCCACCTGGGTGGCGCTCGGCGCGGGGCTGGCTCTGTTCGCGTCCGGGGTGGTCTTCACCGCCGTGCGCTCCGGCGCCGCGACCCGCACGCCCGAACCGCCGCCGACCCGGGAACTGCTCGGGTCCGTCCACTGATCCGCTGAGGAGTCAGTAGACGTCGCGCACGTACCGCTTCTCCCGTTTGAGGGCGGTGACGTACTCGGCGGCCTGCTCCGGGCTCATCCCACCGTGCTCGGCGACGATCGCGTGGAGCGCGGCGTCGACATCCTTCGCCATGCGGGAGGCGTCACCACAGATGTAGAAGTGACCGCCTTCCTCGAGCCACGCGAACAACTCTGCCCCGTGTTCTGTCATGCGGGTCTGCACGTAGATCTTCTCGGCCTGGTCGCGGGAGAACGCGAGGTCGAGCCGGGTGAGTACTCCCGACGCTGTGAACTCGGCGAGTTCGTCCTCGTAGATGTAGTCACAGTCGCGGCGCTGATCGCCGAAGAACAGCCAGTTCTTTCCGGTCGCGCCGCGCGCACGCCGCTCCTGGAGGAATCCGCGGAACGGGGCGATGCCGGTGCCGGGCCCGACCATGATCATCGGTGCGGTGTCGTCGGACGGGACACGGAACGCCTTGTTCCTCGTGACGAAGATGCCGACGGTGCCGTCGCCGACGCGGTCCGCGAGGTAGGTGGAGCACACCCCGTGGCGTTCACGGTCGTCGTCGCCGTACCGCACCGACGCGACGGTCAGGTGTACCGCACCGTCGCACGCGTTCGGACTGGACGAGATCGAGTACGCGCGGTGCTGCAGCGGCCGCAACAGCGACAGGAACTCCTCGGCCGACAGTTCCGGTGCGGGTTCGAGCAGCAGCACGTCGAGTATGTCGCGGCCCCACAGCCATTCGTCGAGTGCCGCCTTGTCGCCGTGCCGCAGCACATACGTCAATTCCTCGTTGCGGGTGCGCTTCTCGATTTCCTCGAGCAGGTCGACCGTCGGCGCGGTGATCTCGAAGTCGTAGGTCAGCAGATGCGTGAGGGTGCTGCCGAAACCGGCGGGCACGACGGAACCGTCGAGGCGCAACCGGTCGAGCAGCGCCTGCACCAGCGCGGTGTCGTTGAGGGGGACGACGTTCAGCGCGTCGCCGGCCTCGTACTCGATGCCCGACTCGCCGAGCGCGAACTCGTAGTGCCGGATCTCCTTTGCCGAACCCGGACCCGACAGCACCCGGTTGGTCGTGAGCGTCGCGGGGTAGGGGTTCTTGCGGGTCCACTGCGACTTCGGACGTGCCGGTGCCGTCGGTGCGGGTGCGGCGGGCGCACCCGGCCCCACGATTCCCTCGACCGCCGCGACGAGCGGCATCGTCTCGCTGATCCACGCGGCGGCGGCATCCTCGAAATCGACGTCGCAGTCGACGCGCGGGACGATGCGCTGCGCTCCGAGTTGTTCGAGACGGGTGTCGAGCAGTTTGCCTGCCTGGCAGAAGCCGTCGTAACCGGTGTCGCCGAGCGCGAGGACCGCGAAGTGCATGCGCTCGAGCCGCGGGGCCGACTCCGCGGACAGAGCGTCCCAGAACAACTCCGCGTTGTCGGGCATCTCGCCTTCGCCGTACGTGGAGGTGACGATCAGGACGTGCCCGGCCGAGGCGAACCGGTCGAGATCCATATCGTCGAGTGCACACACCACCGGAGCGAACCCGTGCGTGCGCGCCGCGGCGGCGGCGTCCTCGGCCACCGCTTCGGCATTGCCCGTCTGCGAGCCGTAGAGCACATGCAGCACGGGCGCCGCACCGGCGGTTCCGGCATCGTCGGCGGGACCGCCGGAGAACAGCCGGGTCTGCATACCGGCGAGGAAGCCGGCGAGCCACGACCGCTGGTCGTCGGTGAAGGGCGCATCGAGTGGGATGAAAGGAGTTGTCACGCGGGGACTCCCATCGTGGAGGCGAGGACGTTCGGCACGGCGTTGCGGGCGAACAGTTCTTCGTAACCGGGCAAACGACCGATCGCGTCCAGATTCTTGCGGCTCTGCAGGAGAATCCAGCCGTATGTTCCGGGGGCGTCGACCGAACGGACATTGCGCAGTGCGAGCGCTTGCTTGTAGTCGCCGAGTCGCTTGTCGGCGACCAGCACCGCCAGTTGCTCATCGGAGTGATCGGCGATCGCGGCGAGTGCGTACCGTTCGAGTTTCGCGACGAGGAAGAAATCTTCGGTGAGCAGCAGATTGCGCGCAGCCTTCTGCACCGCCGGATCCGAGACGTCCGACGCGCCCGGAACCTTCTGCAACGCCATCTCCTGCGCGGCGGCGAGCACCGTGTAGTTGTTCAGCAGCGCATACATCGTTTCGGTATCGGTGCCCGACGGGGTCAGTCCACCGGCGACGGGTGCACCCGAGCGGTAGCTCTCCTTGAACTTGCGAACCTGATGGGCCACCAGCGCGGACGCAACCTCGGAGGCGAGTTCCCTGCGCGACGCGGCGGCCAGGATCTCGTCGGCGTCCTGGTACTGCAGCAGTGCGCGCGGCATCCCGTAGGCGAAGTGGTGTTGCTCGGTCTGCCAGTTGTCCAGCAGGAACCGCGCTTTCACAGATCCGGTCGACTCGACGTGCAGGTGCAGCAGCCGAAGCACCGCGGCGCTGTGCAGCGCGGCCTGCGGATCGTCTCCGGTGATGGACCCGAGCAGGATCGAGTCGGCGCTGGCCTTGGCGGGCAGCAGTCCGTCCGGGTCGTACTGGTAGACGAAACCGCCGGACATGCCGTTGCCGAGTCCCTTGCCGAATCCGCCGAGGTTGAGTACCGCACCGTTGGTCATGTACTCGCAGGCGAAATCGCCGACACCCTCGACCACGGCCGTCGCGCCGGAATTGCGGACTGCGAAACGGTCACCTGCCTCGCCTTCGACGAGCAACCGGCCACCCGTCGCCCCGAACAGGGCGAAATTGCCGATGAGTACGTTGCCGCCGCGCTCATCGCAGCCGCCGCCGGGGGAGCGCAGGACGATCTGCCCGCCGCACTGACCCTTGCCGACACCGTCGTTCGCGGTGCCGATGTGCTCGAGGTGCATACCGTCGTTGCAGAACGCGCCGTACGACAAGCCCGCCGATCCGGTGGTGGTTACGGTGACGGTGCCGTCGCGCAACCACCCGCGTCCGCGCTCGTCGCGCAGCACGGACGGAAGGTCGTCGAGATCGTCGTGGTTGAGCATCCGCTCGATGTCGATCGCCAACTGCGCGCCGACGCTCTTGTTGTTGTTCGTCAGGCGGACCCCGTCGCCGAGAGTCACGGTGCTCTCGCGTGCCTCGATCAGGGCCTCCCGCAGCCGGACCAGCCACGCGTCGTCGAGCGAGTAGTCCTTCTCCAGGTAGACGGGGTTGTCGACGCGTACCTCGGGCAGGACCGTGAGCATGGCGCGCAGGTCGAGCTGCCCGATGCTCGAGGGGTGATCGAGCAGGTGCAGCAGGTCGGCGCGGCCGCGGGCATCGCGCAGCGAGCGCAGGCCCAGCCGGGCGAGCACTTCCCGCGTTTCGTGGGCGATGTTGAGCAGGTACTGCGCCATCGCGCGCGGGTCGCCGTCGAAGACCTCGGGATTGGTGGTCAGTCCGGCGGGGCACTTGACGTTGCAGTTCTTCGCCATGACGCAGCCGAGCATCATCAGTGCGGTGGTGCCGAACTCGAAGCTGTCGGCTCCCAGCATCGCGGAGACGATGACGTCGGATGCCGTCTGGTGCGCACCCGAACACCGGAGCACGACCTTGTCCCGGAGTCCGTTCGCGGTCAGGGCCTGATGAACTTCGGCCACGCCGATCTCGGCGGACCGGCCCGCGTACTTCAGGGACGTCACCGAGGCGGCCCCGGTGCCGCCGGTGTTACCCGCGACGTTGATGACATCGGCGCCGGCTTTGGCGACGCCGACGGCGATCGTGCCGATACCTTCCGAGGACACCAGCTTGACGACGACGCGCACCCGGGCGGCCTTGCAGTCGTGGATGAGCTGCGCGAGGTCCTCGATGGAGTACGTGTCGTGGTGTGGCGGAGGCGAGATCAGTTCGACACCCGGGGTCGCACCACGGGCGGCCGCGATCTCGACGGTGACCTTCTTCGCGGGAAGCTGTCCTCCTTCACCGGGTTTGGCACCCTGCGCGATCTTGATCTCGATCTCCTCGAGCATCGGATCGGCGAGGTACCCGGCCCAGACACCGAAGCGGCCCGAGGCGAACTGCTTGATGCGGGAACCGCGAATCGTGCCGTAGCGCGAGATATGTTCGCCCCCTTCGCCGCAGTTCGACATGCCACCGACCATGTTGGTTCCGTGCGCGACAGCTTCGTGCGCGTTGGAGTTCAAGGCGCCGTGGCTCATCGCACCCGAGGCGAGGGCGCGGGTGATCTCGTGTGCGGGCTGCACCTGGTCGAGACGCACCGCCGCCGGAGCCTGACGGACCAGACTCAGGTAGTCGGCGGCGTCACCGACCGCGTGCACGGTGAGAGTGTCGCCGTAGCAGCGGTGCGAGACGATGGCGTCGCCGAACCGCGCGACGAGAGACCGGCCGAGCGCTGCGGGCCGGGTGTGGTCGTCGGCGAGCGGTCCGGTCAGCCGGAGCACGAACTCGTTCTCGCCCACGCGGGCCGCGGCCAGGCCGCGCACGCGCATCGAGTTGTTGCCGTACCGCGAGAACCGCCCCATCTCTTTGTGGAAGTCGTCGGTGGTGACCGCGTAGGTGATGTCGGACGGCAGGGCGAGGACATCGCGCAACGCGGCGGGGCGGCGGGAGCGCTCCTCCGCCATGGTCCGCGCGAATGCCCGGTAGCCGGGGGTGATCTCGAAGGAGTCGATTTCGGCGTCGGTCAGTGCCCGGAAACCGCCGTAGCGGTACGCCTCGTCGTCGAGACCGTGTGCGTCGGAGAGGCGGTGCAGCGGCAACAGGCGCAGCGAGTCCGTCAGGTCCGGCTCGGCCTCGCGCACGGCGGGCACGGCGAGGGGTTCTTCGGTCATGTCGACGAATCCGCGCACGGCGGTGGTGCCGAACGAGTGTCCCGCCCCTTCGGCGCGTTCCTTGAACAGGCCGAGCAGGGGGACGTCCGCCTCGGACTCGACGGCCGCTGCGCGTCGATGCCAGTCGGCTACGGCTTGGGCGACGGTGGTGAACCCGACGCCTCCCACCGGGGTGGCCACGTTCGGGAACCAGCGGCGGAGCACCTCGTCGTCGGTGTCGAGGTAACTGGGCTCGAAGAACTCACCCCCGATGTACGACTCGACGGTGCACAGCCCGACCCTGCCCATCGTCTTCATCAGCGACTTCTCCGCGGCCTTGCGGAACTTCAGGAACGCGAGGTCGGCTTCGTCGCCGTACTTCTCCTCCGCGCGCATCTGCACGGTGAGCGGGTACACCGCCGCAGCGCCGAAACCGAGGGTCGCGGCGATGTGGTGCGAGGAGCACAGCTGACCGGACTCGACGATCACCGACACGCGCAGGCGCACGCCGTCGTCGATGAGTCGTTGGTTGACCGCGGCGATCGCGAGAATCATCGGCAGCGCGGCGCGGTCGGTGGCGACGTGCCGGTCGGTGAGGACTGCGATGCCGCCGGACTCCCGCGCGAAATCGGCGATGCGGTCGGCAACCCCGTCGATCGCGGCGGCGAGTTGAGCGGCGTTGGCCTTCGTGTCGTCGAAAACCGGGGTGTAGAGCATCTCGAAGCGCCGCACCGGGGTGTCGGTCTGCTCCCGGATCCGAAGCATCTCGAGGTGGGTCAGGATCGGGGTGGGCACCACGATCTGGGTCGCGGTCGACGACGGTGCGCCGCTGCCGGGGCGTGCCCCCAGCGCGACGCGCAGGGTCATGCCGTCGGCCTCACGCAGGGAATCGAGCGACGGGTTCGTCACCTGGGCGAAGCGCTGCGAGAAGTATTTGGCGACACCGCCTTCCTGATCGGACAGGGCGTTGATGGCGTTGCCGTACCCCATTGCGGAGATCCGTTCCTGACCCGATGCGAGCATCGGGTCGAGCATGAAACGGAACGACTCCTGGTTGAGTGCGTACGAGACGTACCGCTGGTGCCGCCCGAGATCGCCGTTGTAGCGCAGCGGTGAGCCCGCCTTTTCCGCGGGGACCGGCGGGAGCGCCTCGATCTCACGTCGTGCGGCATCCACCAGAATCGAGTAATCGCGCTCGGCCGCAAGTAGTTCGAGCGCTTCGACGGTGCCGTACGAGCGCCGGGTGCGATGGTCGAAGTACAGCATGCCGCCGGCCTCGATGCGTCCGCGGCGCAGTACCGTGCTCGGCGCGAAATCGAACTGGCCGGCCTCCGACGTGACGGCGAGGTAGTCGGCGGTCTCGACGGACCGCAGCGGGCGCAGGCCGAGGCGGTCGAGACGTGCGCCGACCACGGTGCCGTTACCGAAGATCAGCGCCGCAGGACCGTCGTTCTTCTCCTCGTAGAGGGAAAAGAACTCGAGCATCGCACGTACCTGCGGGGACAACGTGGTGTCGTTCTCCCACGCCGGCGGCATCATCTGCACGACGGCGGTGACCAGGTCGAGACGGTCGAATGCGATCCGGGATGCGAGCGTCTGGTCGAAACGGCAACTGTCGGACTGGCCGGGAGGCCGGACGATGTCGCGGCCCATCGCCCGGGCCAGCGCACCCTCGAACAAACGATTCTTGCGGTCGGTGTTCAGTTCACCGTTGTGCGCCATGAGCCGGAACGGCTGCGCCATCGTGGGGTGCGGGTCCGTGTTGGTGGAGAACCGCGTGTGGAAGAACAAGGTGTGGACCGAATGCCGCGGATCCGTCAGGTCCCGGAAATAGGGTATGACCTCATGGGAGTTCAAGCGTCCCTTGAGAACCTGGGTACGGCAACTGAGCGAGAGCGGATACAGCCCCGTGAGATCCGGATCGGGGTACGCGCGCGCCTCGACATCGAGGAGCACGTCGTGCAGGAGGCGGTCGAACTCGTCGGCCGACGCGCAGGTGCCGGGGCGGGTGAAGATCCACTGCCGGATCGGCAGTTGGTACCGGACCGCGGCGGCGCGCAGCACGCTGTCGTCGACCGGGACGTCGCGCACCGCGAGGACCGGGATTCCGGCGTGGGCGAGTGCCGCCGAGATCAGGCTCTCGGCAGCCGCCCGGGCCGCGTCCTCGGAGGGGAGAAAGAAGTTGCCGACGCCGAAATGATCTTGCTGCAGCGGTGTTCCGGCGATCGCGGAGAAGAATTCCACCGACAGGTCCACGTTGACGCCGGCCCCGTCGCCGACCCCCTCCGCGGACATGCCGCCCCGGTGCGGGACCACGCAGAGCGCCTCGTGCCCGCGAGTGAGGATGTCGTGGGTCCGCACACCGTCTTTGCGGGTGATGAAACCTACGCCGCAGCTGCTCTTGTCGAGACTGCTGTCGTACAGCCCGGTGTTGTCGGCGTTCGTCAACGGAATGCCCTCCTCGGCGGATCGAGTGCGACGTCGTCCGACAGTGAGGGACGCGAAGGGGGAGGCGAAGATTCGCACTGATCCGCGATCGCACAGAGCTCTGCCGGAGACGGTGATGAAAGGCAGACGACGTTGTCCGGATGTGCCGAGCGATGCGACGGTGGAGCGCGCGAGCAGCGAAACAAATTGTAGCCTACGTGTTAACGCCGTGTTCGGCGCCGTGCATCACACCCGCCGTGCATCACACCCGCCGCGCTCACCTCCGGATGTCCCGCCCGGCAGCGCGGGCACCGATCCCGTCGAACAGCCGGCCCACCGACGCGACTTCCTTCGATACGCTGCGCCGGAGAGACGCACGACACACACGGAGGCGCGCATGACCGACATTCTGGACCGCACGCAGATCTACATCGACGGACAGTGGGTGGCATCGGACGGGCCCGGGCGCATCGAGGTCCGCGACCCCGCAACGGAAGAGGTCATCGCCGAGGTGGCCGAAGGAACCGCCGGCGACGTCGATCGGGCCGTGGCCGCTGCCAGGGCGGCATTTCCCGCGTGGTCCTCCCTCAGCGGTGCGGCGCGCGGCGCCCACCTCGAGAAGATCTCCGCCCTCGCGAACGAGCGTGCCGCGGACCTGACCGCGACCGTCTCCCAGGACATGGGGATGCCGATGAGGCTCGCCGCCGCGGTCCAGGTGGGTATGCCACTGAAGAACATCGCGAGCTATGCGGCGCTGGCCGCGGACTACGAGTTCGACGACCGGCAGATCGGCAACGCACTCGTGGTGCGCGAACCGATCGGGGTCGTCGGCGCCATCACGCCGTGGAACTACCCGCTGCACCAGGTGGTCCTCAAGGTGTTCGCGGCACTCGCGGCCGGATGCACCGTGGTCCTCAAGCCGACCGAGGTGGCGCCGCTGGTGACCTACGCGCTCGCCGACATCGCGGACGAGGCCGGTCTGCCGCCCGGGGTCTTCAACGTGGTGAGCGGATACGGTCCGGTCGTCGGTGAGGCCATCGCGGCGCACCCGGACGTCGACATGGTGTCGTTCACCGGTTCGACCCGCGCCGGTAAGCGGGTCGCGGCGGTCGCGGCGGAGACGGTGAAGAAGGTCGCGCTCGAACTGGGCGGCAAATCCGCCAACATCATCCTCGACGACGCGGATCTCACCGCGGCCGTCGCCGACGGCGTGAGCAAGTGCTTCCTGAACTCCGGCCAGACCTGCACAGCCCTGACCCGCATGCTGGTCCCGGCCGAGCGAATGCCGGAAGTCGCCGCGCTCGCCGAGCAGGTGGCACGGAAATTCACCGTCGGACACCCGGGCGACGCCGCATCGAAGCTCGGCCCGCTCGTGAGTTCGACGCAGCAGGCGCGTGTGCGGGCGTACATCGACACGGGCGTCGCCGAAGGCGCAGAACTGGTGCTCGACGGCCGCGACACCGGGCTCGGCACCGGATATTTCGTCGGCCCCACGATCTTTTCCGGAGTCACCGAAGAGATGACGATCGCCCGCGAGGAGATCTTCGGGCCCGTGCTGTCCATCATGGGCTACCGCGATGAGGACGACGCCGTGCGTATCGCGAACACCAGCGAGTACGGCCTGTCCGGAGGCGTGTGGTCCGCCGACCCGCAGCGTGCCGAGGCGGTAGCGCGCCGGATTCGGACCGGTCAGGTCTACATCAACGGGGGAGCGTTCAACACCGACGCCCCGTTCGGCGGCTACAAGCAGTCCGGCATCGGCCGGGAGGGCGGCGTGTTCGGTCTCGAAGAGTTCCTCGAGATCAAGACAATCCTGCGTTGATGCAGCCCGGTCTACCGCGCAGATGACGGCTCCCGGCACGACGCAGCCCCCGCACCGTGGGTGCGGGGGCTGGAAGTGGCGTGACGGGCCTCAGCGTCGGCGCGTGCGCCCGAGGCGCAGCAGCGTCATCGCGAGCGTGTTGCCGTCGGCGCCGAGTTCGTGGAATCGGTCGAGAACCGCCATCTCCTCGGCCTGCGCCTCGCGGGTCGCGCCGGACTTCTTCGCGACAGCACCGATGCGTTGTGCCAGCTCGGCGCGTCGCTTGATGACGTCGAGAATCTGGGCGTCGAGCTCCTGAACCTGTTCGAACAACGTCCCCAGTTCAGCTTCGGTCGTCGACGCTGCGCCCTGGGTGCCGATGCCAGGCGAATCAAGCTGGACAGTCATGCAGACTCCTCCGGTCTCGTCTGAATCGTCAGAGATAATGTCGTGTTCCTCGCCGGAGGTGTTACTCGGCCATACCAAAAAATCTCCGGAACCCGTATTCGCCCCTGTTCCGACCCCCTGAAAACGCCGTGTGAACTGGCGTAACACTACAACTGACCAGTAAGTATGGTAATCGTCACATTCTCGCCTGCCGACCGAATTGCCGACCGCGAGACCCTTCGCCGTCCGTGGCTCCCCGGATCACCGACCCGCGGCGGCGCCTACCCGTTCAGGTAGCGTCGGGCTCCGACCGGCGCGGGCCGGGGGCGTCGGGGCTCCTGGCAGACCCGGAGGGGAGACCGATGCGACGAACATACGTTCGGCGGGGTGAAGACGGAGAGGCCGACAGCATTCGGACGGCTCCGGAACGCCCCCCCGAATGGCCGACGCAGAAATGGAACGTGCCGGCGACCGTGGCGACGGGAGCCGCTGCACTGACCGGGCTCGGTGCGCTGTGGGGAGGGTTGCGAGCTGCGGAGTCCGGCGCCGGAGGAGAGTCGCGATTCTTCGTGATTCTCGCGGTGCTCATGCTTCTCACCGCGTTGTTCGGAGCGGTGTACTGGTGGCCGGAGCGACGCGAGCCGAAAGTGCGGTACACGGAGACCTCCGGTCGCGGAACCACCGAGGTGCAGTCCCGCACGGCCGTATTCCTGCTGCTGGTCGCGATGGTCGGATGCGCGGCGGCGCTGTCGCTCGGCGCCGCGGTCGAAGTGCTCGTCACCAACGGTGGTGTGCCGCTGGTCAGCGTCGTGCTGGCAACGCTCGGGTCGGTCTGCGTCGTGTTCCTCGGAGAAGCGGCACTCGGCAGGATCCGCGCCGGAGGGCTGACACTCGGCCCCGACGGGATCAGGCACCGCGGCTGGTTCGTGGAGTCGTATCTGCCCTGGGTGTCGGTGGCGCGCCTCCGCGCCGTTCATCACGGTTATCCCGAAATGTGGGTGGAGGGCACCGAGACCGCCGCGTGGGCACGTCGCCGGACGAGCAAGATCTTCCGCCTGGAATCGATACCCGCCTCCCCGCGGATCGTGGTCGACTCCCGGCGCTTCGATATCGACGCCTCGCTCCTGTATCGCGTTCTCGAGCTCTACGTGGGGCGCCCGGACATGCGTGCCGAACTCGGTACCCCGGATGCGGCGACCCGCGTACGCAGCGGTGACCTCGCTGCTCCGGAGAAGAAGGACGGTAGCGATGGCGGGCATAGGCACCCGGTGTCGTAATATCCGTCACGGATTTCCCTCGTGCGACCAGGCCACATCGGATTGCGGTTCGGAGCGTCGGCGTCGCGGACAACGGTGTTCGATCAGATAGGACGAGAACATGAGTACTCCGGAACCGATCGTCATCATCGACGGCGCACGTACGCCGATCGGTAGCTTCGGTGGCGCCTTCAAGGATGTGCCCGCCCACGAACTCGGCGCCACGGCTGTGCGCGAGGCTCTGAAGCGTGCCGGGGTGGCACCGGAGGACGTCGACGAAGTCATCATGGGATGCATCGGCCAGGTCGGGGCGGACGCCTACAACGCGCGCCGCGTCACCCTCGCCGCGGGACTGCCGGTCGAGACACCGGCCCTGACGGTCAACCGCTTGTGCGGCTCCGGGCTGCAGGCCGTGTGGTCTGCGGCGCAGGAGATCCGCTGGGGCAGCGCCGACATCGCCGTGGCGGGTGGCGACGAGAGCATGTCGCGCATGCCGTTCTACGACTTCGGTGCGCGCAACGGCTACAAGCTCGGCAATCGTGAGCTCGTCGACGGCACCGTCGGCATGCTGACCGACCCGTTCAGCAACCTCCACATGGGCGTCACCGCGGAGAACGTCGCCCGCGAATACGGCGTCGACCGCGACCAGCAGGACGCCTTCGCTGTCGAATCGCAGCGCCGTGCCGCGACCGATGCCGCCAAGGCCGTGTTCGCCGAAGAAATCAGCCCGGTGGAGATCGGTGGGCGCAAGCCCGTCACCGTCACCGAGGACGAGCATCCCAAGCCCGGCACCACCGTCGAAACACTCGGGAAGCTGCGCGCCGCCTTCACGAAGGACGGCACGGTGACCGCCGGTAACGCGTCGGGCATCAACGACGGTGCCGCCGCGCTCGTGCTCGCGCGTGAGTCGGCCGCCCGCGAGCGCGGACTCGAAGGCTCCGTGGTTCTCGAGGCCGTCACCACCGCCGCGATGGACCCGCAGCTCATGGGCTACGCGCCGACCTTCGCCCTGCGCAAGCTGTTCGAGCAGACCGGCACGTCGCCGGCCGACATCGGCACCGTCGAACTCAACGAGGCGTTCGCGTCGCAGGCGATCGCCGTGATGCGCGACGCCAAGCTCGATCCGGAGAAGACGAACCCGTACGGTGGCGCGATCGCACTCGGTCACCCGGTGGGAGCAACCGGCGCCATCCTCACCCTGCGCGTCGCGAAGGACCTCGTTCGCCGCGACCTCGAACTGGGCATCGTCACGATGTGCATTGGTGGCGGACAGGCTCTCGCGGCTCTGCTGCGCCGTGTGAACTGACGAGCGCGTGAACTGACGACCGCGTGAACTGACGACCGCGTGAACTGACGACCGCGTGAACTGACGACACTGCTAGACAGTGGGACCGGGACCGGGGCCGGGCGACGAGATCGCCCGGCCCCGGCCCGTGTCACGGCCGGGAAGAGCTCCGGGTCACGGGAGTGACGGACGCACGTGGCGCGTGCGACCGTCCCAGTGCACCCGCGTGGTGACCGCAGACCCGTCCTGGAGGCGGCGTACTTCGTAGATGTCGAGTGCCGGCACCCCCGGGACGCAGCCCCACAGGGCATGGCCGGTCATCACGAAGTCGATGTCCTGCCGTACGAGCAGCCCCATGAGCTCGCCGATGGTCGGCTCGTCGATCTTCGCGAACGCATCGTCGAGCAGAACGAGGCGCAGCGCCAGATCGGTATCGGGCAGTCCGGACAGGTAGCCGTCCGCGGCGGCGAACAGCGACACGTACGACACGAACCGGGTCTCGCCCTGGGAAATCTTGGCGCGCGTGGAGATCCTGCGTTCCTGATCGGGTTCGGGACCCAGGATCGTCACCTCGACCGTGTGCCACTGGCGGTAATCCAGCGCCTGCGACAGGTGCGTGGCGTATCCGGCCGACGGATCGGTGGCATGTGACGCTTCCACCCGGCGACGCAGCAGCTCGAGGAGTTCCTCGCTGTCACCCGGTGACCGCTCCCCGGTGAGCAGACGGGTCACCAGAGCCGCGTCCGCATCCTCGCGCACCGGGCGCCACGCGATGCGCACCCCGATCCCGTGGGTGGTGCGGCTGTCGGCCAGGCTGGTGTTCATCGCAGCGACAAGCTGTTCGGCCTGGGTGATCCTGCGGCGCAGTTCGTCGGCGACCCCGCCCAGCACGAAACCGGTGAACACGTCGCGTTCACGCTGGGACAGTGCACGACTCTCGTCCTCGACGCGCTTGGTGAGCTCGGCCAGCACACCGGTGGGTGTGGTGTCGTCGCCGACGCCGCCGATGTTCACCACATGCGCGGACTCGGTGACGGTGTGCCGGACCTCGAGACGATCGGAGATGTCGCGATCGAACCGCTGCAGCGCGGCGAGCATCCGGTTGTCGCCCGTCCCGGTGCTCGCGGGCAGCACGCTCAACAGTGCCTGTGCAGCGGTGCGCACGTGGTCGGGGTCGTCGAGGTGCGCGAGCGGCTCCGCCTGAATGTCGGCGGCTGCGGCGATTTCGGGGAGTTGCATCTGTGCCGACAGCCGGCCGGCCGCGGCGGCGAGTTCGTCGCGGTCGCGCCGGAGCCGCTCCCGCACGGCGGCGCACTGCTGAAGGACCTCCGCGACGGCCTTCCCGAGGTGCTCACGATGGGTCACGGTGCGTCGGCACTGTTCTTCGGTGCGCGCGCGTTCCGCGTCCGAATCGCGCAGCTCGCGAGCGAGATCGGCGGCATCGACGTCGAGTGCCTCCACCTGTGCAGCCACGACGGCTGCCTTGCCGTGCCACTCGTGCCAGCACGACTCGGCGTTCTCCTCTGCCTCGGCACGCACGTCGGACGCGGACGCGAAACGGTCGGTGGCCGCGGCGAGTCTGTCCCGTGCGGCAAGCACGTCACCGACATCTCGCGACAGATCCAGGCAGGTTCTCTCTGCGACCGCACAGGTCGAGACCACCGCTTCGAGGTCTGCCACGTCCCGCGGCAAGGAAAAATGGGTGCAGGTGGCTCGGTGGGTGTCGAGATCGGTGGACCATTGGGTCCGCAGTGTCGCGGCGTGCTTTCTGAGTTCGGCCGCGGCGGCGGCGCTGACCTGCGCGCGGCCGTCGGCCTCCCGGTACCGGTGCAGCGCTTCCTCCAGGGCTCCGGTCGTGGGAGCCGACGACGCATGAGCATGCACCCGGGCCCGGCTCGTGGCCGGATCGCCGCGCTCGGCGGTCCGGCGCTCGGCGGCGAGGTCGAGTGCCGCGAGGTCCGCGGTGATTTCGTCGAGCCGGATGCGCCGGAGGGCGGTGGCGGCGTCGCGGGCACCCGCGCCGATATAGCGCGCGGACTCGGCGGTGTGCCGGCCGCGCAGAACCCCGTTGTGCCATCGTCCGTCCCGCGACACCGACGCGACCGCAGCGGCGTCTTCGAACCCGATCGCGGACAGGACGGCCGTGATCGCGGTGAGCGGTACGTCCGTCTCGGGGGCGGGTACGAGCACCGTCGACAACGGTTGCCGCGGCGGTTCGCCGCGAGGCGAGACGAGGACCTGGCCGGTGTGCGCCCGGAGCCTGCCCTCGCCGTCCACGGTCGCGGTGAGGAAACCGGCGGCGAGCAGCGCCGCTTCGATGCCGATGCGGTCGTCTTCACCGAGGGTGTCGGCGAAGTCGACTGCCCGCCACAGCGGTACACCGTTGCTCGGCGACTGCCACGGCGCTCCCACGGGAGTCCCGTCGTCGGCGTCGAGTGCGTCGCGTTCCTCCGCCAGTGCCCGGCGCCGGGCGTCGTCGGCGCGGTCCTGCGGCGGCGCGACAGCGGTCTCGTCCAGCGCGTCGACGGCTGCCTCGGCCGCGAACGCCGGCAGGGCGCCGAGTTCCGAGAGGATCGGGTCGGCGTCTGCATCGGTGTCGGTGTCGGCGTCGGTGATCGACTCCAGATACGCCGACAAGCGGCGCATCAGCCCGACTGCGTCGAGATCCGGCAGGAGCGCGGACGTCGAGTCCGAGGTGAGCCACTCGCGCCAGCCGTGCCGCAGCGACAGTGCCGCGTCGTCGAGCCGGGTGGCGGCCTCGAACCGCTGAGCGGAGTCGCGTTCGGCTTCCCGGGCGGCGCGCTCGGCGGCTGCCTCCGCTTCGCGTACGCCGCGCCCCCACAGGTCGAGTCGCCGGGCCTCTCCCAGTCGCCGGGACGCCTGCTCGCGGCGACGCCGCGCCGCCGCGGCCGCGTATTCGGCTGCGGCCCTGGCCTCCTCGCATTGTTCGGGGACGAGCGTCGCCCGCGCGATCGTCGGTCGCGGCGCCGACTCGGGGGATGCGTCGCGGTCGGTGCGCACCGGGTGCAAGGCCGGCACTTCCCGGTCGACGTCCAGGCGGACGTCGGCGGGAAGTGCGCCGTGCGGGACGGTGGCGGCGGTGAGTTCGCGTTTCGCCAGCGCGAGGCGTTCGGTCGTCCGGTCGACCGCCGCGGACAACTCGTCCAGGAGTTCGCCGGCACGGTCTGCTTCGAGGCGCTCGTGGGTGCGCGCTCGCGTCGCCGCGGCGATCGCCTGATCCGCGGCGAGCCCGAGAGCGTCGACCGCGAGCTGACGTTGGGCAAGGTCGTCTGCGGTGCGGAACAGTTCGTGGGTCTCGAGTCCCCGCATCGCGCGCTCGAGTTCGGAGAGCTGATCGCGGCGCTCGCGCAGTCGTGTCTCGGCGGCGGCAGCCTGCGTATCGAGATCGGTGGCGTCGGCTTCTGCTGCTGCCAGTTCGCGCCGGGTGTCGGATACGCGGTCGGCCGCGGCGACCGCAGCGTCGGCGCTCGCGCGCAGCAGGTCGGCGGCGTAGCGCCGATACACCGCGTGGAACTGGCGCACGCGCGTCAGCGATGCCTCGAGCTGAGCCTGCGCTCGACGGCTCTCGCCGAGCAGATCGAGCTGACTTCCCGCTTCCACCAGCATGTTGTCGGCGAGCGGGGGAAGCGCATCGGAAAGGATCTGCGGCAGCCGGCCTTCGTCGATCCGGTTGCCCACATCGGGCGACCGCAATGTGTGGAGCAGTTGCAGCAGCCCGGTGTACCGGTCGCGGCCACCCTCGCCTCGGAGCCCGAAGACCAGGTCACGGACCGTGTCACGATGCCGGTCGGGTTCGCGGGTGAGCTTGTCCGCGCCGATCCGGGCGGCGAGATCGTCACGCGAAAGCGGAGCACGGAACTCGTCGACGAGCACGAGGTCGTGCCCGATCCGCAGGTCGGTGGTGAAGAAGTGCACCTCGCTGCGGTGCGCCGTGGCGCTGTACCGGATGTGCGCACCGATGGTGAGGTGACCGTTGGGGCGTGCCAACTCGATCCACAGATAACCGATCCGGTTGGTCTGTCCGGCAGCGCCGGTGCGCATCAGTTCGTCGAGGTCGACCTTGGCGGCGCCGGTCGCATCCATGCGTTTGCGGTCGGCGTCGAGAAGAAACGGCAACAGCATCTCGAGGGCACGCGACTTGCCGGATCCGTTGGTGCCCCGCAGGATCATCCGGCCGCCGGGCAACGTGAACTCGGTGTCGAGGTAGTGCCACACGTTGACGATTCCTGCTCGCGACAGTCGCCAGCGATGGGGATGGCGTACCGGAACGCTGTCGTCGTGGAGCAGAGCGTCGGAGGAGTGGGTCATGTGGCAGATCTTTCGGCGGCGGTGGGGCGGTAACGGGCGGCGGGGGCGGCCAGCATCAGTCCGTCCTCCGAGGGTCGGGCGAGGCCCAGTCGCGTCAGCAGCGACGTCACGTCGCGTCGGAGCAGCGGAACATCACGGACGTAGTCACGGCGCCACGTTCGTGCATGCGCCGCCACGAACTCACCCAGCAGGGCATCGAGGGCAGCCGTGTCGACGTGCAGGTCCGCACCCGGTTCGGTGTCGTAGCGGTCGGTGAGTTCGGAGACGAGCAGCAGCGCCGCCTGCTCGACCGTTCCCGCTCCTGGAAAGGGCGCGTCGGTGAGTTCACCGTCGGGGTCGTAGGCCAGGGCGCCTTCGGTGCGCACCTCGAGCACCAGGCCGAAGTCCTCGTCGAGCCGCCGGGTGAGCTCGGCCCGGTCGCGGACGAGCACGTCGACCGCGTCTGCGTCCAGGTCACGGCGAGCGACGAACGGGTCTTCCACCAGGCGGCGGTACAACCGGCGCGCCGCCGGTTCCTGCGCGGGCGACGCGACGATCGCCGCCGGTCCGGTGGCCTTGTGCAGCGGACCGGACATCAGATGGGGGAGCAGCGCCCGGTCGACCGTGAGCGGAACGTCGCCGGGGAGATCGTCGACGGCAGTGCCCTCGCCGCCGGGTTCGGTGAGGACGCCCCACTCTTGGAGCGTCTGCAACGCCGACACCAGGTGCCGACGCTCCGACAGCGTGTCGCCGAGCGCGATTCCGTGTTCGTCCGCGTCGGCGCGGATCTGGTCGACGAGGTGCGAGACGAGCACGCGGTCGTCCGCGCCGGGCGCGAGCAGGGCAGCGCAGACCAGTGCGAGGTACATGTAGGCGGTGGCCCCGAACTCGTCTCCGTTGCCGCGACGCACGGGCCGGCTCGGGGCCGAACCGTCGAGCGGTGCTTTCGTCAGCCGCGCGAACGAGGTGTCGACGACGAGTGTGTATCCCAGTTGCTCCGCGAACATCGACTTCAGAGCCGTGGCGTGTCGCCGTACCAGTTCGAAGGTGTCGGGGTCCTGCGCCGCGGTGAGGATCGGCTGCTGGAGCAGTACCCGGGCCGCATGCCGGCGGCCGGTGGTGTCCTGGGCCACCGTGCCCGTCGTTGTGGTCACTCCGTACCTGTTCTCTGCGAGTCGGTGTCGGTCTGTGCACGGGTGCCGGTCGGTGCACGGCTGGCGGGCACCGAGGCCCGCAACGAGAGCGCGTGCACGGTGAGGTCACCGTCGGGGCAGTGCACCACCGTGTCGGGCCCCGGTTCGGCGGTGAGGGAGAGACCGAGGTCGTGGTCGTCGACGCGTGCGGGGCTGTCGAGCGACCGCGAGCGGGCCAGCAGTTCCCCGAGCGCGTCGAGCAGCAGGGTGCGGGCGAGGTCGGAGACATGTGCGCCGTTCAGGTCTCCCGCATCGCACAGTTCCTCGACGGCCGCGGCCCGCTCCTGCGACTCCTGGGTCGCGAGCGCGTCGGCACGTGTGCGATCGGGCGTCGGATCGGGAATGCGCGCCGTGCGTCCGCGGGGGGAACGGTCGCCGCGTTCGCGGAGCGAGACCGGAACATGCACGGGATCGGCGTCCCACCACGACGTGCCCGGCCCGACCCGGGGGTCGGGTTCGTCGGGGCCGAGAAGAAGATGCCGGCTGGGGTAGGCGCCGAAGGTTGCCGCGAACAGGCGGTGCGCCTGCTCGTCGGAGGATTCGGCGAACCATCCGGCGAGCCGCAGCAGGTCGGCGCGGTGGGAGAAGCCCGGTGTGGCCGACGTGAGTCGCCGCGTGTGTACCAGCAGGCGGGTCAACGCGTGCGCTGCCGCGTCCCGCAACCGGCGCGGTCCCGAATCCTCGTCGTACCACCGGGCGAGTTCGTCCCAGTCGCTGCGGGTGCGCCCCGGCGACCGCACGACACCGGCCGGGTCGGGCAGGCCTGTGCCGGGCAACGCGGCGAGCAGCAGGTCCAGCCGGGGTGCCAGATCGCGCAGCCGGGTGGCGACGAGCGGAGCGTACTGCGCGACATCCGAGGTGACGACGTCGAGATACTCGAGCAAGACGAGCTTGAATTCGGTGTAGTCGTCGTCGGACAGGTCCAGCCGGGCGAGGACCCCGCCGAGGTAGGTATAGAAATCGGCGACGCTCTCGGTGAACATCCGGTGGTGTGCGAACACGCCGGAGACGTGGCCTGCGAGCGCGTCGGGATCGGCGACGGAACCCGAGTCTCCGACCAGGGCGTCGATCAGGACGAGCGCGTCGGCGATGCGCCCGAGCGACTCGCGTGCCACCTCGCGCGCGCCGTCACGCGACGACAGCACCGCGGCGGCCTCCCGGTGCACCCGGGCTCCGGGAACGGTGGTGCGATAGCGGGCGCGGGCACGGACGTAGTCGGTGACGGCGCTTCCGCCGGTGTCGCGTCCCGACGCCGCGAGATTCCCCCAGTGGACGAGCCGGCGGCAGCGCGCCTCGACCACGTCGGCGTGCAGCGGGGTGCCCGTGGCGGCGAGGGCCGACGCGATGTCCGCGGCGGACAACTCGGCGAGAAGGAGACCGGAGAAGCAGTCCATCACCGCGGTGTAGTCGTCGGATTCGTCGGCGACCAGATATCGGAACAGGTCTCGGCCGCCCCCATCACCCATCCGAACCTCCCTGCACGTGCGCCGTCACGGTAGGGACAGGCTAGCGGTGCGGACCGTCCCGGTATCGGTCGCCCGGCGGCGCCTCGAGAAGCGTGACAACGGTCCAGGCCTGCTCGCGCGCCGGTCGTGGACGGATCACAGGGACGGGTCGTACCGATTAGTGTCGCAGCACACCCCGCGCCTATAGTTGCCCTGTGCAACACGAGTGGCAGGCCGGGACGCCGGCCGAGACCGAAGTGGCGCAGGTCTACGACGAGTTCGTGCACCTCGTCCGCTTCCTGACAGCCGGGGAGCGCGCACACGACAGCGCGCTCAGTCTGGCTCAGCACTCCCTGCTCGGATTCATAGCCCGCCATCCGGGCTGCCGTGCCACCGAGATCTCGGAGACCTTCGGCGTCAACCGGTCCACCGTGTCCCGCCAGGTGCGCAACGCGGTCGAGGCGGGGTGGGTCGAGGCCATGGCAGGCCCGGTCAGGACGGGTAACCCCCTGCGCTTGACCGACCGCGGCCGGGCGATCCTCGACGACACCGTGCTGCGCAGGCACGGCGAGATCCGGGCGGGTCTCGCCGGATGGGAAAAGGACGATCTCGACCGGTTCGTGCACCTTTTGCACCGCTTTCGAAGCGGCGTCGAGTGGGGCACCACCCGGACTCCCGACCAGAACGATGGAGATATCAGTGCGTGAGTACTCGACCCCTGCCCAGTACACCATCGGTGAGGACGAGTCCGTGGTCCACACGGTCTTCGAACATGCGGAGAAGACCCCGCACCGAGTGATGTATTCGCGCCCGGTGGGCGACGAATGGATCGGTGTGACCGCGGGTCAGTTCGGGGAACAGGTCAGCGGCGTCGCCAAGGGCCTGATCGCCGCCGGCGTCCGCCCGGGTGACCGTGTGGCGCTGCTGTCCGCGACCCGGTACGAGTGGTCGCTGTTCGACTACGCGATCTGGGCGGCCGGTGCGGTGTCGGTGCCGATCTACGATTCGTCGTCGACCGAGCAGATCCGCTGGATCCTCGAGGACTCCGAGGCGTGTCTGGCCATCGTCGAGACCCCGCGTCACGAGGCACTGTTCGTCGGCATGCCCGAGACGCTGCGGCGTGTCGTGCAGATCGAGGCGGACGCGGTCAACACGCTGCTCGCCGAAGGTGCCGACGTCGACGATGCGGAACTGAAGGCGCGTCTGGCGGGTATCCGCTCGGCCGACCTCGCCTCGCTCGTCTACACCTCCGGCACCACGGGTCGGCCCAAGGGCTGCATGCTCACGCACGCCAACTTCCTGTCCGAGGTCCGCGCGATCCTCACCTCGTCGGTAGGCGCGGTCGCCAAGCCCGGAAACCGCGGCCTGACCTTCCTGCCGCTCGCCCATGTGCTCGCTCGCGCGGTCTCGCTCGCGTTGTTCGAGGCGGGCGCGGCGCAGGCCCACTGGGCGGACTTCTCGACCGTCTCGGGACAGTTCACCCGGTACTCGCCGAACATCATCCTCGGCGTTCCGCGGGTCTTCGAAAAGGTGCGCGACGGTGCCGCGGCCAAGGCCGCCGCCGGCGGCAAACTCAAGGGTGCCATCTTCGCGTTCGCCGAGCAGACCGCAGTCGAATACAGCGAGTCGCTCGACCACGGCGGCCCGACGTTCACCCTCAAGGCGAAGCACGCGCTGGCCGACAAGCTGGTCTTCTCGAAGCTGCGCGAGGCGATGGGTAACCAGTGCTGGTACGCCATTTCGGGTGGAGGGGCACTGAGCCCCAAGCTCGGCCACTTCTTCCGTGGCGTCGGCGTTCCTATCTACGAGGGTTACGGACTGACCGAGACCACCGCCGCACACAGCGTCAACACCCCGGGCGCCCAGAAGATCGGCACCGTCGGTCAGCCGATGGGCGGCAACAGCGCGCGCATCGCCGCCGACGGGGAGATCGAACTCCGCGGCAACGTCGTGTTCAACGGGTACTGGCGTAACGATGAGGCCACCGCCGAGGTGTTCGACGACGGCTGGTTCCGTTCCGGAGACCTCGGATCGATCGACGACGAGGGATACGTGTCGATCACGGGCCGCAAGAAGGACCTCATCATCACCGCCGGAGGCAAGAACGTCTCGCCCGGGCCCCTCGAGGACCGCATGCGGTCGCACACCATCATTTCGCAGGCGGTCGTGATCGGAGACGGACGGTCGTTCATCACCGCGCTGCTCACCGTCGACCCCGACGTCTTCGAGAACTGGAAGACCGAGAACGGCAAGCCGTCCACCGCGACGATCGCCGATCTCCGCCACGATCCGGCTCTCCGCGACGCTCTGCAGACGATCATCGACGACGCGAACACGATGGTGTCGCATTCGGAGTCGATCAAGAAGTTCGTCGTGCTCGAGCGGGATCTGACCGAGGAATCCGGCGAGCTGACGCCGACGCTGAAGATCAAGCGCAATGTCGTCACCGAGCGGTTCGCCGCCGATATCGAGGCGATGTACCGCAAGTAGTCTCCTGCCGTGCAGCCACCCGGTCCGAGGATCGGGTGGCTGCACGGTCAGTCCCGAGCGGTAGCGGGCGGTGAGAGTGCCGCTGCGAGTGCGGCGAAGCGCTCGTTGCCCGCGAGATCCTCGAGCAACACCGCCTTGCCGTGCTCGTCGGCGAGCGGAATCCGCCAGTTCGGGTACTCGTCGACGGTGCCCGGCTGGTTCTGACTGCGTCGTTCGCCCACAGCGTCTGCAAGCGAAAGCCCCAGCAGCACAGAAGGACTGGTCGCGATCAGGCGATGCAGCGACTGCACAGTGACCGCGTCGTCGGAGTCGTCCTCCGACACCGGGAACCCGTGTTCCCTCGCGAGCCGCAGCACCGCATCCCGTGCGACCGCTTCGTCGGCCAGTTCCGTCTCGAGGTCGCGTTCGAGCAGTCCGAGCGCCGACCGCAACGTGATGTGCTCGGCAGCAAGGTAACCGGACGTGGGCGGCAGGTCATGGGTCGTCACGGAGGTCAGGCACAGCCTGCGGTAGGTCTCGGGGGAGCGAGGGGTGTCGCCGTCCTTCTCGAACCACAGGATCGACGTGCCCGCGATTCCGCGCCGGGCCAGATACTCCTGCACCCACTCCTCGAACACACCGAGATCCTCGCCGATCACCACGGCATCGGCACGCTGCGCCTCGAGCGCGAGAATGCCGATCAGGGCCTCGTGGTCGCTCCGTACATAGGCGCCGTCCGCGGGGGAGAAGCCTTCCGGGACCCACCACGTACGGAACAATCCGAGGATGTGATCGACCCGGACACCTCCCGCGTGACGCAGTGCCGAGCGCACCACATCGCGGTACGGAAGGTAGCCCACCTCCGCGAGTCGGTCCGGCCGCCACGGTGGCTGATTCCAGTTCTGCCCGTTGCGATTGAAGTCGTCCGCGGGAGCGCCGCCCGTGACGCCCGAGGCGAGCACATCACCCAGGGTCCACGCGTCGGCGCCGTCCCGGCGCACACCGACCGCCAGGTCGTGAACGATCCCGATGTCGAGCCCGGCGGCGCGAGCGCTGTCCTGTGCGTCGGTGAGCTGCTCGTCGCACACCCACTGCAACCACCGATAGAAATCGATTCGGCCGGCAAGTTTCTCCCGGAGTTCGCCGACGCCCGGGGCGTCGGGGGACGGCGCGCGGGTGAGCCATTGCGACTTCCGGGAGCCGAACTTCTCGGCCAGCGCACACCACAGTGCGAAGTCGTCGAGCGCCGCTCCGCCCTGGGCGCAGAACGCGTCGAACCGTGCCTGCCGCGCGGGGCCGCGAGGCACCCGGTACACATGCTCGAGCATGTCCAGCTTCGCCCGGTACGTGGTGTCGCGGTCCAGTTGCGCCGCCTTCTTGTTCACCTTCGTGAAGCGGGCTGCGCTCTCGTCCAGCTTGGCGCGGTGCTTGCGCGGCAGATACGCGGTTTCGGGGATGTTCTCGACCCGCACGTACAGCGGGTCGACGAACCGGCGGGACGACGGGAGATAGGGCGACGGCTCGTGTGGCGGGACCGGCTCGGCGGCGTGCACCGGATTGACCAGGACGAAATCTCCGCCGTGCCCGCCGGTGACGGCCGCGAGGTCGGCGAGATCGGCGAAATCCCCGATACCCCACGAACGGCGTGACCGTACCGAATACAACTGCGCCGCAAGGCCCCAGCGTTGCTGTTGCAGGATTCGGTCGGCTGTCGCCAGTCGCACCGGCGTGACGACGAGTGTCGCCGTGCTCTCCACGTCGTTGCTGCGCGCGTGCAGCGTGTGCCAGCCGAGGGGCAGGCGGGGCACCGCGAAGGTGGCCCGGCCGACGAGCCGGTCGTCGACGAGACGCGGGTCGACCCAGATGTCGAGTTGCTCGACGGCGACCTCACGGCCGTCCTCGTCGACCACCCACACCGACACCGGGTCGCCGTGCGGGACGTGGACGGGAAAGGTCCGTTGTTCGTTCTCCGTGACCACCAGGGATGGCGGCAGCATCTGCCGCCACGGCCGGTCGGGTACATCGGCGAGCGAGGCCGAGATCTGCTCGGGAGTGGCGGCGGGAACGTCCAGCGCTGCCAGGATCCGTTGCAGCGTGCGGTCCGAAACATCGTGCTCGTCGCCGTCCCAGCCGACGTAGGTCGTGGAGATCCCGTGATGGCCGGCCAGTTCTCGTAGATTTTCCGTCGACGTCACGATGTCGAATCATGCCAGCAAGCCGGGCCGGTCGCAGACGCAGACCCGGTAGCTGCCGACGGTCAGTCGCCGAAGCCGTCGAACAGGGTGGGTTCGTCGGGGTTGTCGAACAGGGCGGGCTGGTCGGGCGGGAGCGGCTTCGAGCGGGGCGCGCGCTGCTTCGGCTCGTCGCCCTGTCGCTCGAGGAGTTCGAGTGCGGCGGTGAGCGAGCGGCCGGTCAGCTCCCACTGGTGTGCCTTGGCGTCCGCCTCGGCCACGCCGTCGTCGTTCCCGGAGGCAGCGCGCGCGAGTGCTTCACTCGCCCAGCCGACCTGCTGTTCGTTGCTCATGTCGAGGAACGCCTGCAGGTGCTCGGACTCCCAATCGCCGATCGCGGCGACCGTCCTCGTGGGGATTTCGACCTTGCCGTCGAGGTGGAAGTCGCGCAGTGCCAGCAGTGGCAGCGGAAGATCTTCTTCTCCCGCGGGTGTCCACGGCGGATCCTCGAACGATTCGGGGACACACTCGTGGTCGGGTTCCTGTTCGCGCAACGGCATGCCGCCGACGTGCGACGCGAACGCGTTGTCGACGGTTTCGAGGAACTGTGCGAGCCCGTCGAGTGCGGACACCAGGTGCGCGGGTACGAACGGTGACGCGGGCAGGTGGTTCACCACGGCGAGACGGTCGTCGACGAGGACGAATTTCTGGTGGGGCCAGCGCCGATTGAGATCGGACGCCACTTCCGCCGCCCGGGTGCGGCCGGTGATGGAATGGACGATCGGGGCGAACAGGTCGACCGACGCGCCACCCGGACCGACGCCGACGAACACCAGCACTCCGTCGATCTTGAGAATCAGATCGCCGTCCTCGTCCCAGGCGGGGCACTCGCCGATGCGGTCGTGCACGGTGGATTCGATCAGCTCGCGGATGTGGTCCTCGCTCACGGGTTCGACGGCCAGTTGGGAAAGCACCGCCGGGCGGCTCTCGGCCCGTGGCCCGGCCGGCTCGAACACCGGTGTGCGTCCCGCGCCGAACGTCTCGGACCGCAGGAACAACGGATGCGGCACGCCCCAGACCTCGCGCAGCGCACGGACGGACAGTTCGGCGAGCTGATCGGCCCACGCCAGCGGCCGGTCGATCCAGAACGCGGGGGATCCACCGTCTTCCGGGTCGTCGGCGCCACGCGACGGCGCGTGCAGCCCGAGTTCGAGCAGCAACGCCTCGTCCTCCGGGCGCAACCTGCGGTCGTCCGCGAGATGGGTGTTGGACGGCACCTCGCACCGCACCTGGTCTTCGTCCCATGCGTAGAACTGCACGCACGGCCCGGCGGGCCCGGCCGACTCCTCTGCGAGAGGCTCGAGTACCAGGCCGTCGCCGTCCTGCATGGCGGCGACGTGGTCGGCCAGTCGCGCGCGGAATTCCCGCCACGCCAGATCGACGTCGCGGTCGAAGCGGTTGTGCGCCTCGGCCATGTTCGGCCCCCTTCCTTGCTCCGGTCCCTTCTCAGGGCTTCGACCCGTGCCAAAAAACACTAGTCGCCCCTACCGACACCGCGCTCGGCACACCGCACCGACCGCACCGCTCCTGGCCGGACCGGCGGGAATGGGAGACAGGCAACCCGACCGGTGCGCAACCGATGGTTGCACTGTAGTGAGGGAAGGGCTAGCGTGATGTGCAACCACCAGTTGCATATGGAGCATGTATGGACAGAAAACCGGTTGCCGTCGAACTCGCCCCGTTCGGGGCCGAGACAGGCTGGGGGACTGTCACTCCATGAGCGTGTCGGTCGACGACGATCTGTGGTCGGCGATAGGGGATCCGACCCGTCGGCGGTTGCTCGACCTGCTCCTGACGGAGGGCGAGGGCACCGCAACAGGTCTCAGCGAACATCTCCCCGTGACCCGGCAGGCCGTCGCAAAACATCTCGGTGTGCTGGACCGGGTCGGCTTGGTGCACGTCGCGCCTGCCGGGCGGGAACGCAAGTACCGGGTTGACGAGGTGCAACTCGCTCGCGCAGTCGCGCAGCTGTCCTCGGTGGGGTCGGGGTGGGATGCCAGGCTCCGGCGCATCAAGCGGGTCGCCGAGGCTCTCGAGCGTGAGACGGACCGGAACGGCACATCGCCGTGACGTGACGGAGACGCAACAACACCGGAAAGGAAGTACCCGAAATGGTAGACATCCTGCACAGGGTCGGGATCGAGGCGCCGGTGGCGCAGGTCTATGCCGCCCTGACCACCGCCGAGCGGCTTGCCGGCTGGTGGACGACCGACACCCGAGGTGACGGCGACGACGTCGGCGGCACGCTGCGATTCCGGTTCGGGGCCGGAGGATTCGACATGAAGGTCCTCGAACTCGATCCGGATACGCGGGTGCTCTGGGAGGTGATCGACGGACCCGAGGAATGGATCGGCACACACGTGTCCTGGGACCTCGAGCAGGTCGGCGACTACACCATCGTGCTGTTCGGCCATCGGGGCTGGAAGGAACCGGTGGAATTCATGCACCACTGCAGCACCAAGTGGGCACTGTTCTTGATGAGCCTGAAGTCGTTGATCGAAACCGGCACGGGCACTCCGGATCCCCACGACGTCAAGATCGACAACTGGAACTGACGTCTCTCTCGTCCCGTACGGCGCGGGTTCCTCGTCACCCCACCCTGATCCCCGTGGGAATCGTCAACCCAGGGCGCGGACGAACCGCCCGACCTCCGAGAGTGCGCGCGTCCCCTCGGGGACCACTCCGGCGGCAGCCTGGAACACGTGGATCTGCTTCTCCCAGACCTGCACTTCCGCCGGCACTCCGGCCGCTTCGAGGCGCTCGCCCATCAATCGGGCATCGGTGTAGACCATCTCTTCCGAGCCGGTCTGGATGAGCGCGGGCGGCATGCCTGTGAGGTCGAGGTCCACGGGCGACACCACGGGCGCGTAGCCCTCGCCCCCGCGGCTCTCGGCGCGCCGGACGAGGCCGAGAAGGACGGGGACGGCACGTCGCGGAAACAGGGCGCACCGGTACGAGTTCGGGTGATCGAGTTTGGGGAACGGGTCGAGGTCGGTGAGCGGCGACAACGCGACGGTGCCGGCCACCCGGCCGAGCCCGAGGCGCAGCGCCTCGTGTGCGACGGCGAATGTCAAGAAGCCGCCGGCAGAGTCGCCCGCGACGACGATCCGGTCGATGGGATATCCGCGGGAGAGCAACCACCGGAGGCCCGCGATCCCGTCCTCGACCGACCGGCGGATCGGATGACGTGGCAGCATCCGGTAGCCCACCGACAGCACAGGGGCCTGCGTTGCCGACGAGATCCGCGAGACGAGATTGCGGTGGGTCGCGAGCCCGCAGCACAGGAACGCTCCGCCGTGGAGGTAGAGAACGGCCTGCTGGTCGCCCGCGTTGCCGGTGTAGAGGAATTCCGCGCGGCACTCGGGCAATCGCACCTGGTGCCGACGGGTGCCCTGGACCGGACGAACCGAGAACGCGGCCCGGTCGACCAGCGACGCGGGCCACGGAAGCGACGGCGTGAACGCCCATGCCTCGATGAACGGCCGGACAGTGCGCCGGACGGACATCGACAGTGCACGGGACTGCAGACTCACCCCGGCGAACTCTCTGACGAGCGGCGGCCGGTCGGGGGACGGGATCGCTGCCGTGTTCGGTACTGCTGCCTTCGTTACTGCACTACACATGGTCGCCGGCACCTCCTTGTACCGCTGCACCCGTGCGGCGGTACCCGTCGCTCGGCGCCCGGCGATGCGCGTCCGGTTCGGAAACGTGCGAACCCCGGATTTTCCAGAGTACCCCCGACGTACGATGCCGTGTGACGTGCGTTACATGAGGGACTGGCGAAGGGGGCAGAGCCCGTGGGGATCATGCCGGTGACCGATTCGATCTTCTTGCTCGCAGAATCGAGAGAGCATCCGATGCACGTGGGATCGCTCGAAGTGTTCACTCCACCGGAGGGTGCGGGTCCGGACTACGTGTCCGACCTGTACGCGCAGTTCCTCGCGACCGAGGTGGTGGACGAGGCGTTCCGCAAACGCCCCGGGCATCCCGTGTCCAGCCTCGGCTACCTGTGGTGGTCGGTCGACGAGGAGGTCGATCTCGAATACCACGTCCGGCACTCGGCGCTTCCCGCGTCGGGACGGTCCACGGACCTGTTCGCCCTCGTGTCCCGGCTTCACGGCACTCTGCTCGACCGGCATCGGCCACTGTGGGAGATGTACCTCGTCGAGGGGCTCGAAGGTGGGCGGTTCGCGGTGTACACGAAACTGCACCATTCGCTGATGGACGGTGTGACGGGCCTTCGTCTGCTGCACCGCACGCTCGATCCCGATCCGGATTCCTCCGAGACGAGGGTTCCGTGGAACCTGCCGCATCACGAGCGCCCCACCACCGCGGCGACCGGCGAACAGGGCAACGGGCTGCTGTCCACACCGACCGCACTTGTCGGGGCGGTGCGGGGACTGGCCGGTGACGCGGTCGAAGCCGCCGCGGGCGTCTGGCGGGTCGCAAGCACCCTCGTGGGGCAGCGCAGCGTCGCGCTACCGTTCGAAGCCCCCCGGTCGATCTTCAACGTGCCGATCGGCGGCGCGCGGCGGTTCGCGTCGCGCTCGTGGCCGCTCGACCGCATCGCACGGGTGCACGACGCGGCGGACGCGACCGTCAACGACGTCGTGCTGGCCGTGTGTTCGGGTGCCCTCCGCGCGTTCCTGCTCGAACTCGACGCACTGCCCGAGGATCCCCTCGTCGCGATGGTGCCGGTCTCGTTGCGCACGGCCGACAGGATCGATGCGGGCGGGAACTCGGTGGGGGTGACGCTGTGCAATCTCGGAACCGATTCCCCCGACCCGGCCGAACGGCTTCGGGTGATTCGTGCCTCGATGAGCGAGGGGAAGGCGCTGTTCCGCGGGCTGACGCCGGTCGAGGCTCTGGTCTGGTCGGCGGCCAACATCGCTCCGCTCGGTCTGACACCCGTACCCGGCGTCGTGCGCTTCACGCCCCCGCCGTTCAACCTCATCATCTCCAATGTCCCCGGTCCGCGAGAACCGCTGTACTGGAAGGGAGCACGGCTGGACGGCGTGTACCCGACCTCCGTGGTGCTCGACGGGCAGGCCCTGAACATCACGGTCACCAACACCGACGGCTCGCTCGACGTGGGGATCGTCGGATGCCGCCGCACGCTTCCGAGTCTGCAACGGTTGCTCGGGCATATCGAGCAGTCGCTCACCGATCTCGAGGAAGCGTTCGGCGTGGTGTGAGACGCGTTCCGGCCGTGCGTCACCGGCCTTCGTGCAGCATCGACACCAGTTCGCGTTCGACGTCGACGAACGCAGGGTCGGTGAGGGTCCGTAGCGACCGAGGCCGCGGGAGCGGGACCCGGACCTGGTGACGGATGGTGGCCGGCCGGGCCGAGAGAACGAGGACGCGGTCGGAGAGCAGGATCGCCTCCCGGACGTCGTGGGTGATCATCAGCACCGTCCACCGGTCGCGGTCCCGGACGCCCTGTAGCCACAACTGCATGTCGGTGCGGGTGAGCGAGTCGAGGGCGCCGAACGGTTCGTCGAGCAGCAGTACATCGCGCCCCTGAAGGACGGTGCGGGCGAGTGCCGCTCGTTGCCGCATCCCGCCCGAGAGTTGACCCGGCCGCGCGTGTTCGAATCCGGAAAGTCCGAATGCGGGAAACAACGAGCGGGCCCGCTCCCGGGCCCGGCGTCGCGGGGTGCCCTGGACCTCGAGTCCGAGGGTGCAGTTGTCGAGGACGCTGCGCCAGGGAAACAGCAGATCCTTCTGTGGCATCAGCGCCACCCGGCCGGGTGCTGCGGGAGTTCCGCCGATGGAGACGGCGCCGGCGTCGGGCGTGTCGAGTCCGGCGATCACACCGAACAGCGTGGATTTGCCCGACCCGCTGGGTCCGATGACGGAGACGAACTCTCCGGCCGCCACGTCGAAGTCGATACCGTCGAGGACGGTGTTACCGCCGAACGACCGGCGTAGGCCGGTCACGGACACCGCGCTCACGGCCGGGTCTCCGGCGTCGATGCCCACGGCGCGACGAGTCGCTCCGCGGCGTAGGTGAGCAGATACAGGAGCAGAGAGACGGCCGCGGTGACGGCGACCGCCGCGAGCACCAGGTCGGTGCGGAAGGAGTTCTTCTGTGTCGCCATATAGATACCGAGTCCGGAAGTGGCACCGACATATTCGGCGAAGACTGCTCCGACCACCGCGTAGGTGATTCCGATACGCAACGACGTGAAGAAACGGGGCAGTGCCGAGGGGAGTCGCACGTACCTGAACTCCTGCCGGCGACTGGCGCCCATGCTTCGCATCAGCGCGCCGGCTTCCCGGTCGGCTGCCGCGAAACCCTCGATCAAACCGATCGTCATCGGGAAGAACGTGGCCAGGGCAATGACCAGGATCTTGGGCAGCAGACCGAATCCGAACCAGATGATCATCAACGGTGCGATCGCGATGATCGGGAGCGTCTGCGACACCACGAACAAGGGTACGAACGCGCGCCGCAGCCAGCCGGAGAAGTCCACCGCGACCGCGAGTATCCACGAGATCACCAACGACACGGCGAACCCGGCGAGGGTGACCTGCAAGGTCGCCGCGGCGTGGCCGGCGAGATCGGCGCGATGCGCCCATCCCTGCGTGAGAACCCGGCTGGGAGGGGGCAGGACCTGTGGCCGGATGCCGGTCGTCCGTACGTACCATTCCCACCCCGCGACCATCAGCACGGCCACGGTCGCGGCGGGCAGCAGGGCGTGCAGACGTCCGGCTGTGCCCCTCCGCCAAGTCTTTTCAGGGAGCAAGGTAGGCATCGGTGAAGTAGGCCGACCAGTCGGGCTCCTCGGTCAGTGTGGCGCCGTCCGCTCCGGCGAGCAGGCCCGCCTCGAACAGGAACCGGGAGTATCCCGACCAACGCTCGAGATCGAGTGTGCCGACCTGCCCGCTGTCGTCGCGCATGTAATCCGCCGACAACATCTGCTGACTCTCGAAAACGAGCGATTCGTCGGTGAACAAGCCGGGACCGGCGTCGATGAGGTGTTGCGCTCCGCGCTGCGGATCGTCCGCGGCTATCCGGTACCCCTGCTGCAGGGCCTGGATGAACGCCCGGGCGCTGTCGGGATGCTCCGACATCCAGGTCTCGTTGCCGTCGACCACGATCGAGTAGGCGTCGGGGAACCCGTAGTCGCTGTGCGCGAAGTACCGCATGGGCAGGCCGCGGTGTTGCGCCTCGAGGCCTTCCCAGGCGACATACGACACGGTGAAGTCGGCGGTACCGGAATACACCGCCTCGTACGCGGAGGTGCCCAGCACGACCGAGGTGAATTCCCCTGTGCCACCGTCGTTGCGGATCACCTGACTCAACGTTTCGTTGTCCCCGGGATCGCCGAACCCGGCATAGGTGAGACCGTCGAGGTCCCGGGGGGACTGCAGGTCGGCCCGGTCCGCCCGCACGCCGATCGCGGTCGCGCGGTGTTGTAGCGGGGCCAGGACGGTGACGGTGTCCGACCCCGCGGCGCGGGAGAACGTCGCCTGCGAGTGTGTCGAGATTCCGAACTCGGCGGCCCCGGCGTCGATCAGCAGATCCGGCGTGGTGTTGCTGTACGGCAGGATTTCGACGTCGAGTCCGGCCTGCTCGAACAGTCCTTCCCGAATGGCCACGTAGAGCCCGGTGTGGTTGGTGTTCGGAGTCCAGTCGAGGGCGAACCGGATGGTGCCGTCCGAGGCCTCATCGTTCGCGCACGCGGGCACGGTGGCCAGCGCGCCCAGAGCGACGAGCAAGACTCCGAGGCGGTGGCCGAGCCTCACGAACCGGGCCAGGGACGAGTGTCGAGGGCGTCGGCCCAGAACATGAGTTCGTACCGGGTGGCGATCGTGAACGCCTCGGCCATTGCCTCGCGGTCGCGGTCCGTGGCGGCTGCGCCCGCCGCGTCGACGAGTTCGCGGGCCGTCGTGGCCGATGCCCGGAACGCCTCGTCGTCGTATGCGGCCACCCACTGTGCGTACGGGTGTGCGGGATTCGCGGAGAGGACATCTGCCGCGTGAACTGCGAGGTCGCGGGCTACTTCGGCATAGATCCAGAAGCAGGGCAGCACGGCGGCGGCCCCCACCGGATACGGCGCGGTGGCGACAGTCGCCGTCAGATACGACACGTAGCCCAGGCACGCCGGGGAGTGTGTGATCGGCCCTGATGACGGGGGCAGCACGCCACCGGAGAGCAGGGTGTTGTGGAGAACGGATTCCTCGGTGGCCGCGGTGGCGGCACTCGTCGCCCAGAACGCCCCGGTGCCGGCGTCCGGCGACTTCGCGGAGAGCAGCGCGAGGGCCTTCGAGTAACCCGCGAGGTACAACGCGTCCTGCTCGATGTAGGTGCGGAACGCGTCGAGTGGCAGGGTTCCGTCACCCAGGCGACGCAGGAACTCCAGGTCGTCGATCGCGGCCCGGAGGGGACGCGTGTGGTCGTGGAGAAAGTCGGTGAAACGGCCCGGGGCCGGGGAACTGTGTGCAGGCACGGTCATGCCGAAACATCCCTTCGTCAGAATTACCTGATCAGGTTCGACGGGTGTGATCTCAGCCCCGCAAATGCGGAGCACCCCGTGTCGGTCTCCGCGACCATAGCACCAGTTGCCGGCGGCACGAAGCCCCCTGCCCCTGCAGTCCCATTCTGCTCGATTCGGACCAAACTCTCTGTATGTTAGTGGGACCGAGAACGACCGTTCGACGAAGGCGGGGATGTGCAGAAGTTCGAAACCAGTTGGCCCGCAATGTCGGAACTTCCCCGAATGCTCGCCGGCGCCGTCCGCTGCGAGCCGGAGGGGGTCGCGCTGACCCGGGGTTCGGTGGCAGTCACCTACCGCGAACTGCACCGTGAGGTCGAGGCACTGAATGCCGCGATGGGCGTTCTGCTCGGCCCGGCATCACTGGTCCCGATCGCGCTGGCCACCGTCCTACCCGAACTGTCCGAGACGCACACCGGAGAACTCCGTCGCGCTCTCGACGAACTCGTCTGCAGGCTCGTCGACCACGAGTCCTGCCCCCAGGCGTCCGCTTCCTGACCTCCCGTCCCACCCGGTTTCACCGGAGTCGGTCTGCCCGCGTAGCCGTGATTGGTACGTTGGCGAATGGTCGGGTCATCGGGAGGTCACGTGGACACTGCAACGCTCACCGTCGACTGCAAGTACGGGCAGGTACGCGGATACCGCGACGGCCCGGTGTTCTCGTGGAAGGGCATCCCGTACGCAGCGTCCACCGGGGGCGCCCGGCGTTTCCGCTCGTGCGAGCCACCCACACCGTGGGACGGCGTGCTCGACTGTGACAGATACGGGCCCATCGCTCCGCAGAGCCGCCAGAGCCCCATCCGCATCGAGCCGGGGATGACGATGGGGGAGGACTGCTTGTCCCTCAACATATGGGCGCCCGAACCCGACGGCCGAGCACGGCCCGTGATGGTGTGGATCCACGGCGGCGCGTACGTGCTGGGATATTCGGGGCAGAAGATCTACGACGGGCGCCTGCTGTGCGAGACCGGCGACGTGGTGGTGGTGACTCTCAACTACCGGCTCGGGCCTCTCGGGTTTCTCGACCTGTCGTCCTTTTCCACTGAGGAGACCACCTTCGAAAGCAACGTCGGACTGCGCGACCAGATCGCAGCGCTCGAATGGGTGCGAGACTGTATCGCAGGATTCGGCGGAGATCCGGACGACGTCACCTTGTTCGGGGAGTCCTCCGGAGGCGGTTCCGTCACCACCCTGATGACCGTCCCTCGAGCGGAAGGCCTCTTCCACAAGGCCATTGCGCAATCGCCTCCCGCTACCTCCGTCTACGGGCGCGAACGCGCCGCCATGGCTGCCGAGCGTTTCCTCGAGATTCTCGAACTACCGCGATCCCGCGTCGGGGAGTTGCTCACCATGCCCACCGATACGCTCGTCGAGGCATCGGAAATCCTCGTCGGCGAAGTGCCGACGAAGGTGCCCGGCACCCTGGCGATGACGCCCGTCGTAGACCGCGATCTGGTGCCGAAGTATCCGGTCGCCGCGTTCCAGAAGGGTCTGTCGCACCGCATTCCGCTCATCATCGGCTCCAACAAGGACGAACCGTCCATCTTCAGATTCATGAAGTCGCCTCTGATGCCGGTGAACGACACCGCGATCCAGGCAATGTTCAAGGCGCTCGCCGACGACCGGCCCGACCTCGAACCGGACCGCCTCGCCGATATCATCGCCGCATACCCGGACCTCACGAAAACCAGTGGCGCGCTCGCACTCTCGGGCGACGCGGGTTTCCGGATGCCGGTGGTCTGGGTTGCCGAGGCGCACAGCGTGCACTCTCCGACATGGGTGTATCGCTTCGATCACGCCACCCCGATCCTGCGCGCCGCGCGGATCGGCGCGGGCCATGCCACCGAATTGCCGTATGTGTTCGGTAATTTCGGAACGCTCGGGCGGGACCCCACGTTCTGGCTGGGCGGCAGGAAAGCGGCGTCGGAGGTGGCGGAACGTATCCGGCGGCGGTGGCTGGCGTTCGCACACCACGGTGTGCCGGCGGCGCTGGACGGATCCGCGCACTGGCCGCCCTACGAGCCGGAGCACAGGCTGACGCTGCTGCTCGACGCGCAGGACTCCGTCGTCGCCGACCCGGACGGTGCGTTGCGGCAGGCATGGGGCAGTCAGGTGATGGGCTTCAACTGACGCCGGGCCGTCCGGGTGCGGCGCCCGGCCGGTCAGTTGCGATATTCGGGGTGCTCCGCGACGAACTTCTCGACGTACGAGCACGACGTCCCGATCTTCAGACCTTCCTTGCGGGTCTCGTCGAGGGCGAACCGCACGATTTCTGCGGCGAGCCCCCGGCCCCGGAAGTTCGGGTCGGTGACGGTGTGGTCGAAGTCGCGCAGGTCGCCGCGCTGCGAGTAGTCGGCGTAGGCGGCGAGGGAGTCGCCCAGGTAGAGCGCGAAGCGGGACTGTTCGGGCAGATGCTCGACACGGGTGTCGGTGCTGCCGGACTCGGTGTGCTGTGTCATGTTCTCACCGTACCGCCGGAGTCACCGCGGGTCGGTCTCCACGACGAGCGCGTCGTCGTCCGTCAGTGCGACGAAGGGAATTGCGTTGTCGCGCATGTACCGCAGGCTTTTCTCGATGCCCTCGTCGCCCAGTGCGGACGCGCCGGCGTGCGGAACGACGGCATGATCGATCCATCCCAGACCATCCCAGACGACGTCCGTTCCGCACGCGGTGCGCACCTCCTCCGGATCGTCGGAGAACTCGATTCCCCGCAGCGACGGAGTCACCACGCAGGCACCGGCGCTGTACCCGGCGTACGCCAGTTCGTTGCTGCCGACGAGATCGGTGAGCACTGCGTCTGCGCCGCTACGCGCCAACTGCGCGCGCAGCACGAACGTGTTCCCACCGCGCACCCACACCGCTGCGAACCCGCGCAGCCGGGCACGCAGCGAGTCGGGGTCGCCGAGGTGGTCGCGCAGATCGATCTCCTCGGGGACGAATCCCCGCGAGCGAAGCGGTTCCCTCTCGCTCGTGACCGCGGAGCGGCGAGCGGCCGGCGGCCACGCGTCGGCCGCGTTGGCGATCACAGCGATGCGGCCCGGGGGACCGACCACGCGCAGGAACTTCGACGGGTCGGACCCGAGCCGGTACGACGAGAGGAACAGTCGCACGGGAATCAGATGGTGAAGGCGAGGTTCTCGACGAGGCGGCGCCCGACGGCGGTATCGCCACCGAGCGTGATCTCGTCGAGTCGGTCGACTGCGCGCACCCGTCCCCCCGCCAGTCGCACGAACAGACTCGAGTCCATCGCGATCGTCGTCGTCGGGGGGCCGGACAATTCGGGTACGGCCGTGGCGCGCCCGTCCACCTCCACGTGGATGGTGCGAGCGAGCGGTCCGCTCAGCTCGAGGGTGATGCGCGCGCCGTCGGGTGCCTTACCGAGTTTGCCGAACACGAACGGCACCGCACCGAAGATCTCGGCAGAACCCAGTTCGCCCCGCGGGCCGCCTTCGTCGCCGGGCGCACCGATCGCATCCCGGATGTCGAGTTCGTGGAGCCAGCAGTCGAAGATGCGGATGCGCATGAAGCGCCCGTAGGTCGCCCGGCCCACCGGCGTGTCCGCGGGCGCCTCGAAATCCTCCTGCGTCATCGCCGACAGTTGCTCGGTGCGGTGCGCGACGATCTGCCGATACTGCGCGAGCACCTCCGAACCGGGCGTTCCACGCAGCGACTCGACCCAGTGTTCGTTGAAAGCACCGATCTCGTTGCGCACGTGGGCGAGCGCATGCACGTCGATGTTCACGTGCGGCGCCTCGATCCCGGCCAGCATCGACTCGGTGCCGATCAGGTGAGCGACGATGTCCTTGACCGTCCAGCCCGGAAGATTCGTCGGCGTGAACCACCCGTCGCTGTCCAGGGCGGCCAGCAGCGAGTCGATCACCGCGAATTCTTCGAGCAGGAGCGGCCGGATGGTGTCGACGGGAAAATCGACTGCGGTGCTGCCCGGTTGTGACGTCATGAGTTCTCCTCGGAGGCGAGACGGTCGAGTCCTGCGCGAATTGCCGCCGCGGTGGCGTCCGGATTCTGGGCTCGCCGGCGGACCAGGCCGACGCCGAGGCGAATACGGTCACCCTTCCTGCGGGGAATCACGTGCAGGTGCGTGTGGAAAACGGCCTGGAACGCGGCGCGGCCGTCGTTGAGTACCAGGTTGGTGCCGTCGGTGGTGAGATCCGAGCGGCTGAGTGCGCGCGAGAGACGATGTCCGGCGCGGAACATCGAGGCACCGAGTTCGGGTTCGAGGTTCTCGAGCCGGGAGACGTGCTCACGCGGCACGACGAGTACGTGTCCCCGCGCAACCGGGCGGGCGTCGAGGAAGGCGACCACATCGTCGTCCTCGTAGACCCGCGCGGCCCGTGCGGACCCTGCCACTATGTCGCAGAACACACAGGAACCCATCGCATCACTCTAGCGTCCCCGCAGCAGCCACCAGACCGGGCAGCCCCACCGCTGCCGTGGTCCGCCAGACCGCCTCGACCCGGGACGACAACTCGGTGTCCTGGGGGTTGATCTCGACGACCGGAACGCCGTGGCGGTCGGCCAACTCGGGCAGCTCCGCCGCCGGGTACACGATCCCCGAGGTGCCGACGACGAGCAGCACATCCGCGACGCGCAGGGCGGCGACTGCCGCGTCCCAGGGTTGCCGGGGCAGCATCTCGCCGAACCAGACGACCCCCGGGCGGCCGGCTCCTCCGCACGTGTCACACGTGGGGGGCGCGATGCGCTCGAGGGGTTCGCCGGGCGGTGCGGGCAGGTCCATCGGGCGCTCGCACTCGCTGCACCGGGGTTCGAAGAGGCTGCCGTGGAGGTGCGCGAGAACGGTGCTGCCGGCGCGCTCGTGCAGGTCGTCGACGTTCTGGGTCACGATCGCGACCTTTGTGGTGCGTCCCCATTCGGCGAGCGCGTGATGACCGGCGTTGGGAGCGACGTTGCGTACGAGCGCGACCCGCCACTGGTACCACGCCCACACCGCGTCCGGATCGGCTTTCCAGGCCTCGGGGGTTGCGAGGGCAGCAGCGTCGAAGTTCTCCCACAACCCCGTCTGCGCGTCACGGAAGGTGGGCACGCCGCTCTCGGCGGACATTCCGGCGCCCGAGAGCACCGCTACGCGGCGCGCGCCGCGGGTGAGATCGAGGACCGCGGCAGGAACATGCATGGAGTCAGGGTAGAAGAGTGCCCGGGCCTCCGGACGGATTCCCGGCACTGCCTGGATCGGTGGGAGCGCGGACGCAGCGGGAACACGGCGACTCCGGGTCGTCGAGGACCAGGCCGCAGTCGGGGCAGACGAGGTGCAGCAGGCAGGCCGGCTCGCCCCCGTCGTCCTCCCTCGGTACACCGGTCATTGCAGGGCGTCTCTTTCCTGTCAGTGCTTCCTCTGATGCGTCAGTGTTCTCTCAGATAATCGGCGAGTACCCGCGCGCCGCTGTGCTCGACGTCGCGTGTGGCGGTGAGCAGCACGAGTGCCCGTCCGTCCGCCTGCTCGTCGAGACGGGCGATGGCGTCGCCGGCCGCAGGAGATGCCAACTCCGTGCGGTAGCGGTCGCGGAATTCCGTGAACAGAGAGGTGTCGTGGGAATACCACTTGCGAAGATCTGTCGAGGGAGCGAGGTTCTGGGCCCATTCGTCGTAGTGGAAGGCGTCCCGTCGGAGGCCCCGTGGCCAGAGACGGTCCACGAGAACCCGGAACGGCTCCTCGTCGGCGGGGTGGTCGTAGACCCGTTCGACGGTGACCGTGCGGTGTGGCATGGCGTTTCCTTTCCGCGTCGTGCGCTCACAGAATGTGCGGCAACCTTGTGAAGTGAGGTGTGTCACATTCTTGCATCATCTTGCTGTTCGGACTCGATTCAGACGATTCGTGCAAGTTGCAGGTCGCGTGCCGTCCCGGTAGGCCTGCATAGAGTCACCACGAGTGCAGGCCGTCACATGGCCCGATCGCACGCACATCTCGCCGCCGATCGCGGCGCCGCGCACTTCATCGACGCAGGAGTCAGAGAAATTGAGTACCGAAGGATCGAATACGGGGAGCGGAGCGCACCGCCGTCCGACCGTCGGCGTGGTTCGTGAAACCCACGGCGGTGAGCGGCGTGTCGCGCTTGTTCCGAAGATCGTGCCGTCGCTGATCGCCAAGGGCCTCGACGTGATCGTCGAAGCCGGTGCGGGTCTCGGCGCCCTCATACCCGACGCCGCTTACAAGGAAGCGGGCGCTCAGATCGGCGACGCCTGGTCGTCCGACGTGGTCGTCAAGGTCGCACCACCCACCGACGCGGAGATCGCCCGGCTCGGCTCGGGACGCCGGCTCATCGGTTTCCTCGCGCCGCGCAACGCCGACAACCAGATCGGTGCGCTCGCTGCTGCCGGTGTCGAGGCGTACGCCGTCGAGGCCATCCCGCGCATCTCCCGCGCCCAGGTCATGGACGCACTGTCGTCCCAGGCCAATGTGGCCGGCTACAAGGCTGTCCTGGTCGCCGCGAACGAATCCACGCGGTTCTTCCCGATGCTCACCACCGCGGCGGGCACCGTCAAGCCCGCCACGGTGCTGGTGCTCGGCGTGGGCGTCGCCGGCCTGCAGGCACTCGCGACCGCCAAACGGCTCGGCGGCCGGACCACCGGCTACGACGTCCGCCCCGAGGTCGCAGATCAGGTGCGCTCGGTCGGTTCCCAGTGGCTCGACCTCGGCATCGACGCCGCGGGCGAGGGCGGATACGCCCGTGAACTCAGCGACGACGAGCGTGCCCAGCAGCAGCAGGCGCTCGAGGATGCCATCAAGGGCTTCGATGTCGTCATCACCACCGCGCTGGTGCCCGGCCGTCCCGCTCCGCGCCTGGTGACCGCCGCGGCCGTGGAGGGAATGCGGCCGGGCTCGGTCATCGTCGACCTCGCCGGCGAAACCGGCGGCAACTGCGAGCTCACCGAACCGGGGCAGACCGTCGTCAAGCACGGAGTGACCATCTGCTCGCCGCTGAATCTTCCCGCGACGATGCCGGAGCACGCGTCAGAGCTGTACTCGAAGAACGTTGCGGCCTTGCTCGAGCTCATGCTCGACGAGAACGGCACGCCGGCCCCGGACTTCTCGGACGAGATTCTCGCCGAGGCGTGCGTGACCCGCTCGAAGGAGACCCCCTAGATGTACAACGAACTGTTGGCGAACATCGCGATCCTGGTTCTGTCCGGGTTCGTCGGTTTCGCAGTGATTTCCAAAGTCCCGAACACCCTGCACACCCCATTGATGTCCGGCACCAACGCCATTCACGGCATCGTCGTGCTCGGCGCCCTCGTGGTGCTCGGTCACCTCCCGGCCGACGCGCCGTGGAGCATCAAGGTCATCTTGTTCGTGGCGCTCGTGTTCGGCACGCTCAACGTGGTCGGCGGCTTCGTCGTGACCGACCGCATGCTCGCAATGTTCAAGCCCAAGAAGGACTCCGGCAAGGCTGCCGCGACCAAGGGAGCCGACGCCCGATGAGCTACCTCGTGTCAATCCTCTACATCATCGCCTTCGGCATGTTCATCTACGGTCTGATGGGCCTGACCGGCCCGAAGACCGCGGTGCGCGGCAACTACATCGCCGCAGTGGGCATGCTGCTCGCCATCGTCGCCACCCTCATCGACATTCGTGACACCGGCAACTGGATCATCATCGCCGCCGGCCTGATCGTCGGTGTCGTGCTGGGTGTCCCGCCGGCGTTGCGTACCAAGATGACTGCGATGCCGCAGTTGGTCGCCATGTTCAACGGCGTCGGCGGCGGCACCGTCGCGCTCATCGCCTGGGCGGAGTTCCTCGACACCGACGGCTTCACCCGGATCGACGGCTCGCCCACCGTTCACATCGTCATCGGTTCGCTCTTCGCCGCGATCGTGGGCTCGATCTCCTTCTGGGGGTCGATCGTCGCGTACGTCAAGCTTCAAGAACTCCTGAACAAGAGCGTCGAGAAGAAGCTCGTCGGAGGCGCGAAGCTGTTCCAGGTCGCCAACGTTCTTCTCGCCGTGGCGTCGCTGGCGATTGCCGTCTACATCGGAATCAACGCCGATCCCGCGAACGATCCCACCGCGGGCATCTGGATTCTCGGATTGCTGGTCGTCGCCGGCCTGATGGGTCTGTTCGTCGTGCTGCCGATCGGCGGCGCCGACATGCCGGTCGTCATCTCGCTGCTCAACGCCCTGACCGGTCTGTCCGCCGCGGCTGCGGGCCTCGCACTGAACAACACCGCGATGATCGTCGCGGGCATGATCGTCGGCGCCTCCGGCACGATCCTCACCAACCTCATGGCCAAGGCCATGAACCGCTCGATCCCCGCGATCGTGTTCGGGTCGTTCGGCGGTGACGGCGGAGCGGCGGGCGTCGCCGGTGCAACCGGCGGCACCGTCAAGGCGACCTCCTCGTCCGACGCGGCGATCCAGATGGCCTACGCCAACCAGGTCATCGTGGTGCCCGGCTACGGCCTCGCCGTGGCGCAGGCACAGCACGCGGTCAAGGAGATGGCATCGCTGCTCGAAGAACGCGGTGTCGAGGTCAAGTACGCGATCCATCCCGTCGCGGGACGGATGCCGGGTCACATGAACGTCCTGCTCGCCGAAGCCGAGGTGTCCTACGACGCGCTCAAGGAGATGGACGACATCAACGGTGAGTTCAACCGCACCGATGTCACCATCGTCATCGGCGCGAACGACGTCACCAACCCGGCCGCGCGGCACGACTCGTCCAGCCCGATCTACGGAATGCCGATCCTGAACGTGGATCAGTCGAAGTCCGTCATCGTGCTCAAGCGGTCGATGAGTTCCGGCTACGCGGGTATCGACAACCCGCTGTTCACGGCGGACAACACCTCGATGTTGTTCGGCGACGCGAAGAAGATGGTCGCCGAGGTCACCGAAGAGCTGAAGGCTCTCTGACCCCTCGCTTCCACCCGGCGCCCACGCGGATCACCGCGTGGGCGCCGGTGTCGTCGGGGCCGTGAGCACCGGGGCGAGCAGCGCCGCGACGAGTACGCAGACGAGCGGCACCGCCATCGCCGTGGTGAGAGACGTCGCCTCGGACACCCACCCGATACAGGCCGGTCCCGCCAGGAACCCGAGATAGCCCAGACCCACGACGCGGGACATGTCGGCACCGGGGGACCCGGAGTCGAGATTGCCTGCCGCGGTGAACAGCTGGGGTACGGCACCGGACAGTCCGAGACCGAAGAGCGCCCACCCGGCGAGCGTCAGGGGGAGAACCGGCGACGCCATCACCGTGCCCATGCCGACGGCCGCCATCAGCGTTCCGTACCGGATCACGCCGGCGCTGCCGATACGCGCGCTCACCCGGTCGGCGACGAACCTGCCGAGCGTCATCGTCGCGGAGAACGCCCCGAACGCGAGCGCGGCCACCGACGCCGGACTGTCGAGTCGCTCCTGGACCTGGAGGGCACTCCAGTCGTTGGCGACCCCTTCGCAGAGCATCAGCGCGAACGCGACACCACCGAGCAGCACCACCCGCCGGGAATAGCCGCCGCGTCGCCCGGACGGCGACCGGCGGGGAACGGGCGTGGTGCGCACGAGATGCCGCCCGGCCCATGCGACCAGGCATACCGCCACTCCTCCCGCCGCCGCAAGCGTGACGGGAGGACTCACCTCCATCGCGAGGGTGGCCGCACCCACCAGCGACCCGGCGATGCCCCCGGCGGAGAACACTCCGTGAAACGCCGACATGATCGGCCGTTCGTACCGTTGCTCGAGCACCACGGCCTGCGAGTTCATCGAGACGTCGAGTGCGCCGTTCGCCAGCCCGAAGATCGCGAGGGCCAGGCCGAGTTGCCACGGCGCGGTCGCGAGTCCCGGCCCGACGGCCACGACCGCCAGCGCGAGCGCCGACACGATCGTCGTGCGGTGGCTGCCGAATCGGTCGGCGAGCCGTCCCGTCACCTGCATTCCGCACAGCGCACCCGCCGCGAGCAGCAGCAACAGCGATCCGAGAGTCGCGTACCCCGTCCCGACCCGCTCCAGGATCACCGGGATGTGCACCACCCACATGGCGAGCAGGAACCCGTTCACGCCGAACACCGTGAACACCGCGACGCGCGCGCGGGCGAGCCGGGCGTTCTTCCGCACAGAATCGGTCACGCGGGCACGGTACCGATTTCGGCTCCCGAAGCCGGGCAACGGCTCGTTACGCGCCGCCGAGCAGCGCGGGCACCGGGTCTCCGAGGAAACGGCCGATCGCGGCGAGCGCCCGGCCGGCCTGCTCACCGTCGACGAGGCGATGGTCGAACGAGAGCGACAGGCTCGCGACCTTGCGGACGGCGAGTGCGCCGTCGATCACCCACGGACGATCCGCGATGGCGCCGACCGCGAGGATCGCCGCTTCGCCCGGGTTGAGGATCGGTGTGCCCGCCTCGATGCCGAAGACACCGATGTTCGTGACGGACACCGTGGAACCGGTCAACTCGGCCGGCGTCGCCCGGCCGGTCCGGGCGCGATCGGCGGCCTCGGCGATCGCACCCGCGAGGTCCGGGAGCGCTAGATGCCGGGCGTCGCGCACGACCGGGACCTTCAGCCCGTCCGGCGTGGCGGCGGCGATCCCGAGATGGACGTCGTGGTGGACGACGATCTCCTGGGCGTCGTCGTCCCACTGTGAGTTGAGCGACGGTTCCTCGGCGACCGCGCGCATCAATGCCCGGGCAACGACGGTCAGCGCGGTGAGGTGACGGCCGTCGAACGCAGGTTCGCGGCGCAATCGCGTCACGAGGTCGACTGTGGCCGTCACATCGCAGGTGAGGAACACCGTCGCGTGCGGTGCGGTGAACGCGCTGCGGGTCACAGCGTCGGCCGTGCGTTTGCGGACACCGCGGATCGGCACCCGGCTGGTGGCCGACGCGGGTCGCATTGTGCCCGTCTCGGTGTGCCCGGCATCGGGTCCTGCCGCGCGCCGGACATCGTCCCGGGTGATCGCCCCTCCCTGCCCGGAGCCCTCGACCTCCGCGAGATCCACCCCGAGCAGGGCCGCCTCCCGGCGCGCGCCCGGTTTCGCGTCCGGGCGGTGCGCGGGCGCGCCGGTGGTGCTCGACGAGGTCCCGGCAGAGTTGGTCCGTGTCGCGCGCCGGCTGACGGGTGCGGCGCCCGGGCCGTAGCCGACCAGCACCGCCGGACGCGCTTCGGCGGGCGCCTCGTCGGACGCCGGGGACGCCGCGGGTTGTGCGCCGTCCGACGGCTCCGCGCCGACCGCGATCCGCAACAGCGGGCTGCCCACGGGGATCGTCTGGCCCGGTGCGACGAGGAGTTCGGCGACCGTGCCGGCATGTGGCGACGGCAACTCGACGGTCGCCTTCGCCGTCTCCACCTCGCCGATGACCTGATTGAGCTCGAGGCGGTCGCCGATCTGCACCGACCACGACACCCACTCGGCCTCGGTGAGTCCCTCCCCGAGATCGGGCAGGCGGAACTCCTCGACGGACTGTGACATCGCCACTCCCTTCGTCATGCCGCGAGTGCGCGATCCACCGCATCGAGGATGCGGTCCGGGTCCGGCCGGTGGTGGGATTCGAGTTTTGCCGGCGGGTACGGAATGTCGAATCCGCCGACGCGGAGGACCGGCGCTTCGAGTTGGTAGAAGCAACGCTCGGCGGTCCGGGCGGCGATCTCGGCGCCGATCCCGCAGAACACCGGCGCCTCCTGCAGCACCACGAGGCGTCCGGTGCGGCGCACCGACGCTTCGACGGTGTCGAAATCGATGGGCGAGAGCGACCGCAGATCGATCACCTCGAGTGACCGGCCCTCAGCCGCAGCGATGTCCGCAGCCTGCAGGGCGGTGGGCACCATCGCGCCGAAAGTGACCACGGTGACGTCGCTTCCGGCTCGCAGGATGCGCGCACGGTCGAGGGGAAGATCGGGTCCGGTGTCCACATCGACCTCGCCGCGTTCCCAGTACCGGTGTTTCGGTTCGAGGAAGACCACGGGGTCGTCGAGCGCGACAGCCTGCTGAATCATCCAGTACGCGTCGGACGGGCTGCCCGGACTGACCACCCGGAGACCGGCGGTGTGGGCGAAATATGCCTCGGGCGATTCCGAATGGTGCTCGACCGCGCCGATGCCGCCGCCGTAGGGGATGCGGATGGTCAGTGGCGCGGTGACCGCTCCCGCGGTGCGGTAACGGATTTTCGCCACCTGCGAGACGATCTGGTCGAACGCGGGGTAGACGAATCCGTCGAACTGGATTTCGCACACCGGGCGGTAGCCGCGCAGGGCCATCCCGAATGCCGTTCCCACGATGCCGGATTCGGCCAGAGGAGTGTCCATCACTCGCGCTTCACCGAAATCCTTCTGCAAGGTGTCGGTGACCCGGAAGACGCCGCCGAGCCTGCCCACGTCCTCGCCCATCAGAATTACTTTCCGGTCCTGTTCGAGTGCGCGGCGCAAGCCGGCGTTGAGTGCCGCGCCGAGCGCCATCGTCGTGGTGGTCATCGCACTGCCTCCTCGTCGGCGCCGGTGAAACTCGCGAGATAGTCGGTGTAACCGGCACGTTCGTCCGCGAGTAGCGCATGGTCGGTGGCGTAGACATGGTCGAACATCGTCAGCGGATGCGGGTCGGGCAGTTCGAGCGTGCCGCGCCGCAACCGCGTCGCCGCGTCCTGCGCGGTCGTGTCCACGTCGTCGAAGAATGCCCGATCGGCAAGGTTTTCGCGTTCGAGGAGACGTCGCATGCGGTCCAGCGGATCGCGTACCTTCCACGCTTCGAGGTCTGCGGGTGTGCGGTACCTGCTCGGATCGTCCGATGTGGTGTGCGGTCCCATCCGGTAGGTGAGCGCTTCGACGAAGAACGGTCCGGAGCCTTCGCGCGCGTGCCGGGCGGCTTGCCGGGTGACCGCGAGAACGGCGAGGACGTCGTTGCCGTCGACCTGCACGGCGGGCATTCCGAAGCCCGCGGCGCGCTGTGCGAGCGGCACCGGGCTCTGCATCTGCGTGGGGGCACTGATCGCCCAGTGGTTGTTCTGGCAGAAGAAGACGACGCCGGCGCCCCAGCCGACCGCGAATCCGAGCGCCTCCGACAGGTCGCCCTGGCTCGTCGCGCCGTCGCCGAAATACACGATCGTGGCGATGTCGGCGCCGTCGAGCTTGGCTCCCATGGCGTAGCCCGTCGCGTGCAAGCCCTGTGCCCCGACGACGATGGCGGGATTGGTCGTGTTGACGGTGGCCGGGTCCCATCCGGAGTGGGCACAGCCGCGCCACAGGGCGGTCATGTCGGCGGGATCGACACCACGACACCAGGCGACGGCGTGCTCGCGGTAGCTCGTGAAGACGTAGTCGCCGGTTTCCAGTGCCCGGGCCGACCCGACTTGTGCGGCCTCCTGGCCCGTCATCGGCGCCCAGAGGCCGAGTTCGCCCTGGCGCTGCAGCGCGATCGCCTCGTTGTCGAGCCGGCGGACGACGACCAGGTCGCGGTAGAGGTCGCGGAGTCGGGCGGGTCCGATATCGGCGACCAGTCCGCTGTAAGCGGGGTTGTGGACGCGTTGCCCGTCGGGCTGGATCAACTGGACCGGGTGGGTCGTGGGTGCAACCATCGGGTCACCTCGTGGGTGCTGTCCGGGTGAGCCGGGTGGGCCGCGCCGGAATGTGAGTGGTGTACCTCACATGATCCACTTCTGGGACGAGTGCGCAATCGATGCGTCGCGCAGTGTGCAGGAAGCACGGTCGCCGGGCGGTTCGGAGTGGCACACTGCGAAGAATGACCAGTCTGGACGGGACGGACGCACGTTTGCTGCTCGAACTCGCTCGTACGCCGAGAGCAACCGGGGTGGAGTTGTCGCAGCGACTCGGACTCTCGCGCAACACGGTTCAGGCGCGGCTGAGCCGGTGGGAGTCGGAAGGGGTCCTCGCCTCGTTCGATCGCCGCGTCGACCCCGTCGCGCTCGGATACCCGCTCGCGGCCTATGTCGCCACCCAGGTCGATCAGCACCGGCTCGACGCGGTCGTCGAGGAGTTGGCACAGATCCCCGAGGTCACCGAGGTGTACGGGGTGACCGGTCCGATCGACCTGTCGGTGAAGATCGTGGCGCGCGACGCCGACGATCTCTATCGGCTGGCGGAGCGGATTCTCGGGATTCCGGGCGTCGAGCGCACCGACATGTCGCTCGTGATGCGCGAACTCGTCCCGCAGCGCACCGAGCCGCTCCTTCGGCGTGCGGCCGGAGCCCGATAGCGTCGGCGGTGCGCTGCGCGCCGGTGACCCTACGTGGCGGTCGAGGTGACCAGTTGCATGACCGCTTTGCGGATCTGTTCGGGAATCGGCACCGGCCGCCGCGTCTGCATGTCGATGTACACGTGCACGAAACGGCCGGTCGCGGCGGGCTGCAACGAGCCTTCCGACTCGCGGAAGATGGCGAGCGAATAGGTGACCGACTGCGTACCGAGGCGCTCCACCGCGAGACCGACCTGGAGCCGGTCGGGGAACGACAGCTCGGCGAGGTAGCGGCACGAGGTCTCCGCAACCACACCGATCGCGTCGAGTTCCCGGATGTCGACTCCGGTCGTGGCCATGAGCCAGCCGTTCACCGCGGAGTCGAAGTACGAGTAGTAGGTGACGTTGTTGACGTGGCCGTAGTGGTCGTTGTCGGCCCACCGTGTCTGCATGGGCCACAGCACCGGGAAGTGCTCCGGATCAGGTTGTGCGGCGGGTCTCGTCGGCTGACTGTTGCTCACTCCTCGACGATAGTGCTCCCCGGACGGCAAGTCCGATCAACAGCGCCCAGAATGCAGAACCGACGCCGAATATCGACAATCCGGATGCCGCGACCAGGAATGTGACGACCGCGGCCTCGCGATCGTGCAGGTCGCGGAGGGCGGCGGACAGTGCGCCGCCGAGGGTGGCCAGCAGCGCCAGCCCCGCCACGGTTTCGACGACTCCCGCGGGTGCGAGCGCCACCAGCGCGGCAAGGCCGGCCGAGCACAGCGCGAGCACCAGGTACGACCAGCCCGCGGACCACGCGGCCACCCAGCGGCGCTGCGGGTCGGGATCCGCGTCGGGTGCGGCGGCGAGTGCGGCACTGATGGCTGCCAGGTTGACGGCGTGGCCACCCGCGGGAGCACCGATCACCGTGCCGAGGCCGGTCACCGTCATCACCGCGCGCCACGGCGTCCGGTACCCGAACGAGTTCAGCACCGCGGTGCCGGGAATGTTCTGCGAGGCCATCGTCACGATGTAGAGCGGCAGGGCGATTCCCAGCAGTGCCTGCCACGTCCAGGCCGGTGCCGTGAAGTCGAGACGGGGAGCGAGGTCGGTGGGCGCGACGGCGGTCCCGGTACGGACGAGGTGCACGACGATCACCACCGTCGCCGCTGCGAACGCGCCCGGCACCGCCCATCGGGGCCGCACGCGTTGCAGGATCAGCCAGACCAGCGCTACCGGTGCGATGACCGCGGGGGAGTCGGCCAGTGCGGTGACCGGCGCCAGGCACAGCGGGACGAGGATGCCCGCGAGCATCGCCTGCGCGAGGGACGTGGGAATGGACGAGATCAGTCGTCCGAGCGTCGGCCAGAGTCCGGTCAGCACGACCGCCACGCCGACGACGACGAACGCGCCCACCGCCGCGGGCCAGCCTCCCACCACGACACCGGTACCCGCGAGCAGTGCCGCGCCGGGCGTCGACCACGCCAGCGTGATCGGAGTGCGATACCGGCGCGACAGCCAGAGGATGCCGGCACCCTGGGTCAGGCACAGTGCGGCCAGGCCCGAGGCGGCCTCTGCAGGGGAGGCGCCGACCGCGCGCAGGCCGGTGAGCACGACGGCGAACGAACTGGTGAAACCGACGAGTGCGGTCACGATTCCCGCTGTGACGGGCCGCGATATCGGTGACGTGCCGCCGGTCGGCGTCGCTGCGGCGTTCGGCGGGGATTCGGTCACGGAGCGGCATTCTGCCGGATCGCGCGTGGGTGATGCGGAGCGCTCGTGTTCCGTGCCAGGATCGAGACATGCCCGACACCAACGTGCTCATCTCGGCGTCCGACCTGGCGCACCTGATCGACATCGGGAAGCCTCCGGTGCTGCTCGATGTGAGGTGGGCACTCGGGGACTCCCACGGCATCGACCGGTACCACCGGGGGCACATCCCCGGAGCGGTCTACGTCGACCTCGATTCGGAGCTGGCGGATCCGCCCTCCCTGGAACGCGGCCGCCATCCGCTCCCCGATATCGGTCGCCTGCAGGACGCGGCACGACGCTGGGGCATCTCCGACGGTGATCCGGTGGTCGCCTACGACGCGTCCGGAGGACTCGCGGCCGCTCGCGCGTGGTGGTTGCTTCGCTGGGCGGGGCTCACGGACGTCCGTCTGCTCGACGGTGGGTTGTCGGCGTGGACCGCGGGCGGCCACGAGGTGGCCGCGGGTCCCGGGGAACGCCCTCATCCGGGGACGGTGTCGTTGAGTCCGGGGCACCTGCCGACTGTCGGCCCGGACGAAGTCGCGCGTTTCCCTTCGCACGGAGTTCTGCTCGACGCGCGGTCGTCGGCCCGGTTCCGTGGCGACGAAGAACCCGTCGATCGCCGGGCGGGACACGTTCCGGGCGCGGTCAGTGCGCCCACCACGGAGAATCTTCGCGACGACGGGTCGTTCCGCCCGCCGGATCAGCTCGCGGCGCGTTTCGAAAGGCTCGGTGTCACCGGCGGCGACGTCGCCGTCTACTGCGGTTCGGGCATCAACGCGGCCCACGAGATCGCGGCACTGGCGATCGTCGGGATCGACGCGGCCCTGTATCCGGGTTCGTGGTCGCAGTGGGCGGCCGATCCTCGGCGGCCCGTGGCGACCGGCTAGGTCCCGGCCGCAGGGGGGCGGCACGACGGATCCGCACGCACGTTCCATTGTTCCAACTTCTGTGTAAATTCGGAACAATGACGCATTTCGTACGGAGAAGTCTTGCCTTGTCCCTGAGTGCGGCAGCCGTCGCGGCTGCGGTCGCCGGAGCGCCGGCCGTGTCGGCAGCGCCCGCGGCACCCGCGCCGTCGGCCTGTGTGTCCACGGTCCCCACCGCCGACATCGCTGCGCTCACGGACCCCGCCGGGATCGAGACCTTCGACGACGCCAGGTCCCGTATCGCCGCGTTGCGGGAGGTGCTCACTCGTAGCGACGACTACCGCGGCACCTTCGTCCTCGCATTCGACGAGATTCTCGCGCTCACGGAGCCGACTCTGGACTCCGGCATCTACGACGACCCGGCGTGGGCGAATGCGCTGGCGGTCGAGGTGGTGCGGCTGTATCTGGCGAATCTGCACGAGCACGTCACCGGCGGTACCCCGGCGGCGCATTGGGCGGAGGCACTCGCCGAGACCGAGCGGTGTGACCGCAGCCCGGGCCGCGTCCTGGTCGGCGCCGTCGTCGCGCACCTGGTGATCGATTTCCCCGAGGCGCTCGTGACCATCGGATCCACGCCCGAGCACACCCGGGACTTCTACACCTTCGGTGGTGCCCTTGTCGATGCCGCGCCCGTCATCGCCGACGAGTTCGAGGTCACCTACGGCACCGATCTGCGTCCGTTCTTCACCGGGTGGTTCGTCGGTGATCTGCTGGGCGAGACGGAGACGACCACCTTCATGTTCCAGTCGGCGCGAACAGGGGCGTGGGTCAACAACTTCGGACTCCAGAACCCCGACACCCACGACCTCACCCGGCTCGAGATGAACGTGGCCTTCGACGCGGCGAACGTCGTGCTCGACGGGCTCGAAGCAGCCGGCACCATCTGAGCGACCGCCCCCGGCCACGGCCGCCGAGGGTGGGCGGTGGTGGTCAGGACCGTGAGTACTCGGACGCGCGCCTCACCTGATCCGGTGTCGGTGTGACACCCGTATAGAGGGCGAACTGCAGCGCCGCCTGGAGGGCGATCACCTCGTCGCCGGTGATCACCGGGATCCCCTGCTCGCGGGCGAACCGGACGAGGGGCGTCTCGGGCGGCACCGCGACCACGTCGAAGACGACGGTGGCAGCGGCGACGACCTCCTCCGGGACGGGGAGACGGTCGGCTTCCGGCGCACCGGCCATGCCGACCGGCGTGGCGTTGACGAGCAGGCCCGGCGGTGTCGCGGAGGCGTCCGCACGCCAGTCGTATCCGTACTTGCGGGCGAGAGGGCGGCCGGTGCGTTCGTTGCGCGCCACCACGACGCCCTCGGCGAAACCGCTGTGCCGCAGCGCCGCCGTGACCGCTTTCGCCATACCGCCGCTGCCGGTGATCGTCACCGGCAGTGAGGAATCCACGGCGTGGGCCGCCAGAAGATCGGTCACCGCTTGGTAGTCGGTGTTGTAGGCATGGAGGATGCCGTCGTCGTTGACGATCGTGTTGACCGACTCGATCGCGCGTGCGGAATCGTGCAGGACGTCGACGAGCGGCAGGACCGCTTCCTTGAACGGCATCGATACCCCCGCGCCGCGGATACCGAGTCCTCGGATCCCGGCGACCGCGTCCTCGATATTCGTGGGCGCGAACGCCTTGTAGACGAAATCGAGTCCGAGTTCGTCGTACAGGTAGTTGTGGAATCTGGTTCCGATGTTGCTGGGGCGGCCCGACAGGGAGATGCACAGGCGGGTGTCCTTGGTGATGCGCGAGAGCATCCCTCCACCGTAGTGGTGGTGTTCGGCGCCGCTACGACAACCACATGAACACGCCATTCTCTTTTGGCGAGAATCGTATATGCTGCGGCCATGGGAGACGACCTCGGTGCCGGTGGGTTGAGATTCGAGCGGGAAGGCGCGATCGGCTGGTGCATCATCGACCGTCCCGCGGCCCGGAACGCGTTCACCCCCGCGATGTACTACGGCCTCAAACGGGCGGTTCGGCTGGTCAACAGCGACCCCGACCTCGCGGCCCTGATCATCACGGGCGTCGACGACGTCTTCGCGCCCGGCGGTGACCTCGGCGGCCGGTCCGAACCCGGCGACGATCTGCCCGAAGGGCTCGCCGGCAACGATGTGGTGCCGTTCCTGACCATCCGGGACAGCCGCGCGCCGGTGATCTCGGCGGTCAACGGCATCTGCCAGGCCGGGGGACTGCTCGTCGCGATGATGTCGGACATCGCCGTGGCGAGCGAACGGGCCACCTTCCGCGTCCCCGAACTGCTGCGCGGCATCCCCGACGCGACGTTCGCGGCGGCGCTGCCCGCCCACGTCGGAATCGCGGCGGCGCGGGACCTGCTCCTGTCCGCGCGTCGCTTCGACGCCGCGGAGGCACTGCGGCTCGGTGTGATCTCACGCGTCGTGCCGCACGACCAACTGCGAGAGGCCGCGCTGACCGCGGCACGCGAGGTGCTGCAGACCGCGCCGCTCGCGCGCGCCCAGGTCAAACGCATGCTCAACGAGCGGTACGGGCAGTTCGACTATCAGACGATGTTCGGGTCGCTCGAGACGTCCCCCGAACCGCGAGAAGGCATGCGCGCCTTCATGGAAAAGCGTGACCCCGAATGGATTCCGCAGAATCTCCCCGTATGACCCGAGCGGTGCCCTCCCGGCGTCGTCGCTGCGGCCGGCGGAACATGTCGCTGTCACGGGTCGGGGCACGACCCGGCGGCGTCCGCCAACGCGCGATGGTCGCCGGATGTGATCGGTAGTCCGTATCGCACTGCGACAGTGAGGTATCGGCCTGCGAACCAACACCGATATCGCGCGGCCGGTGGCATCCAGTGCGCGGGGGTGTGGTCGCTCTTGTCCTCGTTGGCCGGTCCGTCCACCGCGACGAGGTTGTACGCGATGTCGTTGGCGAACTGTCGCCGCAGATCGGCCGGCCACCGTGCCGCGCCGAAATCCCATGCGGCCGCCAGCGGGTAGATGTGGTCGACGTGGACGGCGCGCGCCTCGGAACGGCGAAAATCCACGCGCGCACCGGTGTACGGATCGTGGAGAGTTCCCGAGACGACGACGCACGCGTCGGTGCCCGGACGGAACGCCGGTTCACGGAGGTCGCGTGCGAGCACGTTGTTCCGCGTGTCGCACCCGTCGTGACCGCCCTCACCGGCGTGGTCATCCGACCACGCCGGGCCGAACACGCATCCTTCGCCCGGCCCGCAGCCGCGCTCGTATCCGCTTTCCCGCGGCCGGTCCGGCCACACGGTCACCTGCCCGAGCAGTGCCGCCAGTTGCTCTCGCGGCGGGCTACCGGGCACCGGGTCGTCGGCCGGATCGGAGACGCTCCGGAACCAGGACGTCCCGATAGCCGCCACCACGACCCATATCCACCACTTCGTTGCGCGTCCCCCCGGCACCACGGCATGGTGACAGCGCGCACCGACAGGGGGCTACCGGTCGGCCGGTGCGGTGAGAACCTGTGGACCGTCGTCGGTGATCGCCACGGTGTGTTCGCTGTGCGCGGTGCGGGAGCCGTCGGCGGAACGGATGGTCCAGCCGTCCGGGTCGAAGACGATCTCGTCCGTGGTCGGTGTCCACCACGGTTCGAGTGCCAGGGTGAGGCCCGGGCGCAGCACGAGGCCGCGTCCGGCGCGGCCGGTGTTGGAGACGTGCGGGTCTTCGTGCATGGTGCGGCCGAGGCCGTGGCCACCGAACTGGGTGTTGACGGGATAGCCGTATTCGGCGGCAACCGCGCCGATGGCGGCCGAGATGTCGCCGAGCCGGTTGCCCGGCTGCGCGGCGGCGATACCCGCCGCGAGTGCGCGTTCGGTGGACTCGATGAGGCGGTGATCCTCGGGCCTCTCGGTTCCGACGACGACGGTGCGTGCGGAATCGGCGACCCATCCGTCGATCGAGACGGCGATGTCCATGCTGAGCACGTCCCCGTCCTGCAGCACGTAGTCGTGCGGCAGTCCGTGCAGCACCGCGTCGTTGACCGACAGGCAGATGACGTTGCGGAACGGACCACTCCCGAACGACGGCGCGTAATCCCAGTAACACGACACGGCTCCGCGCTCGGCGATCAGATCACGCGCCCGGTGCTCGAGGTCGAGGAGGTTGACACCAGGTGCGGCTCGCTGCGCGAGGTCGTCCAGGAGGCCGGCGATGAACGCGCCGGTGGTGCGCATCGCGTCGATCTCCCGCGGGGTTTTCAGTTCGAGCACTGCACGTGTCCTTCCGGAAGGGCTTGTCAATCTTGGTATAAAAATACCAGACCCGGACCGTTGCTCGGTATTTTCATACCGGACCCGTCGTCCGACGCGACTCCGATACGCTGGCATCCATGGTGCGTCTCCCGCTGTCACCGCAACAACTCGCCGCCGGTAAACGGCTCGGCGGGCTCCTCCGTGAGGCACGACGCGACCGCACGCTCGCCGACGTCGCCGCATCCGCGGGGATCTCTCCGGAAACGCTGCGGAAGATCGAGACCGGCAGGCTGGCGACGCCGGGGTTCGTGACCGTCGCCGCACTGGCACGCGCACTCGCGCTCCCACTCGACGACCTGGCGCGGGTCTGCCTCGACGCCGAGGAATTCGAGGATGCCGGCTAGATCGAGCGCCGGTCGCCGCCCGACGCGGGGAAACGCGCGGCGCTGATCGATCCCACGGTGGCCCCGTCGTGTCCCACGATCCACGACCCGCCCGCCTCCGAGCACTCCGCGATCTTGTCGAACACATTGAGAAGGAAGAAGATCGCCTCCTGCGACGACGCCGTGGTCGCGAGCCGGTGCGACTCGCCGGTCCTGGTGCCGTCCAGCCACACCCCGCAACGTCCGTCGAGGCGAAGCGTGGTCACGTGATCCCAATCGACGAACCCGTACTTCACCTGTTCCCACGGCGTGCGAGTGCTGGGCGTCTGTTCGAGAACCTGCACCAGAATGGACATCGCGGCTCCTCGGGGGTTCGGATGTGTACCGACCAGTGTGCTCCACGTGTTCGGTGCCCGACCGGCAGTTGCGGTGCGAAAGCGAGAACCCTGCCATGAGCCGCCCGGGCGCGGCTGGCACCATGGAGGGCATGTTGCACGGGCTGTGGTCACCGGGATCAGGCCTGATGCTGTGGCGAGATCCCGCGGTCGACGCCGACGACGAGGCATTGCCGTCGGCGCTGCGGCGATGGATCGACCGGCCGTTCCGGCACCGCGTGGAATTGACGCTCCCGGGTGACGCCGCGCCGCGAGTCGTTCCCGCCGTGGCTGTGGCGCCACCCGACGCCGCCGCACTCCTCCTCGATCTCCCGCGACGCCCGAGTGGCGTCGCGGGTGACCTGCGGTACCTCGCGCACGTGGCTCGCGGCATCGAACGCTGGGCGCAGGCAGGTCGCGTGGCCCCCGAACTCGTCCGCGCCGAAAAGCAGTGGTGGGCGCGATGGCAACTGCTCGGCGGGGAGAAGAATCGCGCGTGGTCTGCCGAACTCGCCGCCGCGATGCCTCCCGTGCAGCGTCAGCTCGGTCGCCCGTCGGCATTACTCGACAACATGTGCGAGGAGCTGACGGACCCGATCGTCCGCGCCCTGCACGGCTCGTCGACGTCGCTGCATCCGCTGGTCGCGGCGCTCGCGGAGGGCCGTCCGCACCCCCGTGGCACCCAGCGAATGGCGGACGCGCTCGACGAATGGCGCGCCAGCCTCGCCGGGTACGAACCCGACCTCGTGCTGCGTCTGGCCGAACCCGAGGACACCGATGACGACACCGACATCGGTGTGGCCGCGTTGTGGCGGCTGGAAGTCTGCCTGCGCTCGGAGGGGCAGGCGCCCGTGCCGGTGACCGTCGACGGCACCGATCCGCATCTTCTGCAGATCGCGATCCGCAAGCTCGGCGCCGCGATCACCGCCTACCCGAGGCTTCAGGACGTGCCGCGCGACGTCGATACCCTCGACCTGCTGCTGCCCACCCCGGTCGTGATCGACCTCGTCGAACACGGCGCGCGTGCGTTGCAGGCGGCGGGCGTCGCCCTTCTGCTGCCGCGGGCCTGGGCGACGGTCGATCCGTCGTTGCGGCTGCAGGTCGACTCGCCGGTCGCGCCCGTGAGCGCCGACGACAGCGTCGTGGGGATGAGCGCGATCGTGTCGTACGAGTGGCAACTCGCGGTCGGCGACATGCTGCTCACCCGCACCGAGATGGAGGAACTGGTCGCCGCGAACAGCGACCTGGTCAAGCTGCGTGGCAAGTGGGTGCGGGCCGACGCCGAGGCACTCGCGCAGGCCGCGCGCTACGTCACGGCGCATTCCGAACGCGACGCCACGCTGGGATCGCTGTTCGCACAGTTCACCGGGGAGGACGCCCCACCGGTCGAGGTCACCGACATCGCCGCGTCCGGCTGGGTCGAGACGTTGCTCGACGGCCAGGCTCAGCCCGAGGAGATCGCACCGCCGGCCGGACTGGTGGCAGAACTGCGCCCGTACCAGCAGCGCGGTCTCGAGTGGCTCGCGTTCATGAGCCGGCTGGGACTCGGCGCGGTCCTCGCCGACGACATGGGGCTCGGCAAGACCGTGCAGGTGCTCGCCCTGCTCGCGCACGAACGCGAGGCCGGAACCGCGGGCGCTCCGACACTGCTCGTGTGCCCGATGTCGGTGGTGGGCAACTGGCAGCGCGAGGCCGAGCGATTCGTCCCGGACCTGCGTGTCTACGTTCACCACGGTGCACAGCGACTGCGGGGAGAAGCCCTCGCGGCGGCTGTGGCCGGCGCCGAATTGGTCGTGACCACCTACGCAATCGCCGCCCGCGATGTCGCGCAGCTTGCCGAACTGCCTTTGCGCCGTGTCGTTCTCGACGAGGCTCAGCACGTGAAGAATACGGCGACCGCGCAGTCCCGGGCCACCCGCGCCATCCCGGCGGCGCATCGCATCGCTCTCACCGGCACCCCCGTGGAGAATCGCCTCGAAGAACTCCGCTCGATTCTCGATTTCGCGAACCCGAGGTTGCTCGGCAGCGCCGCCTCGTTCCGCGCGAGATTCGCGGTACCCATCGAACGCGACCACGACCCGGTGGCGGCCGCGCGACTACGCGCGCTGTCTGCGCCGTTCGTGTTGCGGCGCGTCAAGACGGACCCCGACGTGATCTCCGATCTTCCCGAGAAGTTCGAGCAAACGGTCCGGGCCAATCTCACGGCCGAGCAGGCTGCTCTCTACCGCGCGGTGGTCGACGACATGATGCGCAAGATTCGCGACAAGGAAGGCATGGCGCGCAAGGGCGCCGTCCTCGCGGCGCTGACCAGACTCAAGCAGGTGTGCAACCATCCGGCGCACTACCTCGGTGACGGGTCGCCCGTGCTGCGCCGCGGCCGGCACCGCTCCGGCAAACTCGGACTGGTCGAGGACATCGTGGAATCGGTGCTGGCCGAAGGCGAGAAAGTCCTGCTGTTCACGCAGTTCCGCGAGTTCGGTGAACTCGTGGCACCGTACCTCGCCGAACGGTTCGCGACGACGGTGCCGTTCCTGCACGGGGGTGTGACCAAGTCGAAGCGCGACGACATGGTCGCCCGGTTCCAAGGGGACGACGGTCCGCCGATCATGTTGCTCTCCCTCAAGGCGGGCGGCACCGGGCTGAACCTGACGGCCGCCAATCACGTCGTGCATCTGGACCGGTGGTGGAACCCGGCGGTGGAGAACCAGGCCACCGACCGCGCATTTCGCATCGGCCAGCAGCGGAACGTGCAGGTGCGCAAACTCGTGTGCGTCGGCACCGTGGAGGAACGAATCGACGAAATGCTCACCGGGAAGCAGGAACTGGCCGATCTCGCGATCGGGGTGGGAGAGAACTGGATCACCGAGCTGTCCACCGACCAGTTGCAGTCCCTGCTGTCCCTCGGCGATGAAGCGGTGGGTGACTGATGGCGCTCGGCAACAGGGTCGAGACCCGCACCAAACGCGGTGCGATCGGCCGTAGCTGGTGGTCGAAGGAACTGATCTCGACCATGGAACAGGTGGCCGACAAGGCCCGGCTGACGCGGGGTCGCGCGTACGCGCGTTCCGGTCAGGTGGTCTCGATGCGCATCGAGCCCGGTGCAGCGGTAGGAGAGGTCCAGGGCAGTCAGTTGCGCCCGTTCACCTCGACGGTGACCGTGCGCCGGCTCGACGACGACGCGATCGACGAACTGATCCGGGAGGTCCGGGCTTCCCCGGGCATGCTGGCGCGACTGGCCGGAGGAGTGCTCCCCGAAGAGCTGGGTTCCCTCCTGCTTCCGCGGCGCGCGGGGGAGTTGGACTTCGATTGCACCTGCCCCGACGACGGCTGGCCCTGTAAGCACGCCGCGGCGGTCGCGTACCTGCTTGCCGAACACGTCGACGAGAAGCCGCTGGACGTACTCACCCTGCGCGGAGTGGATCTGACGACGCTGATCGGCGGTGTCGACGCCGCCGTCGCCACCGACACCGCTGACTTCTACGGCGAAGACACCGAACTCCCCGATCTGCCCACGGAACGGTTCCGGCCCGCGATCGAAGACCTCGACCCGATGCTGCTGCGCCGCGCGTTGCGGGCGGGGGGCACCGACGAAGCCGTCGTCATCCGTGCGATGACCGACCTCGAGGACCTGTACCGCAGATTGCGCTGAAGACGGTACCGGGATCGTCGGCGCGTACTCAAAGAATCAGTGCCAGAAGAAGTCCCGCAGCGACAAGACCGTCCGGCCCACGCATCCACTGCCGGATCAGGTCGACGGGTACCTGGCCGACGGCGGTCTCCAGCACGAGTCCGTCGTATGCGGTGGCGGGGCGGGTCCGCAGCCGGTAGACCGCGACGCAGGCTCCCGCAGCGACGATCGCGGACACGGACGGCGACCACCCCGTCGCCGGCGCCGTCACCGCCGTCACCGCAGCGGCGGCGCACGCCGGAACCACCATCAGCGGCCGGTACAGGGCACGATCGGCAGCGCCGAGCATCGCTCGCAGGTCCGGCTTGCTCGCCAGGTCGCGTAATCCGGTGCTGAACACCAGAGTCGCGGCGTACACGGCCGACAGTTGCACCCAGCCCGCCACGACCGGCTGTGTCGTCGTGCCCAGCGCCCAGGCAGCGCAGACGGCGACGGCGGTCGCCGCGAACGGTGACGGACGGCGCAGGTTCCGGAGCAGGTCGGCGCGGACGAGTGCGCGAGTCCGGCCGGGCGGCAACGCCCGTGAGCGCCGGGCGGCGACACGTTTCCAGGCGGCTGCGTCGTGGACGCCGACGACGAGCGTCGGGTCCAGGCCGACCAGGGAGGTCCGGGCTGCCACGGCGATCGCGGCGCGTTCGTTCAACTCCGCAGCCGTGATGCGGCCGCAGCGGAGAAGGGCGGCGCAACACATCGCCAGGGCGGGCAGCGCGGCGACCATCACCGGAAGCCACGTCACGAGCACCGGCACGACTGTTCCTATCGCGCACACCGCCGCGACTGCTCCTCCCAGTGCGGCGGTGAGGATCTGCACCGCCGGCAGCGTGCGAGTCGGCAGGACCCGCGCTTGGACGAGGAGCGCGAGGGCGGCGATGCCGAGCCCGATCACCGCCCCGCACGCGGTCAGGGGTAGCCACTGCTCGACCGTTCCGGCGAACGCAGCCAGCCGTCCACCGGCTGCCCCCGCGCCCGCTCCGGCGGCGAACACCGTCACGACGCCGGGACGGAGCATCGACGCCCGGTCGACCGGGGTGGACAACAACCAGAACGCGCGTTGGGCGCTCGCGGTCAGTGGTCCGAGCGCGCGTGCGACCGCGATGCCCGCGACGAGCACGGCTGCGCCCACCACCCAGGCCCAGCCCGGGTTCCAGGACGCTGCATCCCAGTTACGACCGGCCGTGGTGTGGAGCGACCCGATCAGGGAGGTCGGCGGACGAGTGGCACACCACCACGCGAGCCCCGAAGCGACATAGGCACCCAGCGCCGACAGCACCACGATGCCGGCCCGGTCGGTACGGGGCGCGTGAACACGGCCGAACCCCCGCCTTGCTCTCCGAAGCGCACGGGCACCGGCAATCGCCGGAGCCCGTTCGGTCAGCGCCACGAGTCGGCGTCCACGGTGTCGTCGGCGACGGCTGCCACCAGGTCCGGATCGTGCGAGGCAAGGACGACCGCGCAACCGCGAGCCTTCTCGTCGGCGATCCGCCCGGCGAGCCATGCCCGTCCGGCGGGATCGAGATGGTGTTCGGGTTCGTCGAGCACGAGCAACCGCCGAGGACGGACGAAGGCCGATGCCAGCGCCAACCGGTGGCGCTGACCGCTGGACAACGTGACCGGCAGTTGATCGGACGCGTCCGCAAGGCCGACGTCGCACAGCGTTCGGCTCGCCACACCTGCAGGGTCGGGCATTCCGTGCGCGAGGGCGACGAGTTGCAGATGCTCGTGGGCCGTCAGATGCGCGAACGTGGCGACGTCGCCCAGGACGGATGCGACCGCTGCGCGCTGGGCGGGTGAGGATTCGTCGGCCGCGGAACCATCGATCGTGACAGTGCCTCGATCGAGACGGTCGGCGCCCACCAGGCACCGCAGCAGAGTGGATTTCCCGGCGCCGTTCGAGCCGGTGACCGCGCAGCATGTCCCCGCGGCCACGTCGACATCGACGGCGGTGAACACGAGCAGGTCGCCGAACCGGCGTTCCGCGTCGCGGACGGAGAGAACGTGAGTGTCGCGCCGTGCCGAGGCGCGCGGGGATGATCTGGGCACAGGGACTCCCGGTTTTCCTCGTGAAGGGTGTGGTCGCGAGGAAGCAGGGGCCGTCAGGCGAAACGAGACGTCGCGGCCCCTGCACCGGGGCCGGGCGCTCGCGGACGCGGGCGCCCAGGGGTATCGGGACGTGATTGCCGCCGGAACGCGCCGCGCAGCCGTTGTTCCGCCACGGTGGGCCCGCGAGGTGTGCGGGACAGTCCGAACAACAGATCGTCGGTGCGCCGGACGGTGAGTGCGGCGACCACGACGAGGGTGACGAGAACACCGGCCAGTAGCGAGCCGAGCGTGTCGCCCGGGACGGCGGGAGAGAACGCGAGTAGCGAGACCAGCGCCCACAGCAGCAGGAACCCGAGCACATCGGTGCTGTTCCTCCGCGTGCGGGTCATGATGCGGAGCGTAGCGGACGGGGTGTGACCCTGGACATACATGGACTTCCAACTATAGGATGAGCGAAGACTTCGGGTTCTTCACGGCTGCCACGACGCAGCCACCACTATCGAGCAAAGGACGGGTTCGCGCATGAGCATTCGAGAACTGACCCACTTCGTCGGCGGCAAGCACGTCTCCGGCACATCCGGCCGTTTCGCCGACGTCTTCGACCCCAACACCGGCGAAGTCCAGGCGCGTGTTCCGCTCGCCACGCGCGCCGAAGTCGAGAACGTGATCGCCGACGCCGAAATCGCACAGAAGGAATGGGCGGCGTGGAACCCGCAGAAGCGGGCTCGCGTACTGATGCGCTTCCTGCAACTCGCCCAGGACAACATGGACGATCTCGCCCGGCTGCTGTCGAGCGAGCACGGCAAGACGATCCCCGACGCGAAGGGCGACATCCAGCGCGGCCTCGAGGTCGTGGAAGTGGCGCTCGGCGCTCCGCACCTGCTCAAGGGTGAGTTCACCGAATCCGCCGGTACCGGCATCGACGTATACTCGATGCGCCAGCCGCTCGGTGTGGTCGCGGGCATCACCCCGTTCAACTTCCCGGCCATGATTCCGCTGTGGAAAGCCGCTCCGGCGCTCGTGTCCGGCAACGCCTTCGTCCTCAAGCCCTCCGAGCGCGATCCCTCGGTGCCGCTGCGCCTGGCCGAACTCTTCCTCGAAGCCGGACTGCCCGCCGGCGTGTTCAACGTCGTCAACGGCGACAAGGAAGCCGTCGACGTACTGCTCGAGGATCCCCGGGTCAAGGCCCTCGGATTCGTCGGGTCGACCCCGATCGCCCAGTACATCTACGAGACCGCCGCGAAGAACGGCAAGCGCGCCCAGTGCTTCGGCGGCGCGAAGAACCACGCGGTGATCATGCCCGACGCCGACCTCGACCAGGTCGCGGACGCGCTCGTCGGTGCCGCATTCGGCTCGGCCGGCGAGCGCTGCATGGCACTGTCGGTTGCCGTCCCCGTCGGTGAGGAGACCGCCGACCGGCTCGTGGCCAAGCTCCAGGAGCGCATCGCCGAACTGCGTATCGGGACGAGCTTCGACGAGAAGGCCGACTTCGGTCCGCTCGTGACGGCCGCCGCCCGCGACCGCGTCCACAACTACATCGCCCAGGGCGTCGAGGAAGGCGCCGAACTCGTCGTCGACGGCCGCGGTTTCGTGCTCGAGGGCAACGAGGGTGGCTTCTTCTCCGGCGCGACCCTCTTCGACCGGGTCACCACCGACATGTCGATCTACAAGGAAGAGATCTTCGGTCCCGTGCTCACCGTCGTGCGCGCACGCGACTACGAGGAGGCACTGCGTCTGCCGTCCGAGCACGAGTACGGCAACGGCGTCGCGATCTTCACCCGCGACGGCGACACCGCCCGCGACTTCACGACCCGCGTCCAGGTCGGCATGGTGGGCGTGAACGTTCCCATCCCGGTTCCGATCGCGTACTACACCTTCGGCGGCTGGAAGGCGTCGGGCTTCGGCGACCTCAACCAGCACGGTGCGGACGCCTTCCGCTTCTACACCAAGACCAAGACCGTCACGCAGCGCTGGCCGTCCGGTGTCAAGGAAGGCGATATCGAGGGCGCTCACGTCGCGGACACCGATCACTTCGTCATCCCGACGATGAACTAGGCGGTACGCCGATGTTCACCCTCTCCGACGACGACAAGGCGATTCGCGACACCGCCCGCGACTTCGCCTCCGAGTATCTGGCACCCCACGCGGTGGAATGGGACCAGAACAAGCATTTCCCGGTCGACGTGCTCCGCAAAGCCGCAGCGCTCGGCATGGGCGGAATCTACGTCCGCGAGGACGTGGGCGGGTCGGGGCTTCGCCGCCTCGACTCCGTCCGCATCTTCGAGGAACTCGCCACGGGGTGCCCGTCCATCGCCGCGTACATCTCGATCCACAACATGGTGACGTGGATGATCGACAAGTTCGGCGACGACGACCAGCGCCACCGCTGGGTGCCGAAGCTGACCTCGATGGAACATCTCGGGAGCTACTGCCTCACCGAGCCGGGCGCCGGCTCGGACGCCGCCGCGCTCAGCACCAAAGCGGTGCGCGACGGTGACGACTACGTGCTCACCGGAGTCAAGCAGTTCATCTCCGGCGCAGGAACATCCGACGTGTACGTGGTGATGGCCCGCACCGGCGACACCGGTGCGCGCGGCATCTCGGCGTTCATCGTCCCCAAGGACACGCCGGGCCTGTCGTTCGGTGCCAACGAGAAGAAGATGGGCTGGAACGCGCAACCCACCCGCCAGGTCATCCTGGACGGCGTGCGCGTGCCGGCCGCGAATCTCCTCGGCACGGAGGGCGGCGGATTCCGTATCGCCATGCACGGCCTCAACGGCGGCCGCCTCAACATCGCCGCGTGTTCCGTCGGCGGTGGCCAGGCCGCGCTGGACCGGACGGTCGCCTACCTCGCCGAACGCAAGGCGTTCGGTGACCGGTTGCTCGACTCGCAGGCGCTGCAGTTCCGGCTCGCGGACATGCGTACCGAACTCGAAGCGGCACGAACCCTGCTGTGGCGGGCCGCCGACGCCCTCGACACCGGTGCCCCGGATGTCGTGGAACTGTGCGCGATGGCCAAGCGCTTCGCCACCGACGCCGGGTTCGAGGTCGCGAACGATGCGCTGCAACTCCACGGTGGATACGGTTACCTGGCCGAGTACGGGATCGAGAAGATCGTGCGCGATCTGCGCGTGCATCAGATCCTCGAAGGAACAAACGAGATCATGCGGGTGGTCGTCGCGCGCAGCGTGGTGGCCGCGGCGCAGAACGGAGCGCAATGACCGGGCACGAACCCGAGGTCCTCGTCGAGGCGAAGAACGGACTGGGACGCATCACCCTCAACCGACCCAAGGCGATCAACGCGCTCAACCACGACATGGTGCGTGTGATGGCGGAGACGCTCTCGGCGTGGGAATCCGACGACTCGGTCCGCGCCGTTGTCCTTCGTGGCGAGGGGGAGCGAGGACTGTGCGCCGGCGGCGACATCGTGTCGATCTATCACGACGCACGTGACGGCGGCACCGGCTCCCAGGAGTTCTGGCGCGACGAGTACATCCTCAACGCCGCCATCGGCCGTTACGCCAAGCCGTACGTGGCGATCATGGACGGCATCGTGATGGGTGGCGGCGTCGGGGTGTCCGCACACGGCAACGTCCGGATCGTCACCGAACGCTCGACGATCGCGATGCCGGAGACCGGTATCGGGTTCATTCCCGACGTGGGAGGGACCTACCTGCTCTCTCGGACACCCGGCGAGATCGGCACCCACATCGCGCTGACGACGGGCCGGATGAAGGCAGGCGACGCCATCGCGCTCGGCTTCGCGGACCACTACGTGCCATCCGACGCCCTCGACAAGTTCGTCGCAGCACTCGAGACGGGTTCGGTCGACGACGCGCTCGCCGAATACTCCCAGCCGGCACCGGATTCGGCGCTGCTCGCGCAACGCGACTGGATCGACGCCGCATATTCCGCGGACACCGTCGAGGAGATCGTCGAACGCCTGCGCAGCAGTGATGTTCCCGAGGCTCGCACCGCCGCCGAGCAGATCCTCGGAAAATCCCCGGTTGCTCTGAAGGTCACGCTGCGTTCGCTTCGTCACGCACGGCAGCTCGGCAGCCTCGAAGAGGTACTGAACGAGGAATTCCGGGTGTCGTCCGCGTCCCTGACGTCGCACGACCTCGTCGAAGGCATCCGTGCCCAGGTGGTCGACAAGGACCGCACTCCGCACTGGTCGCCCGCGACCCTCGCCGACGTCACCGCTTCCGACGTCGACGCATACTTCCAGCCGCTCGGCGACCTCGAACTCGGGCTCGCCGCTCCGAAGGAGAACGACCGATGAGTGAACTCCCCAACGTCGCCTTCCTCGGTCTCGGCCACATGGGTGGGCCGATGGCCGCGAACCTCGCGAAGGCGGGGTACTCGGTGACCGGGTACGACCCGGTGCCCGCCGCGCAGGAGGAAGCAGCGAAGAACGGCATCACCGTCGTCGGGTCCGCACTCGAAGCCGTCCCCGCCGCCGATGTCGTGATCACCATGCTGCCCAACGGCACGCTCGTCCTCGATCTGTACGACGAAATCCTCGGAGCCGCAAAGCCCGACACGCTCTTCGTCGACAGCTCCACGATCGACGTGGCCGATGCACGCGACGCCGCCGGTCGTGCACAGGCCGCCGGTCATCGTGCGATCGACGCCCCGGTGTCGGGCGGTGTGGCCGGTGCCGCCGCGGGCACGCTGGCCTTCATGGTCGGAGGAACCGAGGAGGACTTCGCAGCCGCGCAGCCGCTCCTCGACGTGATGGGCCGCAAGGTGGTGCACTGCGGCGGGTCGGGCAACGGCCAGGCTGCAAAGATCTGCAACAACATGATTCTCGGCGTCTCGATGATCGCGATCAGTGAGGCGTTCGTGCTCGGCGAGAAACTGGGACTCGAGAATCAGGCGCTGTTCGACGTGGCGTCCAACGCTTCGGGTCAGTGCTGGGCGCTGACGAGCAACTGTCCGGTTCCCGGCCCGGTGCCCACGACCCCGGCCAACAACGACTACCAGCCGGGCTTCGCCGCCGCCCTGATGGACAAGGATCTCGGTCTGGCGTCGAACGCGGTGCGCTCCAACGGGGTCGAGGCCGAACTCGGCCTCCGTGCTGCCGAGCTCTATCATCGGTTCAACACCGGTGGTGGTGGCGGGCTCGATTTCTCCGCCATCATCAACGACATTCGTGACCGCTCGAACGCAGAGGACAGCAAGTGACCGATTTCGAGACCATCCTGCTCGAGCGCAAAGGCCGCGTCGGCGTCATCACGCTCAACCGGCCCAAGGCGCTCAACGCACTCAACAGCCAGTTGATGCGCGAAGTGGTCGCGGCGGTCGAAGAACTCGACGCCGACCGTGAGATCGGGGCGATTCTGCTCACCGGGTCGGAGCGGGCCTTCGCGGCCGGCGCCGACATCAAGGAGATGGCGCCCAAGACCTTCTCCGAGGTGTACGCCGAGGACTTCTTCTCGGAGTGGGACCGGCTGTCGTCCGCTCGCACCCCGATCATCGCGGCCGTGTCGGGTTACGCACTCGGCGGCGGTTGCGAGCTGGCGATGTTGTGCGACTTCATCATTGCCTCCGACACCGCCAAGTTCGGCCAGCCCGAGATCAAGCTCGGTGTCATTCCCGGCATCGGCGGCTCGCAGCGTCTGACGCGCGCGGTGGGCAAGGCCAAGGCGATGGACATGTGCCTGACCGGACGCAACATGGACGCGGAGGAAGCCGAGCGCGCCGGGCTCGTCTCGCGGGTCGTCCCTGCGGACGAACTGCTCGACGTCGCTCTCGACGCTGCCACGACCATCGCGTCGATGTCGCTGCCGGCCGCGATCATGGCGAAGGAGGCGGTGAACCGGTCGTTCGAGACGACCCTCGCCGAGGGGGTGAGATTCGAACGGCGCGTGTTCCATTCGACGTTCGCCACCGCAGACCAGAAGGAAGGCATGGCGGCTTTCGTGGAAAAGCGCACGCCCGATTTCAAGCACGCCTAGATCGCAGCGAGAACGACGACGCCGCCCCTTCCCCGAGGAAGAGGCGGCGTTTTCTTGTGTAGCGGCGGCCGTCCGGTGCTCACCACTTCGAGGGCGTGCCCCCGGTGTCGAAATCTCCTGCGTCGTGACGCATCGTCGCGAGGATGCTCAGCAGCGTGTCGATCTGCTCGGACGGGATCCCGGGACGCGCGAACACTTCGGTGTTGAGTTTTTCCGTGGCCTCTATCGCGAGCGCGCGACCGTGGTCGGTGAGTTCGATGAGCGTTGCGCGCCGGTCGCTCGGGTGCGGGGTGCGTCGCACGAGACTCGCGGCCTCGAGTCGGTCGACCGCGTTGGTCACGCTCGTCGGGTGCACCTGCAGACGCGCACTGGCCTTCGCCATGGGGAGAGCCCCGGCCTTCGTGAAATGCAGCAGCGTCAGCAGTTCGTACCGGGCGAAGGTCAGACCGAACGGTTTGAGGACCTCTTCGACACGGGCCATCATGATCTGCTGCGCACGCATCACCGAGGTCACCGCGGCCATGCCGTCCGCGACTTCGCCCCAGCCGTGGGCCACCCATTGACGGTGGGCTTCGGCGATGGGGTCGAGGGGAAGCGGTGCGGGCATGTGTCCATCATCCCATGCGGGAACGCGCAGGTAGATCGGGCACACCGGGGGCCGCTCGGCTTTGTGCAACAGGCTCAGCGGTACGCATACGAGGGGAATCGCTCGTCGACGTCGCGCACCGACAACCCGAACTCCTCGAGTGTGTACTGATGGGCGGGTTTCCGGGCCCCGTTGCGACTCTCGTCGTGCAGCGATGCCATCGCGCGTTCGGCGCCGGCGGTGAACGGGATGCCGAACCGGTCGTACAGGGCGCCCACGCTGCCCAACGGGTCCGCCACGAAATCCCGGTAGTCGACATCGACGAATCGGGCGGGATCGTGACGGGCGCGTGCCCGGGTGAAGTCGTCGAAACCGCGTGCCCACAGGTCGAGCTGACTGCGGCCGATCGTCTCACCGGTGAAGGCCTCGGACCATCCCTCGGTGGCGTGCGCCGCGAGGCTGCACACGGACGGAATCACCGTCCGGGGGTCGCGGTGTGTCACCACGATCAGTGCGTCCGGGTAGACGGTGAGGAGTTCGTCGAGCGCGAACAGGTGACTCGGATTCTTGAGGACCCAGCGCTTGTCCGCGTCGGGAAGCCCGATGAGCTGGAGGTTCTTGCGGTGCCGGGCGTAGGCGCCGGTCCAGTCCTGCCCGGCGAGCCAGCGCGAGTACGTCGGCAGATTCGCGAGGCATTCGTACGAGATCGACCGGAACGACTGACGGAGCAGCTGCCAGCATTCCTCCACCTCCCCGGCCGACATGTAGTGCACACCCATGAACTCGGGATGCTCCACGTGGTGCTGGGCGAAGCCGGCCTCGATCCCCGCGAATACCGGGTTCTGTTCCCAGGTCTCACGAGGCGGCCGGGGCTGGGGCATCTCGGTGAGCCACATCTCGAGGCCCTGATGCGCCGGGTCGGCCGCCAGGAGGCGGTGCAATGCGGTGGTGCCGGTGCGAGGCAGACCGGTGACGAAGATGGGTCGGGTGACCGGAACGTCCCGGTGCTCGGGATGCTGCGCCCAGGCGGCTTCCGAGAGCAGACGCGCGACCAGCGCACCACGAAGGAACACCCGCGACATCTTGCTGCCGAGCGGGGTGAGTGTTTCATCCCGCGCGTACGACTCGAGCAGTATCTCGAGTGCCTCGAGGTACTCGTCCTCGCCGAAATCCGTCAGGCCCGTCATGCGCGTCGCCGAGGCATGCAGGTCGTCGGTGGTGCCCACGGTGGTGCGTTCGCTCATCTCGTATCCCGTTCAGTGGTGGTATTCGCCGCAGTTGACGTCGATGCACTGCCCGGTGATCGCCGACGCCATCGGTGACGCCAGGAAGATCACCGTGTCCGCGATCTCCTCGGTGGTCGGCAGGCGCCGCAGGTCGGAGGCCGCGGCGGTGTGCTCGTAGATCTGCTCGACGGTGGTGCCGTACTTCCCGGCCTGGTGCTCGAAGTACCCTCGAAGGGTTGGTCCCCAAATGTATCCCGGGGCAACAGAGTTGACCCGTACGCCGTGCGGACCGAGTTCGGTGGCGAGGGACTGCGACATCGCCAGCAGCGCCGACTTCGCGAGTTTGTAACTGCCGTAACGCTCTTGGGAATGACGCAGGACCATCGAGTTGATGTTGACGACCGAACCGTCCGATTCGGTGAGCGCGGGCGTGAACGAGCGGGTCAGCCGCAGCGCAGCGAGCACCGTCAGCTCCACGCTGTCACGGATCTGCTGGAAATCGGTGTTCGCCAATGGCTTCATCGACGGAACGGAGAATGCGTTGTTGACGAGAGTATCGACGTGACCGAACTCGCCCTCCGCCGCGTCGACCAGTTCCGAGACGGAATCGTCGTCGGTGATGTCGGTCGGTACCGGCAGCGCGCGACGTCCCAGCGCCTCGACTTCCGCAGCCACCTTCTCGAGCCGTTCACGGGTGCGGGCGGCAAGGACGACGTCGGCACCGTGCGACGCACATCGCAGGGCGAGGGTGCTTCCCAGGCCGGGCCCCACACCGGAGATGACGACGACGCGATCCTCCAACAAGCCGGCGGCGCTCATCCGAGCATCCGATCGGCGACGGCAGCCTGACGTGCCCCGATGCGCGCGGCCCAGTCCTCGGGGGTGATGCGGTTCGACTCGTGGAACGGCAGCGCGCCGGGCAGTTCGTCGAACGGGACGACCTGTGCCACCGGTCCGTCCGCAGAAGAAAGCTCGCGATCGAGCCGTTGCCAGCGGAACTGCAGGATGCCGCGGCTGCGCCCGAGGGTTTCCACCCAGTTGGTGAGCCCGGGATTGCGGGCCGACACCACGATCCGGACCATCCCGTCCGGATCGACCTGTGCCTGAGTGTTGTTCAGCGATGTCTGGTGATGGATGTACTCCAGCGAGATGTACCAGAGGCTTCCGATCTGGAAGCCCAGATACGGTGCGTCGGTCGCGGGCAGGGTCAACACCATCGCTTCGTCGTCGGCCAGGTCGAAATGACCCACCGACGAGTACTGGGTGTCGAGCCCGCCCGGTGTCCGCCGCGGTTCGGTGACGGTGTTGACCGGAAGCTTCAGGTAGAACCACTCGGGGAACTGCAGCCACGTCTTCACTCGCGAGACGAGGGCGCGACCGGCACGCTCGTACCGTGTCACCGCGTCCTGGCGGGTGAGCTCGGGAGGTGCCGTGCCGAGGGTGTCGAGGCGGTCGATGCGCAGGGTGCCGCGTCGCTGCGTCCAGTCGCTGTAGACCTCCCGGACAACGAGCTGGGACGATCCCGGCGCGAGCGTGAAGTAGTTGCGATCGGGATCGCGTGGCCCGGGCCCGAACCGGACTTCGAAACTGCCGTCGTCCTCGATGCGCAGGGCGCGGTCGTCGAAGGCGGTGACGTTGCCGGGTACCGCGGCATCGGTGTAGTTGCCGGCAAGAACCTGGAAACTGAGGTCGCACGTGGTGCCGCGACGTCCGGTGACGACGTATTCGGCGTTGTCGCGCACCACCGCACCCCAGTACAGGGTGTCCGGGTTGTCGAGGCCCATCTTCGCGTACGGGCCGGTGCCGGTGACGAACACGGGATGGGTGCTGCTGTACGCCCACGTGGCGTGGACACACGCGGCGATCCCTCCGGCCAGGTAGCCGTAGCCCTCGGTGAGGTCGGCCTCGGTACGGATGTGCGGGGCGGTGGCGACGATTTTTTCGGCCTCGGCTATCGCCGCGGTGAGTGGATCGGTGAGCACGTCGATCTCCTGTGGTCCATATATGTACCGCTGCGGTAGTCTCCGGTGCGCCGACGATAGAACGTGTTCCAGGGAGGGGTCAATGGTTCGTCGCAGTGACAGCGGCGAAGCGGGGATCGGAGTGCCCCTGCCGGGTGCCGCTCGACGTTCGCCGCCCACCGAGCGTGTCGTGCAGGTCCTCGATCATCTCGTCGCCCGGCCGGGTCTCAGGTTCGGACTCTCGGAGCTGGCGCGCGAACTCGGGCTGAGCAAGCCGACCTGCCTGGGCATACTCACCGCACTCACCGACGCGGGCTACCTCATCCGTGACCCGGCCGACAAGTCCTACGGCCTCGGCCCGGCGCTGATCGTCGCGGGCCGGGCCGCGCAGCGGGGGTTCGCGTCGGGACCGGTCGCACACCGCCACTTGGCTGCCCTGAGCTCCGAGTTCGGTGTGATGTGTACAGCGTCGGCGGTGGTCGGCGACCGGATCGCGATCCTCGACGTGGTCGGGGGAGCCGGCGCCGCCGCGGCCGCCCGCGTGGGGGAGGTCTACCCCTTCGCGCCGCCGGTCGGGCTCATGTACGTGCTGTGGGATACCGACGAACGTATCGAGCGGTGGCTGCGTCGCGAACCGACCCTGCCGGTGTCCGTCGATCGCGCACACCTGCGGCGCGTGATCGAGGAGTGCCGCCGCACCGGCTATCTCGTCGAGTCGCTCACCCGCGGCGGCCGGCGCCTCTACGCGCTGATGGCCGGTGTGGTGTCACACGACCTGGCCCCCGATCTCCGGGAGATGCTCGCAGAACTGGTGTCGAGTCCGGGCGAACGAGTGCTGCTGCCCGCCGATCTGGACACGGAACGCACACATCCCGTCAACCTGATCGCCGCGCCCGCCTTCGACCCGGACGGTCATCAGTCGCTCGTGCTGGCACTTCATCTCGAACGGGAGGTCGACCGCGCGGAGGTCGAGCGATGCGGATCGGCATTGCTGAGAGCCGCCGAGGCCGTCACGGTGGACCTCCGGGGCCGGCGTCCGTAGCGAGATCGGGCGTCGACAGCGAGATCGGGGCGTTGACCCGGAATTGAAACTCGTTCTATTCTGTGGCAGTCCTTTTCGACCGACTCGGTACAAATATGGACCGAGAACTCCGGGCTGGGAGCGCACGATGACGACGGTGCCGCCACGACGACCATCTCGGGACGGTGCACGTCGGGATCCCTCCTACGAGCTCAGCCTGCTCGGCGCGCTCGAAGCCGAGTCCGTGCACATCTTCCGCGAGGTCGCCGCGACCTTCGCGAGACCCGTGCTGTTGTTCTCCGGCGGCAAGGACTCGGCGGTGATGCTCCACCTCGCGACGAAGGCGTTCTGGCCGGCGCCGCCGCCGTTCCCCGTCCTGCACATCGACACCGGACACAACTTCGACGAGGTGATCGAGTTCCGCGACCGGACGGTCGCGCACCAGGGAGTTCGCCTGGTGACCGCCTCGGTCCAGGATGATCTCGATGCCGGACGGGCCGTGGAGGACGACGGGCCCCGCGCGAGTCGTAACCGGCTGCAGACCGGAACTCTTCTGCGGGCGTTGAGGGACGGAGGATTCGACGCCGTGTTCGGCGGCGCCCGCCGCGACGAGGAGAAGGCGCGCGCCAAAGAACGCGTCTTCAGCCTGCGCGACGAGTTCGGGCAGTGGGACCCGAAGGCCCAGCGCCCCGAACTGTGGCACCTCTACAACGGCCGGCACCGCGTGGGCGAGCATGTCCGGGTCTTCCCGCTGTCGAACTGGACCGAACTCGACATCTGGCGATACATCCGGGACGAGCGCGTCGACCTGCCGTCCCTGTACTACGCCCACCGGCGTCCGGTGGTCGAGCGAGACGGAATGCTGCTCGCGCACACCCGTTTCCTCACCCTGCTGCCCGGCGAAACCCCCCGCGACACCCTGGTGCGATTCCGGACGGTGGGCGATGCGACCTGCACCGGATGCGTCGAATCCGCGGCCACCACGGCCGACGAGGTGGTCACCGAAGTCGCGGCGAGCCGCGTCACCGAGCGAGGCGCGACCCGCGCCGACGACCGCATCTCCGAAGCCGGAATGGAAGACCGGAAGAAAGAGGGTTACTTCTGATGCCGGGTCCGCTGCGCATCGCCACCGCCGGCAGCGTCGACGACGGCAAATCCACGCTGATCGGACGGCTCCTGTTCGACTCGAAGTCGGTGTTCGAAGACCAGCTCGACGCGGTGACCCGCACCAGTCACGACCGCGGTGCCGACCGCGCCGACCTGTCGCTGCTCACCGACGGCCTGCGGGCGGAACGGGAGCAGGGCATCACGATCGACGTGGCCTACCGATACTTCGCCACGGCGAACCGGACGTTCGTCATCGCCGACACTCCGGGCCACGAGCAGTACACCCGGAACATGGTCACCGGCGCGTCCACCGCGGATCTCGCGCTCGTCCTCGTCGACGCCCGCAACGGCATCGTCCGCCAGACGCGCCGCCATGCCTTCCTCGCCGGTCTGCTCGGCGTGCGCCACGTGGTCCTGTGCATCAACAAGATGGACCTGGTGGACTGGTCGCAGCAGCGGTACGACGAACTGTGCGACGAATTCCGGCAGTTCGCGACAAAACTCGACATTCCCGATCTCACGTTCGTTCCCGTCTCCGCGCTGCACGGCGACAACGTCGTGTCCCGGACGGCGAACATGCCGTGGTACGAGGGGACTTCGCTGTTGCACCACCTCGAACAGGTGCACGTCGCGTCCGACACCAATCTCATCGATGCGCGCCTGCCCGTGCAGTACGTGATCCGGCCGGCACACAGCGGCGATCGCCCCGGCTTCCGCGGATACGCCGGGACCGTCGCGGGCGGCGGATTCGCGCCCGGAGACGAAGTCGTGGTGCTTCCCTCCGGCTTCGGCACGCACGTGCGCAACATCTGGGGACCGGGCGGCACCGCGCTCGATCACGCGTATGCGGGCGCCGCGGTGTGCATCGACCTCGAGGACGACCTCGATGTGGGCCGCGGAGACATGCTGTGCAGGCCCAACAACCGGCCACTCGCCGGACGCGAGATAGACGCGATGGTGTGCTGGCTCGACGACCGCGCCGCGCTGGAACCGGACGCCCGCTACGTCCTGCTGCACACCACCCGGTCCGTCACCGCGCGGGTGGTGCGTCTGGACTACCGGCTCGACGTCGATACCCTGCACCGCGACGAGACAGCCACTTCCCTGGCTCTCAACGACATCGGGCGGGTGCAACTGCGAACGCAGCAACCCTTGTTGTTCGACCCGTACCGGCGCAACCGGACCACCGGCAGTTTCGTACTCGTCGACGACAGGACCGGCAACACCGTCGCAGCCGGGATGATCACCGGCCCGACTCTCGGTGAGGCCGGGGTGGTGTGGCACTCGGCGGAAGTCGCGCGCGCCGACCGGGGACGATCGGGTGCGACCGTGTGGCTCACCGGGCTGTCCGCGTCGGGCAAGTCCACGGTGGCCGTCGAACTCGAGCGCCGCCTGATCGCGCAGGGCATCCCCGCCTACCGCCTCGACGGTGACAACCTGCGGCACGGACTCAATTCCGATCTCGGGTTCGGCCCGGCCGACCGGGCGGAGAACGTCCGCCGCGTAGGAGCGGTCGCCCAGATGATGGCCGACGCCGGCCTGGTCGCGATCTGTGCGCTCATCAGTCCGTACCGCGCCGACCGCGAACGCATCCGGCAGCAGCACGAGGACGCCGGCATTCCGTTCGTCGAGGTGTTCGTCGATACACCGCTGGCGGAATGCGAAGCCCGCGACCCGAAAGGCATGTACGCGCGCGCCCGGGCGGGGGAGCTGACCGGGTTCACCGGAATCGACGACCTGTACGAACCGCCCCGTGCCCCGGAGCTGGTCCTGCGCCCCGGTGACGGCACCGCGACAGCCCAGGCAGCGCTCGTCGTGCAATTGTTGACGGCATGACCGACGACGCCCACCACGAAGACGCCCGGCTCGCTGCCGAGATTGCCTCAGGCGCAGGAGAATTGTTGTTGACCGTGCGAGCGATCGAGGGTGATGCCCTCGGTGGTCGTGAGCTGGGCCGTCGCGGCGACCACGCGGCCGACACCTACATCCTCGAGAGGCTCGCCGCGGCGCGTCCGGGGGATGCGGTGCTCTCCGAGGAATCCGCCGACGATCCGTCCCGGGTGGACGCGGACCGCGTCTGGATCGTCGACCCCCTGGACGGCTCGAAGGAATACGGTATGCCCGGCCATAGCGACTGGGCGGTGCACGTCGCACTGTGGGAAGCCGGTAAGGGGCTCACCGCGGGAGCGGTCGCACAACCGGCCATCGGCGTCGTACACAGCACCGACGATGCGGCGCCGGCACCGCGACCGATGCGCCGGCGCCCCCGCATCGTCATCAGCGGAAGCAGGCCACCCGCGTTCGTGTTCGACCTCGCACGCGACCTCGGTGCGGACCTGATCCGGATGGGGTCGGCCGGCGCGAAGGCGATGGCGGTGGTCCGTGGAGAGGCCGACGCCTATATCCACGCGGGCGGCCAGTGGGAATGGGACTCGGCGGCACCGGTCGCGGTCGCACAGGCCGCGGGCCTGCACTGTGCCCGGATCGACGGGAGCGCACTGGAATACAACCGCCCGCACCCATACCTGCCCGACCTGGTGATCTGTCGCGCCGACTGGGCGCCGGCCGTGATGGCTGCTCTCGCCGAGCATGCCACCGCGCCCGGGGAGAGCCCGCGGGTGGCGATGGCCCGTGCGTACATCCGGTCCCTCATCCGGCACGACGCCACCGACGTGCGTCTCGCGGCAGATGCGTGGCGGGTGGAGAACGGGCAGCGCACCGGCGACAGCGGCGCGGAGATCCGTCACCGACTCGAACACGGCGCCGAGTACCTGCCCATTCGGAGGGTGCGCGACCTGCAGTTCCACGAGTGGCACCACAGCGTCGTCGCACGCTTCGTGCTCGATGTCGCAGCGGGTCCGACGTCCGAGACGTCCGTGTCGGTCACCGAGCACTTCGAGATTCCGGCGGGGGAGATCCGCTCGATCGTGGCGATCATCGAACCCCTTCCTCAAAATAGTTGAACCTTTTGTGTAGCTTCGATCGGAAGTCACACTTCTTTGGGAGGAATCACGGATGACCGAAGCGCGCGATATCGGAGACGGCATACATGTCGTACCGGTCCCGGTGGCAGACCTGCCCGTCGGAGACACCCAGGTCTACGTGATGGAATCGCCTGGCGGAGTGGTCCTCGTGGACGTCGGATGGGACGACGACAGGTCCTGGGCGGCCCTGCAGGCCGGGCTGGCGGTCGCCGGGTTGTCGGTGACCGACGTCGAAGGCGTGGTGGTCACCCACTTCCACCCCGATCACGTGGGCCTCACCGGCAGAATCCGTGAGGCGTCGGGGTGTTGGGTCGCCATGAACGAGGCCGATTTCGCGCACCTCGAGGCGATGACCTCCGGAGCCGACCGGAGCGCGGAGGAGGCGGAATTGCTGCGCCGCGCCGGGGCGCCCGAACCCGAGATCGAACGGCACAGGGAAACGGCGGTCTACCCGCCCGGCCGTCCGGACATCCTTCCCGACCGCAAACTCGCGGCGGACGAGGTGATCCCCCTGGCGGGCCGCTCGTTGCGCACCGTCCTGACTCCGGGGCACACGGCCGGCCACGCGTGTTTCCTTCTCGAGGACCACGGAGTGCTGTTCAGCGGAGACCATGTGCTGGCCACCACCACCCCGCACGTCGGTGAATTCGACTTCCCGCTCCCGGAGCGCGACGCGCTCGGCGAGTATCTGGACTCGCTGCGGGCCGTGTCGACACTGCCCGTCCGGCGGACCCTGCCCGCGCACCGTCAGGAGATCGACGATCTGCCCCGCCGGGCCGGGGAACTCATCGCGCACCACGACCAGCGCCTCGACGACCTCTACGACGCGTTCGGCGACGAAGAACTCACGCTCTGGGAGGCCACGTCGAGGATGCGCTGGTACCGCCCGTGGGACGAGACGCCCATGCAGGGCAAGAAGATGGCACTCGCGGAAGGGTCCGCACACGTGCGGCAGCTCATCGAGCGAGGCCGGGTCCGCCGACTGCCCGGCACCGAACCGGCCCGGTTCGCGCGCGCCTGACGAACACGCCGCCACCCGGCAGCAGAACGACGACGGCCCCGCTTCGAAAACGAAGCGGGGCCGTCGTGGTGGTGCCCTCGGCAGGATTCGAACCTGCGACTTCTTGCTCCGGAGGCAAGCGCTCTATCCCCTGAGCTACGAGGGCAATCCGGGCCCACCGGCTGACCGGCGGTGCGGAGCTAGCCTAGCGCATTGCGCGCTCAACTCCACATCCGCAGGTCAGCGCGATAATCCGGGCCCGAGGTGTCCACGATGATCAGTTCATCGGCAACGGTTGACCGCCGCGTTCGGTGAGCATGGACGTGATCAACTCGGATTCACCCGTCTGGGTGTCGACCATCTTCTGGGCGATGTTGCGCACCACATCCGTGCTCGCGTACTGAGCTCCGTACTCCATCATGGGCAGGCCGCCCTGGTGGTGGCGCAGCATCAGCTGGAGGAAGAGCACATCGAGTTCGGGGCCGCGTGCCGCGCGCAGTGCGGTGAGCTCCTCGGACGATGCCATGCCCGGCATCCTGCTCGCCCCGCCCGCCGCGTGCGCGGCGTCGTCCGACCCGTGGCTGTGTCCGTCACTCTCGGCCATCCACGTCATGTAGTCGCCGACCGGGAGCAGCGGGCGACCCCACAAGCTGAGCCAGCCCTGCATCTGACCGACCTGATTCTGCTGGGTGGTCAGGATGTCGTACGCGAGGCTGCGCACCCGGTCGTCCTCGGACTGCGTCACCGCGACCGCAGCCATCTCGATCGCCTGGTTGTGGTGCACCGACATGTCCTGCAAGAACCCCGCGTCGACCGAATCCGCTGCCGGTGTCGCAGGTGCCCGGTCCTCGAGCGGGATCCGTGCGAGGAACCCGGCGAGAAATCCCACGGCGACGGCAGCCACGGTCAGAAGCGCCAGAAACAAGCGCCCGTGCCCGCGGTCGGTGCTCTGCTCGGTCCGGTCGGCAGTGACGTCGCTCATGGTCAGCTCCCGGCCGGTACCTGCATGTCGGTGGGGAACTGTCCGGCACCACCGGCAGGGATCTGCTCGGTGCCGTCGACGGTGCCGCCATCCATCGGGACCGCATCCGGGCCGGGCTCGGACGCATCGAACGGCGGCGGGTTCGCGGGATCGAACGACGCGGGAAGCGTCGAGCAGCTGGCGCCGACCTCGGGGTAGGCGTACTGGTTCAAACGAAGCGACGCGATGAACTGGTCGATGCGCTCGTCGTCGGCGCTGTCGACCTTGAGCTGGTGACCCCACGACTGCAACGAGATCGGGGAATCGAGACCGGGGTACGGCGACATCATCGTGTAGGTGCGGCCGTCGACCTTGCCGGCGAGTGCGTCGCGCGCGGCGTCGTCGACCAGATCCGGGTTGTAGGCGATCCACACGGCGCCGTGCTCGAGCGAGTGCACCATGTTCTCGGTCCGGACGGGCTGGTCGTACACGGTGCCGGTGCAGGTTGCCCACACCGAGTCGTGCGGCCCACCGAACGGCGGCGAGTAGTCGTACGCCACCCGCTGCGCGGGATCGACGTGCTGGCCCGCCTCGTAGTCGACCGTGACGACACCGTCGATCGCCGAGGAAGGATCCTGATTGGACTCGGACGGCGACCACGCCGCCATCTCCTGCTGATTCTGGTATTTCGGCACGATGCTCACCGCGATGACCGCGATCAGGAGGACGACGAGAGCGACGCCTCCGATCATCACCCACGGGATCTGGCGTTGGGAAGGCACGCCGCGCGAACCGCGGCTCTGCTTCTTGGCGGCCTGGATGGCCTTCGACGACTTGGCTCCGGTTTTCTTGTTACCGGACCCACCACTGACAGAACCGCTGGGCATCGCTGGTTGCTCTTTCGACGGGCGGACAAAGAAGATGCGAGCCGCCGAAGCGCGCACGCAACGACAACTCTACGGGCGTCGCGGTGACAGCGGCCCCGGCGTCGGCTATGGGGGAGCGTCGGCGGCCCTTCGGACGAGCCAATAGGATGAATACCTGTGACTCCTTCCGACCTTGCCGAATTGCTCCACGGAACCGCCGCGACCGTCCTCGCCGATCGTGGTCTCGACGTGTCCGTCCTCCCCGAGACCCTTACCGTCGAACGCCCGCGCAACCCTGAGCACGGCGACTACGCGACCAATGTCGCCATGCAGGTCGCGAAGAAGGCCGGAGTCAACCCCCGTGAGCTCGCGACGTGGCTCGCCGAGGCGCTCACCGCCGCCGACGGCATCGACTCGGCCGAGGTCGCCGGTCCCGGCTTCCTCAATATCCGCCTCGCTGCCGACGCGCAGGGAGCGATCGTCGCGAAGGTCCTCGACGAGAACGACGCGTACGGCGCCGGGGACGACCTCGCCGGTAAGAAGATCAATCTCGAGTTCGTCTCGGCGAACCCCACCGGACCGATCCACCTCGGTGGCACCCGCTGGGCAGCCGTCGGTGACGCGCTCGGCCGGATCCTCACCGCACAGGGCGCGGAGGTCACGCGGGAGTACTACTTCAACGACCACGGCACCCAGATCGACCGCTTCACGCGGTCTCTGGTCGCATCGGCGCTCGGCGAGCCCGCCCCGGAGGACGGATACGCCGGTGCATACATCGTCGACATCGCCGACGAGGTGCTGAAGCAGCGCCCGGACGTGCTGGATCTGCCCGACGCGGAGCGCGACGAGGTCTTCCGCTCGATCGGGGTCGAGCTGATTTTCGCCCACATCAAGCAGACCCTCCACGAATTCGGTGTCGACTTCGACGTCTACTTCCACGAGAACTCGCTGTTCGAATCCGGAGCGGTCGAGAAGGCGGTCGAGACACTCAAGGCGTCCGGCAACCTGTACTTCTCGGACGGCGCGTGGTGGCTCAAGAGCACCGATTTCGGAGACGACAAGGATCGCGTCGTCATCAAGTCCGACGGCAACGCCGCCTACATCGCCGGCGACATCGCCTACTTCCAGGACAAGCGGTCGCGAGGCTTCGACCTGTGCATCTACATGCTCGGCGCCGACCATCACGGCTACATCGCGAGACTGAAGGCAGCCGCCGCCGCGTTCGGTGACGATCCCGACACCGTCGAGGTCCTCATCGGTCAGATGGTCAACCTGGTGCGCGGCGGCGAGACCGTCAAGATGAGCAAGCGGGCAGGCACCGTGATCAGCCTGGACGACCTCGTCGAGGCGATCGGTGTCGACGCTGCCCGCTACGCGCTCGTGCGTTCCTCGGTCGATCAGAGCATCGACATCGATCTCGAACTGTGGACGAGCACCACCAGCGAGAACCCGGTGTACTACGTGCAGTACGCGCACGCCCGGCTGTCGTCGATCGCACGCAACGCCGCCGACCTCGGGCTCGGCACCGAAGGCGCCGACCTGTCGCTGCTCACCCACGAGCGCGAGGGCGACCTCATCCGCACTATCGGCGAGTACCCCCGCGTCCTCGCCAAGGCCGCCGAACTGCGCGAACCGCACCGCGTGGCCCGCTACCTCGAGGAACTCGCCGGCACCTACCACCGGTTCTACGACGCCTGCCGCATCCTGCCCCAGGGCGACGAAGAACCCGGCGCCCTGCACACCGCGCGCCTGGCACTGTGTGCCGCCGCCCGCCAGGTGCTCGGCAACGGCCTCGGACTGCTCGGCGTCTCCGCTCCGGAGCGGATGTGAACGCGCACCCGGCCGGGCCCCGGCACGCAGAGATTCCCCACGCCCCGACCATCGCGGAACGCCCCCGCGACGCGGGTGAACTCAACAATCTCCATGCGCACGTGTGGCCCCGCAACGCGAGTCGCGGCGACGACGGTGTCCTGCAGATCGCGGGAGTGCCGGTCACCGACCTCGCCGAGAAGTACGGCACGCCGCTGTTCGTCGTCGACGAAGACGACTTCCGGTCGCGGTGCCGCGAGATAGCCGAGGCGTTCGGCCCGACTGCACGGGTGCATTACGCGTCGAAGGCATTCCTGTGCACCGAGATCGCGCGGTGGGTCCACCAGGAGGGGTTGTCGCTCGACGTGGCGTCCGGCGGCGAACTCGCGGTCGCGCTGCACGCCGGCTTCCCCGCCGACAAGATCGCCATGCACGGCAACAACAAGTCCGTGCACGAACTGCGCAGCGCCGTGGGCGCCGGTGTCGGGCACATCGTGCTCGACTCGATGGCCGAGATCGACCGCCTCGACGAGATCGCCGGTGAGCTGGGTGTCGTGCAGGACGTCCTCATCCGGGTCACCGTCGGTGTCGAGGCACACACCCACGAATTCATCTCCACGGCGCACGAAGACCAGAAGTTCGGTCTGTCGCTCGCCGGTGGCGCGGCCATGGCCGCCATCCGCCGCGTGTTCGCCACCGGCAACCTCCGGCTCGTCGGGCTGCACAGCCACATCGGCTCGCAGATCTTCGACGTCGACGGATTCGAACTGGCCGCGCATCGCGTGATCGGACTGCTGCGCGACGCCGTCGCCGAGTTCGGACTCGACCGGACGGCGCAGATGAGCATCATCGATCTCGGCGGTGGCCTCGGCATCTCGTACATCCCGAGCGACGACCCGCCGCCGGTCGCGGACCTCGCCGCGAAGCTCACCGACATCGTGCGCAACGAGTCGGCCCTCGTCGGCCTTCCCGAACCCACGATCGCCGTCGAACCCGGACGCGCGATCGCCGGACCGGGCACCGTGACCCTGTACGAGGTGGGCACCGTCAAGGACGTCGGAGTGGGGACGGGCCACACCCGCCGCTACATCAGCGTCGACGGTGGAATGAGCGACAACATCCGCACCTCGCTCTACCAGGCCGAGTACGAGTCGCGGCTCGTCTCGCGGGTCAGCGACGCGGAACCCGTCGTCGCCCGCGTCGTGGGCAAGCACTGTGAGAGCGGTGACATCGTGATTCGCGACGCGTGGATGCCGTCGGACGTGGGCGCCGGTGATTTACTGGCGGTAGCGGCGACGGGTGCATACTGCTACTCGATGTCCAGCAGGTACAACCTGCTGCCTCGTCCCGCCGTCGTGGCTGTCAAGGACGGCGTCTCGCGTGTCCTGCTACGTCGGGAAACCGTCGAAGATCTGCTCAGCTTGGAGGTTACGGAGTGACCAACTCAACGGTGACCGATGCACCGGGGCAGCGCCCCGTCGGTGTAGCGGTGCTCGGCCACGGCACGGTAGGAGCCGAGGTCGTGCGGATCATCCGTGATGATGCTTCGGACCTCCGTGAGCGCATCGGCGCCCCGCTCGAACTGCGCGGGATCGCGGTGCGGGACCTCTCCTACGACCGGGGCGTGCCGGCGGAACTTCTCACCACCGACGCCGAGGCGTTGATCACCCGCGACGACGTCGACATCGTCGTCGAACTGATCGGCGGAATCGAACTGCCCCGCACTCTGGTGCGTGCGGCACTCGACGCCGGCAAGTCGGTCGTCACCGCCAACAAGGCGCTGCTCGCCGCGTACACCGGTGAACTCGCCGAGGCTGCCGAGTCACACAACGTCGATCTCTACTTCGAGGCCGCGGTGGCCGGTGCGATCCCCGTCATCCGTCCTCTGACCCAGTCGCTCGCGGGTGACCGGGTCGACCGTGTCGTCGGCATCGTCAACGGCACCACCAACTTCATCCTCTCCGCGATGGACGACACGGGCGCCGACTACGCCGAGACACTCGCCGAGGCCGGCCGCCTCGGGTATGCCGAAGCGGACCCCACCGCCGACGTCGAGGGCTACGACGCCGCGGCCAAGGCCGCGATTCTCGCGTCGATCGCCTTCCACACGAGGGTGACCGCCAGCGACGTGTACCGCGAAGGCATCTCGAACATCACGGCAGCGGACCTCACCTCTGCCCGCGCCCTGAACTGCACCATCAAACTGCTCGCACTCTGCGAACGGGTCTCCGATCCCGACGGCAAGGACCGCGTCTCGGCCCGGGTGTACCCCGCCCTCGTACCGCGTGAGCATCCCCTGTCGACGGTGAGCGGTGCGTTCAACGCGGTCGTGGTCGAAGCCCAGTCCGCGGGACGGCTCATGTTCTACGGCCAGGGAGCGGGCGGCGCCCCGACCGCGTCCGCGGTGATGGGCGACGTCGTGATGGCGGCCCGGAACCGTGTGCACGGTGGCCGCGGACCGCGCGAGTCCCGATACGCGAAGCTCGATATCGCCCCGATGAGCGACATCGTGACTCGGTATTACGTGAATCTGCAGGTCGCCGATCGTGCCGGTGTGCTCTCGGCCGTCGCTGCCGAGTTCGCGAACCGCGGCGTCAGCATCTCCGCTGTGCGACAGGAGGGTGCCGCAGAAAGCGCCCGCCTGGTGGTGCTCACGCATCGCGCCACCGATCGGGCGTTGGCGGACACCATCGCCGCGCTCGACAAACTCGAATCCGTTATTGCTGTGACCAGCGTCCTGAGACTGGAGGGATCCGCCGAATGAGTGCGGCCGAAAAAAACACTGCTCCCGTGCACACCCCGTGGCCCGGGCTGATCGAGGCGTACCGCAGTCGCCTCCCGATCGGTGACGGCTGGAAGACGGTGACGCTGTGCGAGGGCGGTACGCCGCTGCTCCCGGCCCCCCGGCTGTCGGAGATCACCGGGTGCGACGTCTACATCAAGGTCGAGGGCCTCAACCCCACGGGGTCGTTCAAGGACCGCGGCATGACGATGGCCGTCACCGAAGCACTCGCGACCGGCAAGCAGGCGGTGCTGTGTGCGTCCACCGGCAACACGTCGGCGTCGGCGGCGGCGTACGCGTCGCGCGCCGGGATCGGCTGCGCGGTGCTCGTGCCGCAGGGCAAGATCGCCATGGGCAAGCTCGCACAGGCGGTCATGCACGGCGCGAAGATCGTTCAGGTCGAGGGCAACTTCGACGACTGCCTCGAACTCGCCCGCAAGACCACCGCCGAGTTCCCGACCATCGGGCTCGTCAACTCCGTCAACCCGGTTCGCATCGAGGGCCAGAAGACCGCGGCGTTCGAGATCGTCGACGCACTCGGCGATGCACCCGACGTGCACGTGCTGCCGGTGGGCAACGCAGGCAACATCACCGCGTACTGGAAGGGTTACTCCGAGTACTTCGCGGACGGCCTGAGCTCGCGCAAGCCCCGGATGCTCGGCGTCCAGGCAGCCGGTGCCGCCCCGCTCGTGCTCGGACACCCGGTGAAGGATCCCGAGACGATCGCCACAGCCATCCGGATCGGTGCACCCGCGTCGTGGAACGGTGCGGTCACCGCGAAGGACGAGTCCGACGGCGCGTTCCGCGCGGCCACGGACGAGGAGATCCTGGAGGCCTACCACCTGCTCGCGAAGTCCGAGTCGATCTTCGTCGAGCCCGCCTCGGCAGCATCGATCGCCGGCTTGCTCGCGGCCTCCAAGGACGGATGGCTGCCGCGCGGACTGCGGGTGGTGTGCACGGTGACGGGCAACGGTCTCAAGGACCCGGACACCGCGCTGCGCGACGTTCCCGTCGTCGAGCCGATTTCGGTCGATCCCGTCGCAGTGGCGTCGGCGCTCGAGTTGGTCTGAGTTGACCGCCACGGCTTCCTCTGTTGGGAATCAGAACATGACGCAAACGCTGCCCGTAGGAATCTCGGTGACCGCCCGGGTTCCTGCTTCGAGTGCGAACCTGGGGGCCGGGTTCGACTGCCTCGGCCTCGCACTCGGGCTCTACGACGAGATCACCGTGACGACAACCGGTTCCGGTCTCGACGTGCGCGTCGAAGGGGAAGGTGCCCAAGAGGTCCCTTGGGGCCCGTCGCATCTCGTGGTTCGCGCCGTCGAGCGCGGTCTCGAAGCGGCGGGCATCTGGGCCGACGGTCTCGACGTGGTGTGCCGCAATGTGATTCCTCATTCCCGCGGCCTGGGGTCGTCGGCATCGGCTGCGGTCGGCGGACTCGCCGCCGCCAACGGTCTGGTGCGTAAAGTCGCGCCCGAGCGGGTGCTCGACGACGCCCAGCTCGTCCAGCTCGCCTCCGAGTTCGAGGGGCATCCCGACAATGCGTCGGCGAGTGTGCTCGGCGGTGCGGTGGTCTCGTGGAGCGAGGTGGACAGCGGCTGCGAACAGCGGCGGTTCCGCGCGGTGTCGCTGAGCGTGCACCCCGGCATCAAGGCCGTCGCCCTGGTGCCGTCGGTTCGCTCGTCGACCGCGCACACGCGCGGGCTGCTGCCTGCGCTCGTCCCGCACCGCGACGCGGCGTTCAACGTGAGCCGCGCTGCCCTGGCGGTGGTCGCCCTGACCGAGCGGCCGGATCTGCTCATGGCGGCCACCGAGGATCTTCTGCACCAAGCCCAGCGCGCTCCCGCCCTGCCGCTGACCACCAAGTGGGTAACCACGCTGCGCGCTGCCGGGATTCCCGCCATGGTCTCCGGTGCCGGCCCCACTGTGCTCGCGCTGACCACAGAGCCGTTCCCCGACGAATTGCGGGCTGCGGCGGAGGCGGACGATCTCACTGTCCTTCCTCTCGATGTGGCCGAGGGAGTGCAGGTCGACTGACGCGGTTCGTGTCACATCGCACACCGCTGTGCGTGCGCGTCGATTCTTGCCCTGCGTCCAGTTCGTCGCTATCCTGTGGGAAGTCCGCACGTCGTGCGTCCGAAGTCGCCGGATTCTCCAGGACACTCACTCCAGCTCCATGGGGCGTCGATCCCGGGTCTATCCTCACCTGCTCCCGATTCAGGGGGAGGGCCAGGCCGCACCCACCGGATCGGTGTGGTGGCGGACGTGCCGACCGTTCGATTCATGAACTCGTACGGCAATCCCAGCTCAGTGCCAGGAACTGATCTGCGGAACGAACCCTCGGCTCTGTGTAGAGCAACGAGGGAAGGAAAGGATCTCCGTGACAGATACGGACCTGATCGCCACATCCGCTCCCGACACCACCGAGTCTGCCGGAGATTCCGCACAGTCTCCGGTTCGCGCCGGTCGGCGCGGCACCGGCCTGTCGGGCATGGTGCTCGCCGAGTTGCGGACTCTCGCCGCCGAACTCGGCATCAAGGGAACCTCGGGTATGCGCAAGGGCGATCTCATCGCTGCGATCAAGGAGCGGCAGGGCGCAGGCGCCAAGCCCGCCCCCGCTGCAGCACAGCCCGCGACCGAGACGCCCGACGAAGCCTCGGCTCGCCCCGCGCGTGCTCGCCGTGCCCGCGCCGCCGCGCAGGATGATGCTGCCGTGACTCCGGTCGCCGGCACCGAGCCTGCGAGCGACAAGCCTGCCGAGACCGGCGCTGTCGCCACCGACACGAAGCCGGAGCGCAACGCCGAGACCGGCGCAGATTCCGAAGGCGAGTCCGACGGACCCCGGCGTGGACGCGGCCGACGCGGCCGTCGTGGCGCGGACCAGACCGACCAGGGTCAGACCGATGCCGGCGCACCGGCGTCCGAAGGCCACGACCGCGACTCTCAGGAGCGCGGCGACGGTCATTCTCGTGAGAAGTCGCAGGACCGCTCCGAGGGTGACGGTGGTAACCGGCGCGACCGCAACCAGGGTGACCGCAACCAGGGTGACCGCAACCAGGGTGATCGCAACCAGGGTGATCGCAACCAGGGTGATCGCAACCAGGGCGACCGGAACCAGGGCGACCGCAACCAGGGTGACCGCAACCGGAACGACCGCCATCAGGACCGTGACCGGAACGATCGTGACCAGGGTGATCGCAGCCAGGGCGACGGCAACAACGGTCCGCGCCAGGACAACCGGGCGGGCGACGACGAGGAAGGCGGCCGCGGCCGTCGTGGGCGTCGCTTCCGCGAGCGCCGTCGCGGACGCGAGCGCGGCGAGGGCGGCGGCAGTGCCGATCGTGAGCCCGAGATCCGCGAGGACGACGTGCTCCAGCCGGTCGCGGGCATCCTCGACGTGCTCGACAACTACGCGTTCGTCCGGACCTCCGGCTACCTGGCCGGCCCCAACGACGTCTACGTGTCGATGAACATGGTGCGGAAGAACGGCCTGCGCCGCGGCGACGCCATCACCGGTGCCGTGCGTGTGCCCCGCGAGGGTGAGCAGGCCGGCAGCCAGCGCCAGAAGTTCAATCCGCTCGTGCGTCTGGACACGGTCAACGGTGGGGACGTCGAGGCGGCCAAGCGCCGTCCCGAGTTCAACAAGCTCACACCGCTGTACCCGAACGAGCGACTGCGACTCGAAACGCAGCAGAACATCCTGACCACTCGTGTGATCGACCTGGTCATGCCGATCGGCAAGGGACAGCGCGCGCTCATCGTCTCGCCGCCCAAGGCAGGTAAGACGACGGTCCTGCAGGACATCGCGAATGCGATCGCCGTCAACAACCCCGAGTGCTACCTCATGGTGGTGCTGGTCGACGAGCGTCCCGAAGAGGTCACCGACATGCAGCGTTCGGTGAAGGGCGAGGTCATCTCCTCGACCTTCGACCGTCCGCCGTCAGACCACACGTCCGTGGCCGAACTCGCGATCGAGCGCGCCAAGCGCCTCGTCGAAATGGGACGCGACGTCGTCGTGCTGCTCGACTCGATCACCCGCCTAGGCCGCGCGTACAACAACTCGTCGCCGGCGTCGGGACGCATCCTGTCGGGTGGTGTCGACTCGACCGCGCTGTACCCGCCGAAGCGGTTCCTGGGCGCGGCACGCAACATCGAGAACGGTGGCTCGCTCACCATCATCGCCACCGCGATGGTGGAGACCGGCTCCACGGGCGACACTGTGATCTTCGAGGAGTTCAAGGGCACGGGTAACGCCGAGCTCAAGCTCGATCGCAAGATCGCCGAGCGGCGCGTGTTCCCGGCGGTGGACGTCAATCCGTCGGGCACTCGCAAGGACGAGCTCCTCATGAGCCCCGACGAGTTCGCGGTCGTGCACAAGCTGCGCCGCGTGCTCTCCGGCCTGGATTCTCATCAGGCGATCGATGTGCTCATCGATCGGCTCAAGAAGTCCAAGACGAACATCGAGTTCCTGATGACGGTCGCGAAGACCGCCCCGGGAGCTCTGGAAGACTGACATCGGGGCCCGGGAATTTTTCCCGGGGCCAGGTGTTTGGCATAATCGAACGGCTCAGTCCGGCTCCGGTTCACGTCTTCGATCCGCGAAGGCGACCCGGCGGCCACGAAAGGGACACCATGAAGGCAGGAATCCACCCCAACTACGTGGCGACAACCGTCGTCTGCGGTTGCGGCAACACGTTCGAAACGCACAGCACCAAGGAGTCGGGACGGATCACCGTCGAAGTCTGCTCCAAGTGCCACCCGTTCTACACCGGCAAGCAGAAGATCCTCGACACCGGCGGCCGCGTCGCCCGCTTCGAGGCTCGCTACGGAAAGCGTCCTTCCAAGAAGGCCGACGCCGACAGCTAGCTGTCACGCCGACGCCCGGTTCTGTCTTCGTCACAGGCCGGGCGTCGGCTTTTTTGTTCCACGGGTGTACCGGCGCGGCCGGGCACCCCTCGATACACACTCGTCGAGCGCCGCAGCACCCAAGCAGGCGCACGGCATCGAAGCACACAGCATCACAGAGCGGAGCGACCCATGGCGGGGCAGACCAAGCCGTCGGCCATCGACGACATCCTGGCCGAATACGCGGGTCTGGAACAGCAATTGTCCGACCCGGCGCTGCACAACGATCCGTCGATTGCACGCAGGGTAGGGAAGCGGTTCGCCGAGCTCGCCCCGGTCATGGCCACGTACACCAAGCTGACGGCCGCGCGCGACGACCTCGGAGCCGCCCGTGAACTGGCCGCCGACGACTCCGCCTTCGCCGACGAGGTGAACAAGCTCGAAGAGCAGGTCGCCGAACTCGACCGCACGCTCACCGATCTCCTCGCGCCCCGCGATCCGCACGACGGGGACGACGTGGTGCTCGAAGTGAAGTCCGGGGAGGGCGGCGAGGAGTCCGCCCTGTTCGCGGCCGATCTCGCGCGCATGTACACCCGCAACGCCGAGAACTCCGGCTGGCGTGTGGAAGTCCTCGGCGCGACCTATTCGGATCTCGGCGGCTACAAGGACGTCACCCTGTCCATCAAGTCGAAGACCGACGTCCGGGACGGCGTATGGTCGCGGCTCAAGTTCGAGGGTGGGGTGCACCGGGTGCAGCGCGTCCCGGTGACCGAATCGCAGGGCCGCGTGCACACCTCCGCGGCCGGCGTCTTCGTCTATCCCGAACCCGACGAGGTGGAAGAGGTGCAGATCGACGAGGGCGATCTGCGCATCGACGTGTACCGCTCGTCCGGCAAGGGTGGGCAGGGCGTCAATACGACCGACTCCGCCGTCCGGATCACCCACCTGCCGACGGGGATCGTCGTCACGTGTCAGAACGAGCGGTCGCAGTTGCAGAACAAGGCCCGTGCGATGCAGGTTCTCGCCGCGCGTCTGCAGGCCGCAGCCGAAGAAGCAGCGGACGCGGAGGCCTCGGCGGGCCGTGCGAGCCAGGTGCGCACCGTCGACCGCTCCGAGCGCATCCGGACCTACAACTACCCCGAGAACCGCATCACCGACCACCGCATCGGCTACAAGGCGCACAATCTCGACGCTGTGCTCGACGGAGACATGGATGCGCTTCTCGACGCGCTCGCGGCCGCCGACCGGCAGGCCCGGCTCGCCGCCGAATAAGCGCGTGCCCCGCCGCGTCGGTGGCGAGTCCCCTGTGCGAGGTATGCCTGGGGGACCTCGTGGCATCGGAGCGGCCGTGGGCATGGCACGCTGTACTGCGTGAGTCGTCAACCCCTGCGCCTGGCCATCATCGAAGCAGCGTCGGTGCTCGAGGAAGCGGGTGTCGCGAGCCCGCGTGTCGACGCCGAACTGCTTGCCGCGCACCTGCTCGGAATCGAGCGAGGCCGGCTCGGGCTCGTGCCCCTCGTCGATTCGGCCATGATCGAGGCCTACCGCGCGATGGTGGACCAGCGCGCCAAGCGCATTCCCCTCCAATACATCCTCGGCACGTCGCCGATGGGCGAGATCGACCTCGCCGTCGGGCCCGGCGTGTTCGTGCCCCGGCCCGAGACGGAACTGCTTCTCGGTTGGGCGCTGGCATTTCTCGAACGCCACGGACGCCGCAATCCCGTCGTGCTCGATCTGTGTACGGGATCGGGTGCGCTCGCACTCGCTATTGCCCATGCCCGGCCGGATGCCGTCGTGCACGCTGTCGAACTCGAGCCGCGGGCGCTCGCCTGGGCGCGGCAGAACGCCGAGACCCGTGCGAACGACGGCGACACGCCGATCGTGCTGCACCAGGGTGACGTGACCGACCGCACCCTGCTCGCCGCGCTCGAGGGCGCCGTCGACATCGTGGTGTCCAACCCGCCGTACATCCCCGAGGGAACCGCCCTCGAGCCCGAAGTCGCCGAGCACGACCCGCATTCTGCGTTGTTCGGCGGCCCGGACGGACTGTCCGTCATCAAACCGATGATCTCGAACATCGCGCGCTGGTTGCGAATCGGGGGAGCGGCGGCGGTGGAACACGACGACACCAACGGCATGCTCGTCGCCGAGCTGTTCGCGCAGCGCCGCGTCTTCGACGACGTCGTCGAGCATTACGACCTGGCGGGCAAGCCCCGATTCGTGGTCGCGCACCGGGTGCCGACCGACGTCGAAGCGAGTCGTGCGGCAGTCCGTTCCTCGGCTGGTGGTTAGCCCGGGCGCCGAGCCCCGCGACGGAATACTCGAGCGCTAGTGGAAGGATGAGTGCGTGAGCACCGTGTACGACTGCAACAAACCAGATTCGCGCGCCGCAGGATTGAACGCGGCGCGGGGCGCGCTCAAGGCAGGACGCCTCGTCGTCGTGCCCACCGACACGGTGTACGGCCTCGCAGCCGACGCATTCGACAGTTCCGCTGTCTCCGCGCTGCTGAGGGCGAAGGGACGCGGACGGGACATGCCGGTGCCCATCCTCGTCGGATCGTGGACGACGATCGACGGCCTCGTCAGCACCGTGCGCCCCGAAGCGCGCGAACTCATCCGTGCGTTCTGGCCCGGCGGCCTCAGCCTGGTGGTGCATCAGGCACCGTCGCTCGCGTGGGATCTCGGCGACACCCGCGGAACGGTGATGCTGCGCATGCCCCTGCACCCGGTGATCCTCGAGTTGCTGCGCGAGGTCGGACCGCTCGCAGTGTCGAGCGCCAACATTTCCGGTCGCCCGCCCGCCACCGACGCCGGTCAGGCGCGTGAACAGCTCGGGGAATCCGTCGGGGTGTATCTCGACGGTGGACCGGCCGAACACGGCGTCGCGTCGACGATCGTCGATCTCACCGGTGACCGCCCCCGGATCCTGCGCGAAGGCGCGGTGTCGGCCGAGGACGTCGCCGAGGTTCTCGGCGATGATCCCGAACGCCTGCGCTCCGGCGGGGAGTAGCGGGCGGAGGAACGGAGCACGTGACTTCAGCCGACTCGGTCGTACTGCTCGCGCAAGCGGGACGTGGCGCGGGCGTACCCATCAGGGAACTGCTTCTGGTGCTTCTCACCTCTGCGGTGGTGACCTTTCTCGCCACCGGAGTGGTCCGGATCCTGGCGATCAAGCTCGGTGCGGTGGCGATCCCTCGCGATCGTGACGTGCACGTCACTCCGACGCCGCGTCTGGGCGGGGTCGGGATGTACATCGGACTCGTGGCGGGCATCGTCTTCGCGCAGCATCTGCCGGCGCTGACCAGAGGTTTCGAGTACACCACCGAGATGGGTGCCGCGCTGGTGGCGGCGTCGATCATCGTGCTCGTGGGCATCATCGACGACCGGTGGGGACTCGACGCCCTCACCAAGTTCGTGGGGCAGGTGACCGCTGCCGGGGTGCTGGTGGTGATGGGCGTGAGCTGGATCGTGATCTACGACCCCTTCAGCGGTTCCACGCTCGTGCTCGACCAGCTGCAAGGGGGACTCATCACGGTCGCGGTGGCCGCCGTGATGATCAACGCGATGAACTTCGTCGACGGCCTCGACGGTCTCGCGGCCGGTCTCGGACTGATCGCCGCGGTCGCGATCTGTGTGTTCTCGGTGGGACTGCTGCTCGATCAGGGCGGAGACGTCTCGGCGTATCCGCCGGCGCTGATCGCGGCCGCGCTGGCGGGGGCGTGCCTGGGGTTCCTGCCGTTCAATTTCCAGCCCGCGAAGATCTTCATGGGGGACTCGGGCTCGATGTTGATCGGCCTGATGCTCGCGGCCATCTCGACCAGCGCGTCGGGCCGAATTCCCCTCAGTGCCTATGGTTCCCGCGACCTTCTCGGTCTCCTGTCGCCGCTCATCCTGATCGGCGCTGTCATGTTCATCCCGATTCTCGACCTCCTCCTCGCGATCGTCCGGCGCACGCGCGCCGGCGTGAGCCCGTTCAGCCCGGACAAGATGCACCTGCATCACCGGCTGTTGCAGATCGGCCATTCGCACCGGCGTGTGGTGCTGCTCCTCTACTTGTGGGTCGGTGTCCTGGCCTTCGGAGCCGTGGGTTCGTCGCTGCTCGACCGCAGGGTGGTCGTGCTGATGACCGCCGCCGGCCTGTTGTTCGCGCTCGTGGTGACCGCCGTCCCATCGCTGCGGCATCACGACGGTGACGGGGATGCACCGCCGAAGCGCTTCCGCCGGGTCCGTTAGGCTCGATTACTGTGACCTCCCCGGATCTTCCCGAACCCGAACACTCCCTGCCCACCCTGCCCGACGCGTCGGCACCCATGCGCGCGGCCGTCCGGTACGGCGTACTCGGACTGCTCGCGCTGGCCGTCGTGGCGTCGATCGTGTCCGTGCTCGTCGCGGGAACGCCCGGCCTGTGGGGAGCGCTGATCGGTGCGGCCGTCGGCGGCGGGTTCATCCTGTTCACCGCGCTCGGTGTGCTGCTGACCGCGAAACTCCCGGCGATGACCGCGGGCGCGGTACTGCTCGGAACGTGGCTACTCAAGCTGATCCTCGCCATCGTGGTGATGGCGACGCTCGATCCGCTGGACTTCTACAACCGGAACGCGCTCGTCCTGACGATCGTGCTGGCGCTGGTGATCGTGCTCGGTGCGGAAACGTACGGCGTGGTGTCCCAGCGCGCGCTCTACGTCGATCCGGAGCCGTCGGCCGGCAGCGGAAACGACGATCAGTAGTAGATACGTGTGTCAATTACCCGCGGGTAGGGTACCCACCTACGCCCTGTCGTAGAGCAGTTGGTAGTGTGGTTTTCACGAAGGTGACACTGCACGCGAGGGCCCTGGGCCGAGCACGCGGTTGTGACTTCATAGGCGGTCGTGTTCAATGACCGCCGAGTCGACGAGAGTCGCCGACACCGGCAGGACGCGGAACCGCTTCGGCGGTTCGGAACACTGGCGAATACGCGAGCCGACCTGGTCGACTTGTTGGATCGTCAATGTCCGATCGAACCGCAGACGGCAATGCCTGCGGCCGACTACGGGAGAGAGCGCTGAGCGTCACCACCTTGGCAGCCGGAGAATTCCACGCGCCGTCACTTGCTGATTTTTTCCCACCGCCAATCCTCTTCGAGGGCACCCCCTTCGAGATGGATCGACTGATGCTTATCCGCGTCGTCGTTGCACTGCTCGTCGCAGTCTTCTTCTTCTTCGCCATGCGGAGTCCGAAGATCGTGCCGCGAGGCGTGCAGAACGTCGCCGAGATCATGCTCGACTTTGTTCGTATCCACATTGCCGAGGACATCCTCGGCAAAGAGCAGGGGCGCCGGTTCCTGCCGGTGATCGTCACCATCTTCTTCTTGGTGGTCGGGCTCAACCTGACCTCGATCATCCCCTTCCTCAACATCTCGTCGAATGCGCGAATCGGCATGCCGATCGTCCTTGCTGCGCTCGCCTACATCGTCTTCAACTACGTAGGCATCAAGAAGTACGGATTCTTCCGCTACGTCAAGAGCAGCATCGTCATTCCGAACCTGCCGCCGGCTCTTCACCTTCTGGTGATCCCGATCGAGTTCGTCTCGACATTCCTGCTGCGGCCGTTCACCCTCACCATTCGTCTCATGGCGAACATGCTGGCCGGACATATCATGCTGGTGCTGTTCTTCAGCGCCACGCAGTTCTTCTTCTTCGACTCCGACGGCATCATGAGGTTCTTCGGTATCGGTTCGCTCATCGGCGGAGTCGCGTTCACCTTCTTCGAGCTTCTGGTGATCGTCCTGCAGGCCTACATTTTCGCGCTGCTCACAGCGGTGTACATCGATCTGGCGCTGCACGCCGAAGAGCATTAGCTCCCCGAACTGCACGACCTACATCTCTACACACAGACTGACTCGGTCGCCGATCCCCGGGGCCGGGCCACAAGAAAGGGAATGGAACACCAATGAGCGTTGCGCTTCAGGCAGCAGACGTCCTCGCCCAGTCGGAGACCACCATCAGTGGACTCGGTGCGGTCGGCTACGGCCTCGCTGCGATCGGCCCCGGCATCGGCATCGGCATCGTCGTCGGTAAGGCGATCGAGGGCATGGCTCGTCAGCCCGAGATGGCCGGTCAGCTGCGTACCACCATGTTCCTCGGTATCGCATTCACCGAGGCACTGGCGCTGATCGGTATCGTCGCCGGCTTCATCTTCTGATTCGACGACAACCATGGCTGACAGCATCCTGATTCTCGCGGCAGCGGAGGGGGAGACACCCAATCCCCTGCTGCCCGCGACATACGACATCGTTTGGTCGCTCGTCGCCCTGATCATCGTCGGCATCGTCTTCTGGAAGTTCGTACTTCCGATGTTCCAGAAGGTTCTCGACGAGCGTTCGGAGCTGATCGAAGGCGGCATCAAGAAGGCAGAGGAAGCTCAGGCAGAGGCTGCGGCCGCGCTCGAGCAGTATCGTGCCCAGCTCGCCGAAGCCCGTACCGAGGCGGCGCAGATCCGTGAAGAGGCCCGTACGCAGGGCCAGCAGATCATCGCCGACATGAAGGCACAGGCTCAGGAAGAGAGCGACCGCATCGTCGCTGCAGGTCACAACCAGCTGCAGGCCCAGCGCCAGCAGATCGTGGCCGAACTGCGCACCGATCTCGGACGTAGCTCGGTGGATCTCGCCGAGAAGATCATCGGCGAGACACTCGCCGACGATGTGAAGCGTGCCGGCTCGATCGATCGATTCCTCGACGAACTCGACTCCCTCAGCGCTGACTCTGCATCCGGAAAGTGAGCACCATGTACGCAGCAAGCCGTGAGGCACTCGCTCATACGCGTTCCGCGTTGCAGTCCGCCCTGGGCTCGGGTGCCGCGACTGCCGCTGCGGCTCAGGCCGGTTCCGAACTGTTCTCGGTGGTCGAGGCGCTCGACAACCAGCGGGCTCTCCGGAGCGCGCTGGCAGACGCCTCGGCCCCGGTCGCCGTTCGGGTGACGCTGGCCGAGCAGGTCTTCGGGGGGAAGGTTTCGGCCTCGACCCTCGCGACCGTCAAAGCCGCGGCGGGGCAGGACTGGTCGGCACAGTCCGACCTGACCAACTCTCTCGTCCAGCTCGGTCGTGAGGCGTTGCTGAAGGCGGCAGCGGAGCAGAACCAGCTCGACACCGTCGAGGACGAGCTTTTCCGCCTCGGACGCATCGTGGCCGGTAACCCGGACCTCGAGCGGACACTTTCCGACCGCAGCACCACGGTTACGGCCAAGCGGGAGCTGCTGTCGCGTCTGCTCTACGGCAAGGTGACCGCGATCACCGAAGCGTTGGCGGTTCATGCCGTCGGTCGGCTCCGCAAGCCGCCGGCCGAGACGCTCGACGAACTGTCGGCGCTCGCCGCAACACAGCGCGATCGTGCCGTTGCGCACGTCCGAAGCGCGGCACCCCTCGATGCGACGCAGGAAGAGCGGCTCGCCGCTACCCTGGGCCGTATCTACGGGAAGCCTGTGACGGTGCACGTCGAGGTCGATCCCGAGCTTCTCAGTGGATTGGTCGTCCGGGTGGGCGACGAGGTCATCGACGGCAGTGCTGCGGGTCGACTCGCGGCAGTGCGCAAGAGCCTCACGTAGTCCACTTCCGAACACACACATAGATCTTTCCGAAGACCTGATACCGAGAGCAGGAAGAACATGGCGGAGCTGACGATCTCCTCCGACGAGATCCGTAGCGCGATTGACAATTACACCGCGAGCTACTCCCCGGAGGCCTCCCGCGAAGAGGTCGGCGTGGTCGTCGACACCAGTGACGGCATCGCGCACATCAGCGGCCTCCCGTCGGCGATGTCCAACGAGCTGCTGGAATTCCCCGGCGGCGTTCTGGGCGTGGCCCTCAACCTCGAAGCCACCGAAATCGGTGCCGTGATCCTGGGCGACTTCCAGTCCATCCAGGAAGGCCAGGAAGTAAAGCGGACCGGCGACGTTCTGTCCGTCCCGGTCAGCGACAACTTCCTCGGACGCGTCGTGAACCCGCTCGGTCAGCCGATCGACGGCCTCGGCGACATCGAAGCCGACGAGACCCGTGCGCTCGAGCTGCAGGCCGCTTCCGTGCTGGAGCGCCAGCCGGTCGAGGAGCCGCTCCAGACGGGCATCAAGGCCATCGACGCGATGACCCCGATCGGGCGTGGCCAGCGCCAGCTCGTGATCGGCGACCGCAAGACCGGCAAGACCGCGGTCTGCATCGACGCGATCCTGAACCAGAAGGCCAACTGGGAGTCCGGCGACGCGTCGAAGCAGGTGCGCTGCATCTACGTCGCGATCGGCCAGAAGGGCTCCACCATCGCGGGCGTCAAGCAGGCCCTCGAGGAGAACGGCGCGATGGAGTACACCACCATCGTCGCAGCTCCGGCCTCCGACTCCGCCGGCTTCAAGTGGCTCGCCCCGTACACCGGTTCGGCCCTCGGCCAGCACTGGATGTACCAGGGCAAGCACGTCCTCATCGTGTTCGACGACCTGACCAAGCAGGCCGAGGCATACCGTGCCATCTCGCTGCTGCTGCGTCGCCCGCCGGGACGTGAGGCATACCCCGGTGACGTCTTCTACCTGCACTCGCGTCTGCTGGAGCGTTCGGCCAAGCTGTCCGACGCGCTCGGTGGCGGCTCGCTGACGGCACTGCCGATCATCGAGACCAAGGCGAACGACGTCTCGGCCTACATCCCGACCAACGTCATCTCCATCACCGACGGTCAGGTCTTCCTCGAGTCGGACCTCTTCAACAAGGGCGTCCGTCCCGCGATCAACGTCGGTATCTCGGTCTCCCGAGTCGGTGGCGCCGCGCAGACCAAGGGCATGAAGAAGGTCTCCGGCTCCCTGCGTCTGGAACTTGCTCAGTACCGCGAGCTCGAGGCATTCGCGACCTTCGCTTCCGATCTCGATGCCGCGTCGAAGGCGCAGCTCGAGCGCGGACAGCGGCTCGTCGAGCTCCTCAAGCAGGATCAGTACTCGCCGATCGCCGTCGAGGACCAGATCATCTCGATCTACCTTGCCGGTGAGGGTGTCTTCGACTCCGTTCCCGTCGGCGACGTCCGTCGTTTCGAGACCGAGCTTCTCGAGGATCTGCATCGCAACGCTTCGGGCGTCTACGAGCAGATCGCCGGTGGCAAGGCCCTGACCGACGAGTCGATCGAGGCACTGACCGCCGCGACCGCCAAGTTCAAGGAGGGCTTCCTCGCCTCCGACGGCAGCCGCGTCGTGAACGAGGCCGAAGCAGAGGCTCTCGGCGCCGACGAAGTGGCGCAGGAGCAGGTCTCCGTCAAGCGCACCTCCGTTCGCAAGTGAACGGGGCGGCCATGACCCAGCGTCCAGTGAAGGGAGTGTGATCGACGAATGGCGAACTTGCGTGAGCTGCGCTCGCGGATCAAGTCGGTCAACTCGACCAAGAAGATCACCAAGGCGCAGGAACTGATCGCGACGTCGCGCATCACGAAGGCTCAGGCCCGAGTGGCGGCATCGAAGCCCTACGCCGAGGAGATCACCAAGGTCCTCTCGGAGTTGGCCAGCGCGTCCTCGTCGCTGGATCACCCCCTGCTCAACGAGCGCGAGAACCCGAAGCGTGCGGCAGTGCTGGTCGTGACCAGCGACCGCGGTATGGCCGGTGGTTACAACTCCAACGTCTTGAAGGAGGCGGAGGAGCTGCGCCAGCTGCTCGTCAGCGAGGGCAAAGAGCCCGTGCTGTACGTGCTGGGCGGTAAGGGCCTGTCGTTCTACACCTTCCGTGAGCGTCCCGTCGCGGGTGCCTGGACAGGCTTCTCGCAGGAACCCCGTTACACGGATGCTGCGAAGGCGAGCCGGCACCTGGTCGAGCTGTTCATGGCCGGATCCGGTTCCGAGGTGCCTGCACCCAACGGCGAAGGCACCATCGAGGGCGTCGACGAGCTGCACATCGTCTACACCCGGTTCGTGTCCATGCTGACCCAGATCCCCGAGGTGCGTCGTATGGCGCCGCTCGAGGTGAGTGTCACCGAGGACGAGATCGAACTGGGTTCGGACATGCTGAGCGACGGTCATCGTGTATCCGAGGGACCCACGGCCGACTACAACTTCGAGCCCGAGGCGTCGACGCTTCTGTCCGCGCTTCTGCCGAAGTACGTCAGCACGCGGATCTTTGCGTCGCTGCTGGAGGCCGCAGCCTCCGAGTCGGCTGCCCGTCGTACCGCGATGAAGGCCGCGACGGACAATGCCACGGATCTGGTGAACACCCTCAGCCGTCAGGCGAATCAGGCCCGCCAGGCCCAGATCACCCAGGAAATCAGCGAGATCGTCGGCGGTGCCGGTGCGCTCGCCTCGAGTGCAGGAAGTGACTGAACCACAATGACCGCAGCAGTTACCGACAAAAACGCCGGTGCGGCGTCGGCCCTTGCCGGGCGCGTCGTCCGCGTCATCGGCGCCGTCGTCGACGTGGAGTTCCCGCGTGGCGCCGTACCCGAACTGTTCAACGCCCTGCACGCAGAGGTCACTCTGCCGTCCGTGGCGAAGACCCTGACCCTCGAGGTCGCGCAGCACCTGGGTGACAACCTGGTCCGCACGATCTCGATGCAGCCGACCGACGGTCTGGTGCGCGGCACCTCCGTCACCGACACCGGTCGCCCGATCTCCGTGCCGGTCGGCGATGTCGTGAAGGGCCACGTCTTCAACGCCCTGGGCGACTGCCTCGATGCACCCGGAACGGGTCGCGACGGCGAGCAGTGGGGCATCCACCGCAAGCCCCCGGCCTTCGACCAGCTCGAGGGCAAGACCGAAATCCTCGAGACCGGCATCAAGGTCATCGACCTGCTCACCCCGTACGTCAAGGGCGGCAAGATCGGTCTGTTCGGTGGTGCCGGTGTCGGCAAGACCGTTCTGATCCAGGAGATGATCACCCGTATCGCGCGTGAGTTCTCCGGTACGTCGGTGTTCGCCGGCGTCGGCGAGCGCACCCGTGAGGGCACCGACCTCCACCTCGAGATGGAAGAGATGGGCGTCCTCCAGGACACCGCCCTTGTCTTCGGCCAGATGGACGAGCCGCCGGGCACGCGTATGCGCGTCGCCCTGTCCGCACTGACCATGGCGGAGTACTTCCGCGATGTGCAGGGCCAGGACGTGCTGCTCTTCATCGACAACATCTTCCGGTTCACCCAGGCCGGTTCCGAGGTGTCGACCCTTCTCGGTCGTATGCCTTCGGCCGTGGGTTACCAGCCGACGCTGGCCGACGAGATGGGTGAGCTCCAGGAGCGCATCACCTCGACGCGTGGTCGCTCGATCACCTCGCTGCAGGCGATCTACGTTCCCGCCGACGACTACACCGACCCGGCGCCGGCCACGACGTTCGCGCACCTCGATGCGACCACCGAGCTCTCGCGTCCGATTTCGCAGATGGGTATCTACCCCGCTGTGGACCCGCTGACGTCGACCTCGCGCATCCTCGAGCCCGGCATCGTCGGCGCGGATCACTTCCGTGTCGCCAACGAGGTCAAGCGGATCCTTCAGAAGTACAAGGAACTGCAGGACATCATCGCCATCCTCGGTATGGACGAGCTTTCCGAAGAGGACAAGGTCACGGTCAACCGTGCCCGTCGTCTCCAGAAGTTCCTCGGCCAGAACTTCATCGTTGCCGAGAAGTTCACGGGTCAGCCCGGTTCGGTCGTGCCGCTCAGCGACACGATCGAGGCGTTCGACCGCGTCTGCAAGGGCGAGTTCGACCACCTTCCGGAGCAGGCCTTCAACAGCTGCGGTGGACTCGACGATGTCGAGGCCGCGGCCAAGAAGATCTCCGGGAAGTAGGCCGGCGTGGCTGAGATGCGCGTAGACATCGTTGCCGTCGAGGAACGTGTCTGGTCGGGAGAGGCGACTCTCGTCACCGCCCAGACCACCGAAGGCGAAATCGGCGTCATGCCCGGACACGAGCCGGTCCTCGGCCAGCTCGTCGAGGGCGGTGTCGTGTCGGTCAAGACCGCCGACGGGGAGCGTATCGTCATGGCAGTCGACGGCGGATTCCTCTCGGTGACCGCCACGACCGTGACGGTTCTTGCCGAAGCGGCCGTTCTTGCCGAAGACATCGACGTCGAGGCAGCGAAGTCGACCCTGGCCGAAAGTCAGGACGAGGCGGCAGTCGCAGCGGCCAAGGGCCGCCTGCGGGCCGTCGAACGGGCCTGATCGTCGGATACACAACGAAGAGCCGCGACGGAGCCGACAAGCAGTGTCACTCGGAATGATTGTTCTCATCATCCTTGTGGTGCTGCTTGCGGTTGCCGTCGCGGCTCTCGTTTATCGTGCCTTCTCCCTTCGGGGAGGGGGCACTGCTGCGATTCTGCGGGTTCTCCCGCGCAGTGACTGCGCCGGATGGCGCCACGGGATCATCCGCTACGGCGACGAGACGCTCGCCTTCTACAAGCTCTCGAGTCTGCGTCCCGGGCCGGATACGCGGATTTCCCGCCAGGGCATCGAGGTGCGTTCGCGCCGGCACGCCACGGCAGCGGAGACGGACATCATGACCGAGGACATCGTGATCCTCGAGATCGTCGACGGCGACGGGTCCTACGAGATCGCTCTGGACAGCGGCGCGAAGACGGCGTTCCTGTCCTGGGTGGAGTCCAGGCCGTCGGGACGCTCGCAGCGCCGCCGTCCCTACTAGATCGACCTACCTACGCGCCCGCTCCGGGCTTCCACAGGACGTCGCCCTCCGGATTGGTGACCCTGCTGAGGATGAACAACAGATCCGACAGACGGTTGAGGTACTTCGCCGGCAAGACTGTCGTGGTCTCGGGTGCGGCGTCCGCCGCAGCCCATGCCGAACGTTCCGCCCGGCGCGCCACCGTGCGAGCGGTGTGCAGGAGCGCCGCGGCCGGGGTTCCGCCCGGAAGAATGAACGAATCGAGCGGTCCCAGCTCTTCGTTGAATTCGTCGCACCACGCCTCGAGCCGGTCGATGTACGGCTCGGTGATGCGCAGCGGCGGGTACTTCGGGTTCTCCGCGATCGGCGTCGACAGATCGGCGCCCGCATCGAACAGGTCGTTCTGGATCTGCTGCAGCACGGGAACGAGCCGCTCGGGGACGGAACCGAGTGCGAGCACCACCCCGATCGCCGCGTTCGTCTCGTCGCAATCGGCGTACGCGATCAATCGCGGGTCGTTCTTCGATACCCGGGAAAAATCACTGAGGCCCGTCGTACCGTCGTCTCCGGTACGGGTATAGATCCTGGTGAGATGCACTGCCATGGCCGCCACGGTACCGGTTCCGCTGTAGAGACAGACACGACGTTAGGCTGTGTCGCTGTGAGTGAACGCTTTCTTGTCACCGGGGGAAACCGGCTCGTTGGTGATGTCGTCGTCGGTGGTGCCAAGAACAGCGTGCTCAAGCTGATGGCTGCCGCGCTTCTCGCCGAGGGCACCACGACGATTACGAACTGTCCAGACATCCTCGACGTGCCCTTGATGGCGGAGGTCCTGCGGGGTCTCGGCTGCGAGGTCGAACTCGACGGTGACGAAGTACGGATCACGACCCCCGCGCAGCCGTCGTACCACGCGGACTTCGCCGCGGTGAAGCAGTTCCGTGCCTCCGTATGTGTCCTCGGACCCTTGGTCGCGAGATGCCGCCGCGCGGTGGTCGCCCTGCCGGGCGGAGACGCGATCGGCTCCCGCCCGCTCGACATGCACCAGTCCGGTCTCCGTCTGCTGGGGGCGCACAGCACCATCGAGCATGGCTGCGTCGTTGCCGAGGCGGACGAACTGCACGGCGCGACGATCCGGCTGGCCTTCCCATCGGTGGGTGCCACCGAGAACATCCTCATGGCTGCTGTCCTCGCAAAGGGCGACACCACTATCGACAATGCCGCGCGTGAACCGGAGATCGTGGACCTGTGCACCATGCTCGTCCAGATGGGTGCCCGGATCACGGGCGCCGGGAGCACGACTCTTCGGATCTCCGGCGTTCCTGCCCTCTCGCCCACGAGTCATCGCTGCATCGGTGACCGCATCGTGGCGGCGACGTGGGGGATCGCGGCGGCGATGACGCGCGGGGATCTGACCGTGCGCGGAGTCAATCCCAAGCACCTCGCACTCGTGCTCGACAAGCTGCGGGGAGCCGGCGCCGAAGTGGCTCCGCTCGTGGACGGGTTCCGCGTGGTCCAGAGGGAGCGTCCGCGGGCGGTCAACTTCGCGACACTTCCGTACCCCGGTTTCCCTACCGATCTTCAGCCGATGGCCATCGGGCTCGCGGCGGTGGCGGACGGCACGTCGATGATCACCGAAAACGTCTTCGAGGCGCGGTTCCGCTTCGTGGAGGAGATGGTGCGTCTGGGCGCCGATGCGCGGACGGACGGACACCATGCGGTGATCCGCGGCGTGGAGGAACTGTCGAGTGCTCCGGTATGGGCGTCGGATATCCGTGCAGGGGCCGGACTGGTGCTTGCCGGGCTGTGCGCAGACGGGGTGACCGAAGTGCACGACGTCTACCACATCGATCGCGGCTACCCGAGGTTCGTGGAAATCATCCAGGAGCTGGGCGGCAACATCGAGCGGGTCGGGGCCGGCGAGCCCACTCTCCTGCGCGGATGAGGCCCGGGGTGGCATGTGTGCGGCGTCACGATTGAAGATCCCGGTCCACGGGGTAGACGCTAGGCCCGTTCACCTGGGGTTTCCTTCCCCGAATGGCTGCTGACCAGGGGATTTGCAGGGCAGTTCATCGTCGCGTAACTTAGTCCAAGTCAGAGCGACACGGACACCGACCCGGACCTGAGGGACTGGGACAACGAGGTTGGACGAAGGCGCCTGCACGTTTACACGACACACAATCTTCTGGTAAGGTTGGTGTTCGCCCCAGGGAGCCGATGAGGAACCCGGTGGGACAACAAACCCCGGATCGAACAAGTTGAGAAACTTGCAAGTGATGGTGTGTGCGTGTTCTTTGAGAACTCAACAGTGTGCCGATGAATGTCAGTGCCAATTATTTGGTGCGATCA